>NZ_JBEVLO010000372.1:0-4428 GCF_040509115.1 Mycobacterium sp. | reverse complement strand
GAAACAGAGCTTGTCCTCCAGTTGCGCCAACAGGGCACCGACACCGGCAACGGAGGCTGACCCGAAGACGACGAAGTCGGGGCGGCTGATGAACAGGTCAGCACCGATATCGTCGAAGTATCGGGCATAGGTGCCTTCACCGTCTCCGAAGGAACGCGCTTGGCCGGGCACCAGCGTGTGCACCGTACAGCCGATGCGTTCCAGGAACGCCGCGTGTTCACGCCCGAGCAGGGTGTAGGGATCGGCGCGGGTGATCAATTTGAACCCGTGGCCGAATACGTCGTCGAAGCGACCGATGCGCCCGTCGTGACTGGAGACCAGCCCCTGAGGGGCGAGGGTGCCGGCGAACGGTGCAGCGACGCCTTCCGCGGTCGTCTCGATGATCCCGGTCTGCAGCGTGGGAAAGGGCGGCGGTGGCGGCATCGACCCGTTGAGGAACGCTTCGTCGCGTGCGGCAGCCCGCTCCGGGTCCATGGTGTAGGCGACCTCCCCGAGCATCACCGACCCTTCCACGATCGCTTGGGCGTGCGGTCGACGCTCGGCCTCGTAGGTGCCCAGGAGGTCGTCGGTGGCACGACCGCGGAGCACCAGGTCGATCTTCCAGGACAGCGCGATCGCGTCGCGCATCCCGGAGCAGGCGCCCTGGCCCATCGTGGGTGGCATGCTGTGGGCGGCGTCGCCAAGCAGGAAGACCCGGCCCCCGTCACCCCACGAATCGGCCATCTTGGCCTTGATGGGATAGAGCACTTGGCGGATGATCGTCACGTCCTGCGGCCCGAGGTCGTGGGTCGCGCGCAACCACTGCCAGGCGCGTTCCTCGCGTTCGAGATCGTCCTTGTTCTCGTCGGGCAACGCCGCGAACTCGAAGCGTTGGCGGTTCTGCCCGATCGGCATGAACATGTGCGGGCGGGCGGGGTCACAGAACACCATCGTGTAGCGGAATCGCTCGGGCAGCGGGCGTCGTGTGGTGGTGTCGATGTTGAGCCAACGCTCGTCGACGCCGAAGTCGGTTTGGCCGATCCCGAGCGCGTTGCGTACGAAACTGTTGGCGCCGTCAGCGCCGAGCACGTACCTGGCCCGCACGTCGATGACGTTGCTGGCGGATGGCGAGTCGTGGACGCGTTGAGCGCGCACCTCGACGTCGTCGGCGTTGACCGTCAATCCTGTTGCGCGACAACCCATGAGACGCGTGACGTTCGAATGTTGGCGAACGCGCTCGTCGATTGCCTGTTCGATGTCGGGTTGATACATGGAGATGTGACCTGGATGCCCGCAGGATTCCCCCGCCCACGGCAGATCGACGAGGACCTTGCCGTCAGCGCTGAGGTACTTGAAGCTGTCGAGGGCCTGGGCGTCCCGCAGCGCCAGATCGACGTCGCCGGCGGCCTGCACGATGCGCGCAGTCTCGCCGTCGATGTGGGTGAGCCGGGGGAGTCCATAGAGCGTGGGGTGCCGTTCGATCACCGCGACGCGATGGCCCATCGCTCCGAGAAGTGAGGCCGCTACCAGGCCCGTCGGTCCGTAGCCGACCACGGCTACGTCAAATGTCTCGTCACTCATCTTCTGTTCCAATCGAAAGGAGCTATCCGACTTGCGCTTTAACGCGCAACGATCGGATTGCTGACGGTTCCGACTCTTTCCACCGTGACGGTCACGTCGTCACCGGGGGACAGGAAGATCGGCGGCTTTCGGCCGGCTCCAACGCCACCTGGCGTGCCGGTGGCGATGACGTCCCCGGGCTGCAGGGTGATGGTGTCGGTGATGTAGGAGATGATCTTCTCCACCGTGTGAATGAGATCGCGGGTGTTTCCCTGCTGCATGAGTTGGCCGTTGACGTGGGTGGAAACGTCGAGTCCGCCCGAGATGTCACCGACTTCGTCGGCGGTGATGATCTCGGAGATGGGGCCGCTGAAGTCAGCGTTCTTGCCGATCGTGAACTGCGGTGTCTCCAGTTGCTTCTTGCGTGCGCTGAGATCGTTGAAGGCTGCATATCCCAGGACGTGAGCAAGGGCTTCTTCTTCTTTGAGGTTCCACCCGGACGTCCCGATGACCGCGGCCAGTTCGACCTCCCAGTCGAGGCCCTGTTCGTTGGGCGGCACGGGAACGGGAAATCCGTTGGGCACCAGTGACTGTGCCCAGCGACCGAAGATCATCGGCAGCTTGGGCTCGTCGAGCCCCGCCAAGTCCTTGGATTCCGCGGCGTGACTGCGGTAGTTGATGCCGACGCAGAAGATGCGAGAGGTTGTGGGCACCGGCGGCTCGATCCGCAGGTCGTCGAGGTCGAATAGGGCACCGTCCGTGCTGTTCAGTGCGGCACTCGTGTCGGCGTAGAACTCGTCTGCGGTGCCCAGGTTGCGGGCTTTGCCGTCCTCGAGGGCGCCGACGTGACGCACGCCGAAGTGGTCGAATCCGATGAGCTTCAAGGTTTCTCCTAAGGGTGTGTGGGGCGAAAGCTGGTTAGCGGCGGTAGTGCGGGCCGCTGGGGAATTCCTCGACGGGGGAGTTCTCGGGAATCGAGTCGACGTCCCGGGGGCCGCCGAAGTCACGGCACACCTCGTAGGCGATTTCGCGGGAGATCTTGCCGTCCTTCATCTCGAAGCAATGAATGAGCCGCATGCTGATCCGGTCGCCGGGCTTGAACCCGAGGTTGGGCATGTCCTCTCCAATGACGGTCATGTCGATGACCTGATCGTCGAAGACGTAGTCCTCGGTGGCGAAGCGGCGCAGGGTGGTTGCCTTGTTGAACGACACGGTCCTGTAGATGCCGAGGTAGGCCTTCTTGACTTCGGCGGGATCGGTGAGCAGCACGCCCCGCGCCGGTGCCTCCCACACGATGTTGGGTCCGTAGAGGGCGATGGCCTTGTCGACCAGTTCGGGTGTCTCGTTGTGGAAGTGAGCTTCGACGACCTTGATGTTGTGGGCGATGACCTCGTCGCGCGTCATCGATGAGATGTCGACGTCAGTGTCGACGTCGGGGGCGGCGCCGGTGTCGGCGTCGGGGTCGGTGGTTTGCAGTGACTGGGTCATGACTGTTCCTCCTCGTTGGCTGTCGCCGCGGGTGGTGCGGCGGCCGAAAGCCGCTTTCGGCTCTGTTCAGATTCCGACTGTGATGGTCTTCCGGTGGGTGAAGGCCTCGATTGCACCTTCGATCGAGAATTCGCGGCCGAGGCCGCTCGCTTTGGTGCCGCCGTAGCTCATGCCAGGCAGCTGCCCCAGGCCCCGATTGACTTGGACCCACCCGGCCTCGATGGCGTGAGCGGCCCGCAGTGCGGTGCTGATGTCCTTGGTCCACACATAGGCGGCCAGGCCGTAGGAGGAGTCGTTGGCCAGACGGATCGCTTCGGATTCCTCTGACCAGGGCATGGCCACCAGCACCGGGCCGAAGATCTCCTCGCGTGCGACGTCCCAATCCGGGCGGACACCGCTCAGGATCGTCGGGGCGTAGAAGTGGCCGGGGGCCAACTCAGGGGTGACCGCGACGTCGTGCCCGCCGCGTACGATCTCGGCGCCCTGGCTGACAGCGCCGTCGACGAAGAACCGGACTCGATCGTGCTGCCGTTCGTTGATGATGGAGCCGATATCGGTGCGTTCGTCTACGGGGTCGCCCACGACGAGGCGATCGAGAGCGGCAGCGACCTTGTCGAGGACGCTGTCGTAAATGGACGTGTGGATGAGCAGGCGGGTTCCCGCGGTGCACGACTGACCCTGACGAGGAAACCGCATGCTATCGACCAGACCTTGGGCGGTCCGTTCGTCGTCAGCGTCGGGGAACACGATCGATGGGCTCTTGCCGCCCAGTTCCAAGGACACCGGCACGATGCGGTCCGATGCCGCCCGCATCACCATGTGGCCCACCGATGTCGAGCCGGTGAAGGAGAGCTTCTGGATCCCAGGTTCGGCGATGAGGGCCGCGCCAGCCTCGTCACCGAGGCCGGTGACGACATTCAGCACCCCGGCGGGCAGGTGCAGCGAAGCTAGCCAGGCGAAGCGCAGCACGGTCAGCGGTGCTTCCTCGGACACCTTCAGTACGACGGTGTTGCCCAATGCTATTGCGGCCGCAACCTTCACCACGGCCAGCTGAAGCGGAGCGTTCCACGGAGTCATGGCGCCAACCACGCCCACCGGCTCTCGCAAGGTGTAGTTGAGCATCGCGTCGCCCAGGGGGACGGTTTCGCCCTTGCTCTCGGCGGCGGCACCACCGAAGTAGCGCAGCAAGTCAACGGCCGACTGCACCTCGGGTCGAGATTGTCGGCGGATCGCATTTCCCGTTTCCTGTGCCAGCAGCACGGCGACGTCTTCCAGCTCGGCTTCCAGCTCGTCGGCTACTCGGCAGAGCGCCCGGCCCCGCACGCTTGCCGCCTGCGCCCTCCACCCCGGCAACGCCCGACGAGCCGCGGCCGTCGCCTGCGAGATCTCGACCTGGCCTCC
>NZ_JBEVLO010000371.1:0-16248 GCF_040509115.1 Mycobacterium sp. | reverse complement strand
ATGCCCGCCGGCATCGCCGAGACCTGGGCCAGCGAGCCGAGACCGCTGCTGACGTTGACGACCACGGGTGCGGCCGACCGTTGCAGCAGCGGCAGGAACGCGTGCAGGACGCGCACGGTGCCGAACACGTTCGTCTCGAACGTCTTCTGCATCAGCGGGGCGGTCAGTTCCGCAGGCCCGATCACGACGTTGCCGTCGCCGCGCTCCTCGACGCCTGCGTTGTTGACAAGAACGTCGAGGCCCCCGTCGGCCTCGATGACGGCGGCGGCCGCCTGTACGGACGCGTCGTCGGTCACGTCGAGCTGGACCGCGCGGGCCCCCAACTGCTCGGCGGCGCGGCGGCCCCGTTCGGCGTCCCTGCTGCCGACGTAGACGGTGTGGCCCGCGGCGATCAGTTGACGGGCGGTTTCGAATCCGATGCCCTTGTTGGCCCCGGTGATCAGTGTCGTCGTCATGTCACCACCATGCGCCACTGGGCGCACCGTCAGCCAGGACTTCGACCGTCCTAGGACTGTCAGTGCCAGGGCCGGGGCGCCCGGCGGCGCTGGCCCCGCGGGTCGGTATGGGTCGATCAGGTTAAATCGGCTTGGCCGTCAATTTATCGGGTAGCCCACCCCGGTGACCCCACGGACCATGGGCGTCGAAGAGGAGTTCCACCTCGTCGACCTCAAGACCAGACGCCTGACCGCCCGTGCGCCGGAGCTCCTCGCCGAACTCTCCGATACTTACGTGGCTGAGCTGCAACGATGCGTCGTCGAGATGAACAGCGGGGTGGTCGACAGTCTCGAGGATCTGCGCGCCGACCTAGTGCAGCACCGCAAGGTCCTGGTGGAGGCCGCGGCGACGCTCGGAATCGGTGTCGTCGCCGCGGGCGCGGTGCCGTTGTCGGTACCCGCCGAGATGCAGGTCACCGAGACTCCCCGGTATCGGCAGATGCTCGCGGACTACCAGCTGTTGGCGCGCGAACAGCTCATCTGCGGGACCCAGGTGCACGTCGGCATCGCCGACCGCGACGAGTCCGTCGCCGTGGCGAACCGGGTGGCGCCGTTCGTGCCGACGTTGCTGGCGCTGAGCACCAGCTCACCGTTCTGGTCGGACGGTTCGGACACCGGCTACTCGAGCGGCCGCATGCTGGTGTGGCAACGCTGGCCGACGACGGGTCTTGCGGCACCGGTGTCGACGGCGGCCGAGTTCGATCAGCTGGTCGACGACCTGGTCAACAGTGGTGCCATCGCCGACAAGGGCATGGTGTACTTCGACGTGCGGCCCGCGGTCGAGGCGCCGACCCTGGAGCTTCGGGTGTGCGACAGCTGCCCGTCGATCGACACCATCGTGCTCATCGCGGGCCTGTTCCGTGCCCTCGTCGAACGCGAGGTCGAAGGTCTGCGCGCAGGGACTCCCCCCTTGGGGATCTCCACCCCGATGGGACGCGCCGCGCTGTGGCGGGCCGCCCGCTCCGGGCTCGAAGGCGAACTGGTCGACGTGAGCATTCCGCGTGGTCGCCCCGCCGTCGACGTGGTCACCGAGCTGGTGTCGATGCTGCGTCCGCAGCTGGAGGCGACGGGAGACTGGGACGTGGTGAGCGACCTGGCGCGCCAGACGCTCGTCGCGGGGACGTCGGCCGCCCGCCAGCGTCGTGCCCTGCGCAGGCGGGGCCGCCTCACCGACGTCGTCGACCAATTGATCGACGAAACCGCGGGCCACCTTCCCGACGCAGCGGCGGCGGTCTTCGGGGACCCCACTCTGCTGTTCGGCTACCACCCCAACCGCCCGTTCGATCCGGCCGACACCGCCGCGCCGCCGAGTTACGACGAAGCCGTCGACGTCGACGGTCTGGCCCGACCCGGATACCGGGGGATACTCGAATCCATCGCGGGACTCGGGGTGACCGTACTGAGGGCCAGGGAGAGCTCCATCGAACAGGATCAGCGCGCCGAGAACGTCATGTTCCGGGTCAGCGGCCAGAGCCGGGCGCAGGTATTCCCCCTCGATCCGATGCCCCGCGTCATCGCGGCCGACGAGTGGGCGGACCTGACGGCGGGTCTCGGGCAGCGGGCGAAGGCCCTCAATGCATTTCTGCGCGACGTGTATTGCGACCAGGCCATCGTCGCCGACGGCATCATCCCGGTGGAGTCGCTCGACAGGGCCCCAGGGTTCCGGTCCGTCGGTCGACTGGCGAGCCATGCCGTGCGCGCCCAGATCTGCGGCACCGACCTCGTCTGTGACGGCGCGGGGAAGTGGATGGTGCTCGAGGACAACCTGCGCGTGCCATCGGGCATCGCCTACGCGATCATGAGCCGCCGGCTGCTGTCCAGGCACCTCCCCGAAGTCGTGAGGCCTCGCGGCATCGGTGACGTCGATCGGGTTCCGGAGCTGTTGCTCGAAACCCTGCGCGCATCGGCGCCGGCGCGGTGCGACGGTGAGCCGTCGGTGGCGTTGCTGTCCGGCGGCTGGGACGACTCCGCATGGTTCGAGCACACCTTCCTCGCCGCCGAGATGGACGTGGCGCTCGTCCAGTCCGCCGATCTGTCCGTGCGCGACGGTCGGTTGGTGCGGCACCTCGGTTCGGACATCCGCCCGATCGACGTCGTGTATGCGCGAATGGACGAGGACATGCTGCTGTCCTCCACCGGCTACGACGGGGTGCCGCTGCGGGCTGGCCTCCTCAAGGCGGTCGGCGGGGGAACGTTGACGATCGCGAACGCCCTCGGCAACGGGATCGCCGACGACAAGGCGATCTACGCGCACGTACCCGCGATGATCGAGTACTACCTCGGGGAGAAGCCGCTGCTGGCCCAGGTGCCGACGTGGATCTGTGCCGAACGCGAGCAGCGCGACTACGTCGTCGATCATCTGGCGGAGCTGGTGATCAAGCCGATCGACGGGTTCGGCGGGATCGGCGTCGTCATCGGACCCGACGCGAACGCGGCCGAACTCGACGCCCGACGTCGCGAACTGGAGACCCAGCCCGAGCGCTTCATCGCGCAGGAGACGATCGCCCTCTCCACCCATCCGACGTTCGACGGCGAGGGAATGTATCCGCACTACGTCGACCTTCGAGCGTTCGTCCATCTGCGGCCCGACGGGCGGGACGGGGTGCGCGCCGAGGTGATGCCCGCGGGGCTGACCAGGGTGGCCGCCCACGGCTCGCGGATCGTCAATTCGTCGTCTGGCGGCGGGAGCAAGGACACTTGGTTGTTGACCGACGCTTCGACGTCGTCGACGTAGGGGAACGGACAGCACGTGTGCGGTATTTGCGGCGAGGTCCGCTTCGACGGTCGGTCCGCCGACGTCGGCGCGGTGACCCGGATGACCGACGCCATGGTGTCCCGCGGCCCGGATTCGGATGGCGTCGTGGCGCACGGGCCGATCGCGCTCGGTCACCGACGGCTGTCGATCATCGACCTGTCCGCATGCGGGGAGCAGCCGATGGTGGACAGCGACCTCGGTCTCACCCTGGTGTTCAACGGGTGCATCTACAACTACGAGGCGCTGCGTACGGAGCTGCAGGACGCCGGCTACCGGTTCTTCTCCTCCGCTGACAGCGAGGTCGTGATCAAGGCGTTCCATCGCTGGGGCACGCGGTGTGTGGACCGCTTCAAGGGGATGTTCGCCTTCGCCATCGCCGACCGCGCGACGGGGGTGGTGACGCTGGCCCGCGACCGTCTCGGGATCAAGCCGCTGTACCTGGCCGAGACACCGGGCCGGTTACGCTTTGCCTCGACGGTGGGTGCACTGCTGCGGGCCGGCGAGGTCGACACCGAACTGGACCGCGCCGCGCTGCACCACTACATGAGCTTCCACTCGGTGGTACCCGCGCCCCGCACCATCTATCGCGGCGTACGCAAGCTGCCGCCCGCGACGGTGCGTGTGATCCGGCCCGACGGCTCGTCCACCGACACCGTCTACTGGACACCGGTTTTCGAGCGCGATCAGGAGCGTGCGTCGTGGAGTGACCGCGACTGGCAGGACGCGCTGATGGACTCACTGCGCACGGCGGTGACACGACGGATGGTGGCCGACGTGCCGGTCGGTGTCCTGCTCTCCGGTGGCATCGACTCGTCCCTTGTCGTCGCCCTCCTCGCCGAGCAGGGGCAGACCGGGTTGGCCACGTTCTCGATCGGATTCGACTCGGTCGGTGACGAATCCGGGGACGAGTACTACTACTCCGATCTGGTGGCGAATACGTTCGGCACCGATCACCACCGCATCCACGTCGACGGGTCCCGGCTGCTGCCCGCCGTGCCGAAGACGATCGCCGCCATGAGTGAGCCGATGGTGAGCCACGACTGCGTGGCCTTCTACCTTCTGTCCGAAGAGGTCAGCAAGTCGGTCAAGGTGGTGCAGTCCGGGCAGGGCGCCGACGAGATCCTGGCGGGGTACGACTGGTACCCGCCGTTGGCGAACGTGCCCCGCGAGCGGACGACGGAGGCCTACGCGAAGGTGTTCTTCGATCGCGGGCATGCCGACACGCTCGAGATCTTCAGTCCGGAATACGCCGTGGCCGAGGAGGATCCAAGCTGGGAGTTCGCGCTGGCACATCAGAGTATGCCGGGTGCGGAGACGGCCGTCGACGCGGCGCTGCGATTGGACACCCAAGTGATGCTCGTCGACGATCCGGTCAAGCGAGTCGACACCATGACGATGGCGTGGGGCCTGGAAGCGCGGGTGCCGTTCCTCGACCACGACTTCGTCGAGTTGGCCGCCACCTGCCCCGCTGACCTCAAGTTGGCCGCGGGTGGGAAGGGCGTCCTCAAGGACGCCTCGCGTGCGCTGCTGCCCGCCGAGGTCGTCGACCGCACCAAGGGCTATTTCCCCGTGCCCGGTATCCGTCATCTGCACGGTGAGGTCATGGAGATGGTGCGCGACGCGCTGACCAACGACGCCGCACGGTCGCGTGGCCTCTATCGCCAGGAGACGCTGGACCGCCTCTTGGCCGCACCCAACGACACCCGAACGACGTTGGGGTCCAACGCGTTGTGGCAGCTGGCAGTATTGGAGATGTGGCTGCAGAGCATGGAAGCGCGCTGAGGGTGTGACAGAGCGGATCCGCGCCACCTACGGAGCGTCGCTCTCGCCCGACGGAACGGCATTCGCCTGCCTGGTCGACGACGGCGGCTACCCGCGGGCCGTGCAGCGTTTCCTGCGGGGCTGGCGAGCCACCTCGTCGCGCGACGTGGAGCTTCCGGTGGAGGGGCCGGTCACCAGGATCGTGCACTCCGCCGACGGGCACTGGCTGGCCTGCGAGGTGGCCCCCCACGGCGGCACCCGTACCCAGATCTGGCTGGTGACCACCGATCCCGACGATCGCGGGGCCCGCCGCATCGACAGCTGGCCCGTCGGGCATCCCGAGGGGACGGCCCAGCTGGTCGGGTGGGATGGCATCCAGATCGCGGCGATCCTGACCGGTCAGGACGGCGTCGGCCGTTCGTGCCTGATCAATCCGACTGACGGCACCACGATCGTGCTCGACCGCCGATCGGGCGGCAAGCTGGTCGACTCCTGGGCGGGCGCCACGCTGGTACGGGTGGGCCCCCGCGGCTACCGGGATCTCATCCTGCTCCACGGATTGACCGAGATCGCGCTCCTACCATCCGATCCCGGCGCCACGACCGACGCGGGGGTGATCCTCGACGACCATCAACCCCGTCGCATCCGGTCCGGTCTCGAAGGCGAGACGATGACGCTGTACCACCCGGCGAAGGACTACCCGATCAACAGCACGCGCGGCTACGTGCGTGCCCTGGTCCGCAGCGACAACGGTGCGGAGCACGCCAGGCTGATCGAACTGACCGTGACCGAGGACGGGGTGTCCTACCACGTCGTGGCGGAGCGCCCGGGCCACGACCTCGACGAGTTCGCCGTCAGCGACGACCTCTCGACTGTCGCACTGTTGTGGAACATCAACGGCTGCAGTGAATTACAGGTCCTGCAGTACGCCGACAACACGCTGAGCGCGCCGATTCCGTTGCCAGGCCCGGTCGCCGGTGAGCTCAGCATCAGCGCAGGTGGTTCGACGGTGGCGTTGACCGTGCAGGGCCCGGCGACGCCGAGAACGGTGGAACTCGTCGATCCGAGATCGGGGGAGTGGGAGCGCATCGACCACGAACCGCGGGGTGGCGCGTCAACGCCGCTTCCGCGATTGGTGAGGATCGAGGCCCGCGACGGGCTCGGTCTCACCGGCTGGCTCTACGAGCCACGGGGTGTCGACGTCGCGGGGGCGATGATCTACCTGCACGGTGGTCCCGAGGGCCAGTCCCGACCGGATTACAGCGAGATCTTCCCCGAGTTGCTCGACGCGGGAATCGCCGTGCTGGCACCGAACGTTCGCGGGTCGGGCGGATTCGGCAGGAGCTTCTGCCACGCCGACGATCGACACCTGCGCTTCGGTGCGATCGACGACGTGGCCGACTGCGTGGGTTTCCTGATCGACGAGGGCTTCGATTCGAGCCGAATCGCTTGCAGCGGTTGGTCATACGGTGGTTACCTGACGCAGGCGGTGCTGACGTTTCACCCCGAGCTGTTCGCCGCGGGGGTGAGCATCTGCGGGATGAGCGACCTTGGCACCTTCTACCGAAACACCGATCCGTGGATCGCCGCGGAGGCATATCCGAAGTACGGTCACCCCATCAACGACCGCGAGCTGCTCGACCGGCTGTCGCCACTGCTGCGGGTCGAGGCGCTGACGCCGCCCCTGCTGCTGGTGCACGGAGCGAACGACAACAACGTCCCGCCCGGGGAGTCCCGGCAGATGTACGACGCGCTGCAGAGACTCGGCAGGAAGGTCGAGTGCATGATCCTCGATGACGAGGGTCATGCGATCGTCAAGCGGGAGAACCGCGTGGTGTTGGTGACGGCCATCCGGGACTGGCTCACCGATGCCTTCGAGGTCGCCGGCTGACTACGGGAGCGCGGAGGCCATCCGCTCGACCGCGTCCGCCAGCACGTCGGAGCTCGTAGCGAAGTTCAAGCGGGCGAAGCCGTTTCCGGGATTGCCGAACCGTGGACCGGGCTCCAGCGCGACCCTGCCACGCTCCAGGAACCGTCGTTGCGCGACGTCCGCGTCGCCGAGCGATCTGCAGTCCAGCCAGGCGAGGTACGTGGCCTGCGGTGGCGTCCACGCGATCGGGGGCAGGCGCGTCGCCAGGAGGTCGGTCAGCTGGGCGCGTCGACGGTCCAGCGTCACGAGTAGTCGGTCGAGCCAGGCTCCACCGTCGCGATAGGCAGCGACGGTGGCGAGCAGCCCGAATTGCCCTGTCCGCCATCGGGTATCGGGTGGCAGAGCCTGGATTCGGGCGGCCATCCCGCTCGACCCCGTGACGATGGCGGCGCACTTGAGGCCGGCGAGGTTGAAGGCCTTGCTCGCCGACGTGACGGCGACGGCGACCTCGGGCGCGCCGGGCACCGTCAACAACGGCGTGAAGGTGGCGCCGGGCAGCACTAGCGGCGCGTGGATCTCGTCGCTGACGATCGTCACGCCGTACCGGGTGGCGAGCCCGATGAGTTCGGTGAGCTCGTCCGGATCGTGGACACGTCCGACGGGATTGTGGGGATTGCAGAGGAGATAGGCGGCGGGGCGTCGGGCGAAGGCGTGTTCCAAGGCGGGCAGGTCGAGTCGCCAACCGTCGTCGGTGTGATGCAGCGGAACCTCCCCGAGGCGGGTGCCCGCCTCCTGGACCCAGTCGAAGAACGGCGGATAGACGGGTGGACTGACCACCACGGTGTCGCCGGGGCGCGTGACCAGCCGTAGCGTCTCGACCACGCCGACCCCGACGTCGGTGATGGCGGTGACCTGGGCGGCGTCCACGTCCCAGTCCCACCGCACCCCCGCGAACCCGGCGAATGCCTCGCCGAGGCTCGGAACCGGCACGGCATAGCCGGTGTCCCCGAGGTCGATCGCCTGGCGCAGAGCGTCGCTCACCGACTCCGCCAGTCCGAAGTCCATCTCCGCGACGGTCAGCGGCAGCACGTCGGCGGGATGCGTGCGCCACTTCGCGCTGCGTCGCCGTCGCAGTTCTTCGATCGGCGCTACGTGCAGTTCGTCGGCCACTGAGCGGCTGTACCCGGGACCACGGCCCGCCGAAACTCGGGGTCTTCTGGCCCTTCTGGTCAGGATGACCTGACAGTGCCTGTGCCGAATCCACGGTGAACGAAGGGTGAATTCTCGCCACGCAGGCAGCTCGGTGGTCGAGTGCCCAGCTGAATTGCACGGCGTTTGCCAACGGCGGTGGCCACCGCGGACCACCCCATCCCCGAGGGGTGCGAATCCAGTGCGGGCCACGAGCAAGTGCTCTGGGTGGCACGGCAGGTCCGATCGCATCGCACGCTGCGGTCACGATTTGACGTCGGCGTAGATCGTCGCCGTGTGCGCGCGGTGCGGTGCGGACGGACGGCGCGTTCCGAGCCGGGGGCTGCGCGCGCCGGCGTGTCACGAAACCACGTTTCACGTGTGGCAATGAAGCCCACCATCACAGCCCGGAGCACTCCTGAGCATTTGTGCAGGCATGACTCCCCGGCTGAGCGTCGGGTGCCGCTCTCTTGGGTCTCGGCGGGCGCGGGCAGGGTCGAAATCCGCAACGGCATCTCGCCACGGGGCGGTGGAGGTGGGGCGGGATCACCGCGGGAGGCGAGCACCGCACCGCGTGCGGATGTCGTTGCCAAATCAAGATTCTGAGGATTTCAGCAAACATTATCTGGTAACCGACGGGCTCGCGTAACGGTGCATGTCGGGCACCCATGGATGCGGCGCCAGCCATTTCGGCTTAATGTTCGTTGTGAATCAGGTCCTTGGCGGGCGCCGAGGATCGTAGCGAAAAGACCTTGTATGAAAGGACTTTGACTCATGTCTTCGTCAAGTGTCCCTGTCGCCTCTGCGACGTTGCAGCGGGCATCCTCGGCATTCGTTCGACCCCTTCCCCCGGAAGCGGTGGAAGGTGCGGTGACCGGCGCTCTACCCGGATCGCAAACATCGCGTTTCATCGAGGGCGTCGTTCCGTTGACCGATCATCTGCTGGGGCAAGCATGGAATCTGTGCGCACAACGGGTCGACGTCGAAGACTTGGTCCAGGAGACGATCCTCAAGGCCTTCCTGTCCTACGGCTCATTCCGCGAGGGCTCCAACCTCAAGGCCTGGCTGCACCGAATCATGGTGAACGCCTGGGTGGATTCCTATCGGGCTGCGCAACGCAGACCATCGGAGCTGCTCAGCGGTGATCTGACCGAAGAGCATCCGATCCCCGTGGGCTCGCTTCCGTCACGTGCTCGGCAGTCGGCGGAGGTGGAGGTGCTCGCCGCGCTGCCGGATGCCGCCGTGATCGCCCTGAGGAGTCTGCCAGATGATTTGCGGGACACGGTCTTCTACGCCGATGTCGAGGGCTACCGGAACACCGAGATCGCGAAGATCTTGAACATCCCGGTGGGTACTGTGGGATCACGGCTGCATCGAGGCCGCAAGACGCTTCGCGAGATTCTGACACAAAGGAAGTGCGCATGAGCCCGGGACCGTTGCAGGGTCTGCGAAGGCCCGGTTCCTCACGTCTGGCATCGATGTCGACGGTGGTGCAACCGTCGTGAACGACCGCCTCGCCGAACAGCGCGACCTCGCCGTGGCGCTCAACGAACAGATCGAAACGCTCTCGGTGACGGTGAGCAATGCCGACCGGTCGGTGAGCGTGCAGGTAGACGGGTGGGGCGCACCGACCGGATTGTGGTTGCGTGAGGACGCCTACCGAGACGGGGCCGACGCCCTCGCGGATCAGATAGTCAAGGTCGCACATGCGGCGGCCGAACTCGTCGCCGATCGACAAGCATTCCTGCTGAACGAGTTCGGGAAACGAGCTCAAGGAGTCGACGAAGGCGTGGAGTAGGCACCGACGGACGGACCCGGGACCGGCGCCTGCCCCCCGACGCCGCCTCAACGCACCCGAGGAAACTTCGCAGCCACGGCGCCCGCCAGCTCCAGGTAGGCGCGCACCGCATCCGGAGACAGCATGGCGAAGTCGACGTCGGCGCCGCTGGCCAGGTGCGGCTCGAACGGGATGACGTGGATGGACCCGCTCCTTGCCTCGAAGTACTGGAACACCTCCTCGAACACCGGTGATTTCGAGTTCGCTTGAGCACCACTGAGAACCACGTGCGACTCCCGCGCCAACATGCCGTAGCCATGCTCGCTCAACCAGTCGAGCGTGGCCGCGGCGCTGCGGGCGGCGTCCACGGCCGGCGAGCTGACGAGTACCAGTGCATGCGCCAGGTCGAGCACGCTCGCCATCGAGGAGTGCATGATCCCGGTTCCGCAGTCCGTGAGGATGATGTTGTAGTGCGCCTGCAGAATCTCGACCGTGCGTCGGTAGTCGCTTTCGCCATAGATCTCCGCCACCGCGGGGTCCTGCACGCTGGCGAGCACCTCGAGTCGGCTGGGCGCCATGCGCGTGTGCTGGCGGACGTCGGCGTAGCGCGAGACGTCGGGATCGAGCAGCAGGTCGCGCACCGTCGACGTGGTCGACGAATCTGAGATGCGCTCGGCCAGCGTGCCGCGGTCCGGGTTCGCGTCCACCGCGATGACGCGATCGGAGCGAACCATGGCGAACGCCGAACCGAGTCCGATGGTGGTCGTCGTCTTCCCCACGCCCCCCTTGATCGAGAGCACCGCGATCCGGAAGTCGCTGCCGAGGGGCTGCTTGATCTGCTCCAAGAGGTCCTGCTGCTCGCGGTCCTTCTGCGACACACCAGGATTGACCCGGCCCCCGGTCGCCCGATAGAGCATTCGCCGCCACCCGAATTGCGGGGTCAGCCGTTCGGGCTCCAGGGAATCGTCGTCGTCGAAGGGCCGGGCCGCTCGCGTGGCCGGGGTCTGAGTCTGAGCGCGTCGGCGGGCCGCCAGTTCGTCATCAGGAGCGGGGGGTGGTGGCG
The DNA here is from genome assembly GCF_040509115.1 of Mycobacterium sp. Taxonomy (GTDB): domain Bacteria; phylum Actinomycetota; class Actinomycetes; order Mycobacteriales; family Mycobacteriaceae; genus Mycobacterium. The sequence goes on along the minus strand of NZ_JBEVLO010000371.1, from coordinate 5,340 downwards.
CAACCCGGTCCCGGCGGGGTGGCATCCGCGGTGGTGGCCCCGGCCAGCCCGGAGGGGGCGGCGGACCGTTCCAGCCGGGAGGTGGGGGTGGGGGACCGGACTGCCAATCTGGGCGGAATGCCCGCCGGGGGTCCGCGGGCTGCCCTCTTGGCGGCACCGGGCGACCATGCCCGCGGGCGTCGGCGGCCGGCGATGCGTCGAGATTGCGGTCCCGGTGTGCGGGCGGCTCCACCACGGGCGGATCGGCGGTCGGCTGCCACGGCGGCGCGGCCATCCGGCGCCCGGTGCGTTGCGTGCCGTCCGAAGTCGGGGCTTCGACGGGCGGGGCTTCGACGGGTGGGGTTTCGACAGGCGGGGGCGCCTCGGCCTGGGCCGTTTCGGCCTGGGGCGTTTCGGGCTGGGGCGTTTCGGCCTGGGGCGCCGGTTCGACGGGTTCGGCACTCGGGACGCGCTCCCGAGGCGCGGCGTCGTGCAGGCCTTGCCGTGCGGCCAGACGCGCCATCAGTTCGGCGGCCCTGCTGTCCACGTCGTCGCCCGGCTGGGGGGCGAATTGGTCGTCGTCTGTCACAGTCACCCTAGTTACTCCAATTGTGGTTTGTCATAACGTGATTGAGCGTCGGATCGGTAATTCGGCCCTCCCCTACCTCCGGGTCGGCGCGTGCAGAACGGTGATCGCGATGCCTGCGAGCACCGCGCACCCGACCAGGACGCCGAGCCCGAGGTTTCGCGCGCGGTGGTCCGCCGAGACGGCAGGCGCTGGCACGGCCACCGCCCGCACGACATCGGGGCTCGACGGCTGGGCCGGCACCTGGAAGGTCAGTGCGGCCACCGGATCGATGACGCCGTAGCCGACGGCCTCGTCAGGACCCGACGACGCCGTCCGGGCCGTGCGCTTGATCCGCTCCATCACCTGGCCCGCGGACATCTCCGGGAACCGCGACCGCAACAGCGCGACCACCCCTGCGGCATAGGGGGCCGCGAAGCTAGTGCCGTTCACCGGTACCGGCCCGGCCGTGGGATCCAGCCAAGCGTTCATCAACCCCGGACCGGTCGGGCTGAGCGACGTGATCTGCGCACCGGGCGCCGCGACGTCCACCCACGGTCCGCGCAGCGAGAAATCGGCGGGCTGGCCCGCCGCGGTCACGGCGCCGACGGTCAGGACGTAATCGGAGAACCACGCCGGGCTGGCGACCGTACGCACCGTGGCCCACGCATCGGAGACCGGCAGGTTCGGATCGCCCACCCCGTTCTGGGCGCTGCACTTGCCCTGTTGGGCAATGTTTCCCGCCGCGGCAACGACGACGACGTTGCGCTCGAACGCATAGCGCACCGCCAGACCGACTGCGGCGTCGTCGATGTCCGTCCCCACCGGCGCACACGCCGCCTCGGACAGGTTGACGACGGTCGCCCCCAGATCGACGGCCCGCACGATCGCATAGGCCAGCGTTTGCGTGTTTCCGTACCCCGCCGACGTGGCGTTCGGATCGTCCTGGGCCGTCCCCGCTCCCTTCACCGCGTACACACCGCTGTTCTGCCGAATGGACAGGATGGTCGCCTCCGGCGCCACGCCGCTGAAGCCGTCGTCCTGGCTCGGCGCGGCGGCGATGATTCCAGCCACCAGCGTGCCGTGCGCGTCGCAGTCCACCAGGCCATCCGACGACGAGACGTAGTCGCCTCCAGGCTGAAGGGCGAGCAGCCTGGGGTTGGGCGCGACGCCGGTGTCGATCACCGCCACCTTCTGACCCGCTCCCCGAGAGAACTTCCACGCGGCGCTGTAGTCGAGCATCACGTCACCGGCCGATCGCCGCTGGAACTGGGTGCCGGGAAGGGCGGTGGCCTGTGCGCACACCGTCTTCTGCTCGGTGGGGTCCATCGGGGCGACGGGCCCCGTGGGCGGCGGGCCCGGTGCGACTACCGGCGGGCCGATGGCCGCCGCAGGCGCCGGCCAGGCCACGATGCCGCCGACGAACAGGACCACCGCCGCCACCCTGCCCCAGGGCCTCTTGCCTTGCCCCACACCGAGCCTCATCACAGCAGGCCTCATCACAGCAAGCCCCATCACAGCAAGCCCCATCTCGAATAGACCCCGACCACCCACAGTGCGCTCGGCCCGATCAGGGCGAACGCGAGATAGGACAACGTCGTGAACAACGTCCGCCATCGTGGGTGCGGCTGTTCGGACGCGGACCCGACGGCGGCGGCGACGATCGCGCCCGCCAGGAGCGCCGAGGCGCCCGCCACCGACATCGGCTCGTCGCCCTTCACCGCGGCGACGGCGGCCACGACGACCAGGGCCACCGCGGGCAGGCCCGACGCCGCTCGCCCGACGAGGGCGCTGGCACCCGGGCGGGGTAGCCCCAACGCCGCTGCACATACCCCGCCGAACGCCAACGTGGACCACGACGGCGTGGGTCCAGACGGGTTGGGCCCAGCCCAGAGCACCACCGCCGCCGCGGAACAGGCGCCGACCGCCAAACCGAAGGACAGCCCGCTGCGCAGGGCGCGGGCCAGGGCGACGCGGCGGCCGACGTCCGCACCGCCGGGTGGCGGGCCGGTGCCCGGCGACGACTGCTCGGCCACCGGCTCGGGTCGGGCGGGGCGGGAATAGTCCAGCCGCGCGGTCAACCGGGGCACGGCCAGCGTCGCGACCGTGGCCCCAACGGCCACGCACACCGCGGCGTCGACGCGGGTGAGCCCGGCCGCATGGATGGCCAATCCGATTGCAGCGCAACCGAAGAACACCCCGGCGGCGATGAAGCCCCCCACGCCGGCGCCGACGAGGCGGTACCCCGCCGTGCACAGCAGGATCAGGGCCAACGCCCCACCGGTCAGCGCAAGAGTGCCGTGGGGTGACAGACCGGCCCAGCACCCGGCCGCGGCAATGGGGAGGCAGGCCCACCCCAGCGCCGCACCGGCCCGAGGTGTCCCGGCGCTCCTGGCGAAGATCGCGGCGACGACCAGCAGCGTCACGACCACGAACGCGGACAGGCCGAGGATCGCGGCCCGCCGTGGGCTCGACGCATCGATCAGCAAGAGGTAGATCCAGGCCGCGGCGGCCAGGCCCACCCCGAGGTACGCGGTGCGACCGGCGGCGGACGCGTTCCAACCGGGATGGCCCAGTTGGTTCAGCTGAGCCGCGGCATCGACGACGTCGTCGTACAACGTGGGGGCGGCGAGGGTCCGCCGACCTCGCAGGTAGATGACGTCGTCCTGAGTGATCTCGGCGCCGCGCAGGGTGCCGTCGGGCGCCAGGGGTGTTCCTGACCGGGCTCCGACCAGCGTCCAGACCACGTCCTTGGGTCGGTCCTCGGACCCGGCGGGCGGCGTGGTCGATCCACCTTGCCGGGGCTCGGGGGAGCCGTCGAAGAGGCGCACCACCTCGGGCACTAGCAGGGCGACCGGGACGTCCAGCGGGAGGGACACGTCGACCTGTCGGTGCTCCCCGACGACCGCAACCCGCACCAGGTCGGGCACCGGTGACACCGCTGCGTGCCCGTTCGAGTCGAGATCGGTTGCCATCAAGTCGATTTCGGTCACAGGTCCGGCATCCGCGACAGTTGGATGACGTCGGAGTTCACCGACCGGGACATCAGCATGCCCCGTCCGGGTGGCATGGGTTGGGGACGGAAGCCGAAGAGCGCGCCCTCGTCCTTGGTCCCGCTCATCACCAGGCCGTGGCACGACAGATCCTTGAGACGCCCGAGGATGGGATCCATGATCGCCCGCCCGGCTCCACCGATGCGGCGTGCGATGACCACCCGCAGACCGACGTCGCGGGCCTGGGGCAGGTATTCGACGAGCGGGCCAAGCGGATGGTTCATCGAGCCACCGGGGATCAGGTCGTAGTCGTCGATCAGGACGTAGACGTCGGGGCCGTGCCACCACGACCTGTCGCGGAGTTGCTGCTGGGTGACGTCGCTGGGTGGCAGCCGTTCCTTCAGCATCCCCGCGAGTTCCTGCATGGCCTCCAAGCAGGACTGCGCGGCGGTCGCGTAGGCACTCAGGTAGTCGCTCTCGACCGCACCCAGCAGCGTGCGCCGAAAGTCCACTGCGACGATCTTGCATTCCTCCGGCGTCGAGCCCTCCACTAGGCCCGCGGCGATGTTGCGCAGCAGTCCGGTCTTGCCGCACTCGGCGTCGCCGAACACGACGAGGTGGGGCTGCGCGTCGAAGTCCAGCACCACGGGCGCCAGCTCCGATTCGCTGACCCCGATGGCCACCTTGCTCCTGCCCAGCGCGCCTGCGGTGCGGGCGGCCGCGGTGACGGCGTCGCGGTCGACGTCGTGCGGGAGCATGCGCACCCGAGGCGCTTCCCGGTCGCCGTATGCCGAGCGCACCGTCGCGCAGGCCGCGGCGACGCCGGCCGGGAGATCCTCGACGTCGGACGTCGAGTCCAGCCGCGGCAGGCCGATGAGGATGTGCAGCCGCTCGGCGCTCATCCCGCGTCCCGGTCGCCCGACGGGAACCAGCTCGGCGAACTTGCGTCCGACGTCGCTGTCCATCGGGTCACCCATCCGCAGCTCGACGCGGGTACCCATCATGTCCTTGACTGCCGGTCGGATCTCCATCCAGCGGGTGGCGCTGATCGCGAGGTGGACGCCGTAGGACAGGCCCTGGATTGCGATGGCCTGCAGGGCAGATTCGAGCATGTCGAAGTCGCTCCTGATGGTCGCCCATCCGTCCACGACGAGCACCACGTCACCGAAGTGGTCGCCGCTCAACGGGTCTCGGGCCGCCTCCGCCGGCGGCATGGCGGCCAGGGTGGCCTTCCGCTGGCGGAAGTCGCGCATCGACTCGATGCCCAACTCGCGAAAGCGCTCCTCCCGCGCGCGCAGGATTCCGGTCACCTCGGCAACGGTGCGACGGATGCGATCCGAATCCATCCGGCCGGCCACGCTGCCGACGTGTGGAAGGTTGGTCAGACTGCCCAGCGTGCCGCCGCCGAAGTCCAGGCAGTAGAACTGAATCTGCTCCGGGGTGTGGGTGGCGGCCGCGGCCATGATGAGAGTGCGTAGCGCGGTGGACTTGCCCGACTGCGGGCCGCCGACGACGGCCACGTTCCCCTTCGCGCCGGCGAGGTCGAGGACCATGACGTCGCGCCGCTGGTCGTAGGGTCGGTCGACGATGCCGACGGGCAGCAGCAAGCGTCCGTTGACGTTTCGAGGGTCGATCCAATTGGAGTCGGGCAGCAGGGCGTTCACGGCGGGGCTGGCCTCCAACGGGGGCAACCACACCTCGTGGGCGGGCCTGCCGTGTCCCTGCAGTCGGCTGACCACGACGTCGAGCAGCGTCGTCCGCGTCGACGACGTGGACGTTTCCTCCTCCGCGAGGACGGCCACC
>NZ_JBEVLO010000370.1:0-9432 GCF_040509115.1 Mycobacterium sp. | reverse complement strand
CCTCGGCCTGCGGCCCGAGCACGTAGTTCTTCTCGACGCCGCGCAGGCCCGCTGCCAGGAGGACGGCGAAGGCGAGGTACGGATTGCAGGCCGAGTCGGGGCTGCGAACCTCGATGCGCCGCGAGGACGCCTTTCGCGGTGTGTACATCGGCACCCGCACCAGGGCGGACCGGTTGGCTGCCCCCCAGGACGCTGCCGTTGGCGCCTCGCCGCCGTGGACGAGTCGCTTGTAGGAGTTCACCCACTGGTTGGTGACGGCGCTGATCTCGTTGGCGTGCTCCAGGATTCCGGCGATGAACGACTTGCCGACGTTGGACAGCTGGAGCGGGTCGTCGGAGGTGTGGAAGGCGTTGGTGTCACCCTCGAACAGGCTCATGTGGGTGTGCATCGCCGAGCCGGGGTACTCGCTGAACGGTTTGGGCATGAACGTCGCCCGGACGCCCTCGTTGAGGGCGACCTCCTTGACGACGTAGCGGAACGTCATGACGTTGTCGGCCATGGACAGCGCGTCGGCGTAGCGCAGGTCGATCTCCTGCTGACCGGGTGCGCCCTCGTGGTGACTGAATTCGACCGAGATGCCCATCGACTCCAGCGCGTCGATCGCGTGGCGGCGGAAGTTGGGCGCCGAGTCGTGCACGGCCTGGTCGAAGTAGCCACCGTTGTCGGCGGGGACGGGTTCGGTGCCGTCGTACGGGCCGGGCTGCAACAGGAAGAACTCGATCTCCGGGTGCACGTAGCAGGAGAAGCCGAGATCGCTGGCCTTGGCCAGCTGCCTGCGCAGGACGTGCCGCGAGTCCGCCCACGACGGTGATCCGTCGGGCATCGTGATGTCGCAGAACATCCGGGCGGAGTGCTGTTTGCCGCCGCTGGTGGTCCACGGGAGCACCTGGAAGGTGGACGGATCCGGCCGGGCAACCGTGTCGGATTCGGAGACGCGCGCAAAGCCTTCGATCGACGAACCGTCGAAGCCGATGCCCTCCTCGAAGGCGCCCTCGAGTTCGGCAGGCGCGATGGCGACGGACTTGAGGTATCCGAGCACGTCGGTGAACCACAGCCGGACGAACCGGATGTCCCTCTCCTCGAGCGTCCGGAGGACGAATTCCTTCTGCCGATCCATGTGCGAAGCGTAGGCATCGGCTGTTAATTCCGTGTTACACGCCTGGTGCTAACACTGCAGATTGGCCGGTGGTCGCACGGAGTCGACCAGAAAGGCGGTCACCGCGGGGTCCACACAGGCGTTGCCGTTGAACACGACGGTGTGCTGAGTTCCTTCGAAGGTGATGAGCGACGCGTCCAGTTGCCGCGCCAGCTCGACACCCGCTTGATAGGGCGTGGCCGGGTCGTGGGTGGTCGAGACGACGACCACCTTGCCGGGCCCTGGCGACGTCGCGGGGTGGGGAGCCGACGTCGGGGGGACCGGCCACATCGCACACACGTCCCTCGGAGCAAACCCGGTGAAGCCGCCGTATGCCATGAACGGAGCGGCTTGCCTGGCTCGCCTGTCGTTCTCTGCCCACACCGCGGGGTCGGTCGGATACGGCGCGTCGACGCAACGGATGGCGGTGAACGCATCCTGCTGATTCGCGTAGTGACCGCTGGCGTCCCGCTTCTGATAGTCGTCGGCGAGCAGCAGCAGATCGCCTGCGTCGGTGCCACGCTGCAGTCCCAGCAGTCCGCTGGTGAGGAACGGCCAGTACCGCTGCGTGTACAGCGCGTCCGCGGTGCCGGTGATGGCGTCCTGGTAGCTGAGACCGCGGGGATCCGACGTCCACCCCGGCTGCTGCACCAACGGGTCGACGAGTTGGTGATAGCGCGTGACGAACTGAGTCGGGTCCTGGCCAAGCGGGCAGTCGGTCGACCGCGCGCAGTCGGCCGCGTAGTCGTCGAACGCCGCTTGGAACCCTGCCAGCTGCTGCACGGTGTCGGCGAGAGGATCGGAGCTCGGGTCGACGGCGCCGTCGAGCACCATGGCGCGGACGCGGTCGCCGTACCGTTCGGCGTACCTGGCTCCCAGTTCGGTGCCGTACGAGTAGCCCAGATAGTTGATCTGGTTCTCCCCCAAGGCGGCTCGCACGACGTCCATGTCCGTGACGCCGGAGGCGGTGCCGACTCCGGCGAGGAACTCCTGCCCGGTGTGGTCGATGCAACCCTGAGCGAGCCGCGCGTAGACCTGTTCGATGTGGGCCACGCCCGCCGGGCTGTAGTCGGTCAAGGGCTCGCGCCGGAACGCGTCGAACTCGGCGTCGCTGCGGCAGCGGATCTGCGGCGTGGAGTGCCCGACGCCGCGCGGGTCGAACCCGACCAGATCGAATCGGCGAGTGATGTCGGTGCCTTGGAGGCTCAGTGCCATGCCCGCGACGGTGTCGACGGCGGACGCTCCGGGGCCACCGGGGTTGATCATCAGCACCCCGATGCGGTCGCCGGTGGCGGGTACCTTGATGACGGCTAGTTGCGCTTGCGCCCCATCGGGTTTCGCGTAGTCAACGGGTACCGACACCGTTCCGCACTGCGCGGTGGGGACCACGTCGGCGGCGGCGATGAAGGTCGAACAGCTCCCCCACACCGGCGGCTGACCGTAGGTCTGGGTCGATCCGCCCTCCGGCGCCGCCCACGCGGTCGGGCTGACGAACGGCGACGTCGTCAGAAGCGCGAGCAGTGCCGCGATCAGCCTGCCCACCAACCACATGGCGAACATGCTCGCACGCAACGGGCGTCGAGTCAGGGTCGTGGCGCAGGCGGTGACGGCACGGCAACCAGACGGTGATCCGACGGTGACCTGACCCCTGCCGAGCGCGTCGGCGCTCAGCAGCGGGAGTCCGGTGGGGGCACCACCACGTCGACGAGGTATTTGGCGGCGATCGCGTCGACGCAGGCGTTGCCCTGGAACACCACGGTGTGTTGGGTTCCGTCGAACGTCAGCAACGTTCCGCCGAGTTGCTTGGCCAGGTCGACGCCGGCCTGGTACGGCGTCGCCGGGTCGTTGGTCGTCGACACCACCAGCAGCGGAGGCAGCCCGGTCACGGAGATCTCGTGCGGCGTGGTGGTCGGGGCCACCGGCCAGAACGCGCACGTGCTGAGTGGGGCGTCGCCGGTGAACTGTCCATAGCTGAGGAACGGGGCGATCTCGCGGGAGCGACGATCGGACTCGATCACGCTGTTGCGATCCGTGATCGGCGGCTTGTCGACGCAGTTGACCGCCACCCGAACGTCGGTGGAGTTGTCGTAGTGGCCGCTCCCGTCGCGCCCCATGTACAGGTCGGCAAGTTTCAGCATCCCGTCGCCCGAGCCGCCCTTCAGCTGGGTGAGCCCCTGGGTCAGGAGGTGCCAGTAATTGGGCGAGTACAGCGGCAGGATGGTGCCGACGATGGCGTCGCTGTAGCTCAGCCCACGCGGATCCTGGGTCCTGGCCGGGTTCTTGACCAGTGGTTCTACCAGGCTCTTGTAGACGTCGACGGCCTTGGTGGGGTCGGTGCCCAGCGGGCAGTCCGGCTGTTTGGCACAGTCCGCGGCGTAGTCGTTGAAGGCGGTCTGGAATGCCGCGGCCTGCCGAAGGTCGGCCTCGATCGGGTCCGCGTTGGGGTCGATGGCGCCGTCGAGGATCATCGCCCGAACGTTCTGCGGGTACTTCTCGGCGTAGAGGGCGCCGATCCTGGTGCCGTATGAGTAGCCGAGGTAGGTCAGCTTCTCGTCGCCAAGGGCAGCCCGTATCGCGTCGAGATCCTGTACGACGCTTGCCGTTCCGACGTTGGCGAGGAATTCCTTCCCCGACTTCTCCACGCAGCGGTCGACGAATTCCTTGGTCTGGGCTTCGATGTGAGCGACGCCTTCGGGGGTGTACTCGACGGTCGGGTCGGCCCGGGTCCGGTCGTTGTCCGCGTCGGAGTTGCACCACACCGCGGGGCTGGAGTTCGCGACGCCGCGGGGATCGAAGCCGACCAGATCGAAGTGCTGCCTGATCGATTCGGGTAGTACGGGGATCATCGACGCCGCACCCTCGACGCCCGATTCGCCAGGACCGCCCGGGTTGACGATGAGGGAACCGATCTTCTGCCCGGTGGCCTTGAACCGGATCATCGCGAGCTGCGCGACCTCACCGTCGGGCTTCGCGTAATCGACCGGCACCGACAGCAGACCGCACTCGGCGTCGGCGGGGATCTGCACGTCCGACGATCCGGTCTTGCACAGCGCCCAGTCGATCGGCGTTCCTGGCCTCGGCACCGCGACCACACCGCGTCCCTCGACCACGGTGCTGCAGCCCGCCACCAGCAGTGACACGAAGACGGCCGCGAGGATCCCGCGTCTGAGGTTCATGGGTGCCAATGCTGCCATGAGCACCTGTAGCCGCTGGCCAACCCCTGTTCGCGTGGGTGAGTCCGCTCGCGCAGAGAGCACCGGCGATCACCGGTGATCTGGCGGGTCACCCGGTGACGGCAAGCAACTCTTCCAGAGCGACAGCGAAGTCGTCGGCCATGTCCCACAGGTCGGGCAGCAGCTCGGGGCAGGAGATGAGACCGACGTCGAGCGTCCCGCTCAGCGACATCACGGTGATGTTGAGCCCCGAGCCGTGGAAGATCGGTCCGAGCGGATACATCGCCCTCACCTGCGCGCCCAGGAAGTACAGCGGGATCTGGGGACCTGGCACGTTGGAGACGACGAGGTTGTGAACGGGTAGCGCGCTCGTCAGCCGACTGGATGCGTAGACGCGCATGGCGACGCCGAACACGGCGGGGGCGGCGAACTGTGACCAGTCCTGCAGCAGGGTTGCACCGATCGCCGCACTGTGTTGCTTGCCAACGGAATTCGCGTCGGCGATGGCCTTGAGCCGCTCCCCTGGATCGTCGATGTCGGTCTGCAGGTTGCAGAACATTCCTGACACCTGGTTGCGGCCCGGCCTGTCCGACTTGTCGTGGACGGACACCGGGACCATGGCGACCAGGGTGTTGTCCGGTAGCTCGTCGCGGTCCAGCAGGTAGCGGCGCAGCACTCCGGCGACCAACGCCATCACCACGTCGTTGACCTTGACGCCGAAGTGGTTCTTGACCGTCTTGATGTCTTCGAGGTCCAGTTGGGCGAACGCGACGTTGCGGTGTCCGGTGACGGTGTCGTTGAACCTGGTCTTGGGGGCGGCGAACGGGGCTGCCATGGTCATGCCGCTGCGTGCGCGCCTGACGGTGTCCAGCACCGTGGACAACGTGGATGGGAGCACGTTCATCAGCTTGAGGGGGCGGGTGGCGTACTTGATCGCGCCGCTGATCGCGATCTCCAGGTCCGAGCCGCCGCCGACGCCCGCGACGGGATCCGGTGGCGGCGCATCGGGTTCGGTGGTGCACAGCTGTGACATCAGGTTCGCACCGGTGACGCCGTCGACGCCGGAATGGTGCACCTTGGTCAGCACGGCGAGCCTGCCACCGTTGTGCGCATCCGTGCCCGCGACGTTCTCGATCAGCCACATCTCCCACAGAGGGCGGCTGCGGTCCAGCGTCAAAGAGGCGATGTGGCCGCAGATCTCGCCGAGTTCGACGCGTCCGCCTGGGGCGGGCAGGCCGATGCGGTGCAGGTGGCGGTCGACGTCGAAGTCCTCGTCCTCGACCCACACCGGATGGTCGAGGTTGAATCGGTTGTCGCCGAGCTTCTCCCGGAACTCCGGCATCGCCTTGATCCGCAGGCTCAGAGCATCGCGCATGCGCTCGAAGGAGTACCCGCCGGGGATCGTGGAGGTGTCGATCTCGAGGATGGAGCACACGTGCAGCGGCTGAGCCGCGGTTTCGAGGTACAGAAAGCTGGCGTCGAGCCCGCTGAGCCTTTGCATGTCGCCGATGTTAGGCGCGTCACGTGCCGGGGTGTGAGGAACTGCACTTCACCAGACGTTCACCTTCACGCGCTGCGGTGGCACACTTGCCAATGTCACGACCCGGGGACCCAGATGGGCCTCGAGGAACGAACCGGCGAGATTTGAGGACAACGATGTCTGAGCAGACTGTCTATGGTGCTGCCAACGATTCACAGCCGCGCACTCCGGCCGGATCGGCCGCTCCGCAAGCTCCGCGGACCAAAGTGCGCACGCATCACTTGCAGAAATGGAAGGCCGAGGGCCACAAGTGGTCCATGTTGACGGCCTACGACTACTCCACGGCCCGCATCTTCGACGACGCCGAGATCCCGGTGTTGCTGGTGGGTGACTCCGCGGCCAACGTGGTCTACGGATACGACACCACGGTGCCGGTGACGGCCGACGAGCTGATTCCCCTGGTCCGCGGCGTGGTGCGCGGCGCACCCCACGCCCTGGTCGTGGCGGACCTGCCGTTCGGCAGCTATGAGGCGGGCCCGCAGCAGGCGCTGGCGACGGCGACGCGGTTCATGAAGGAAACGGGTGCGGCCGCCGTGAAACTGGAGGGCGGTGAGCGCGTCGCCGAGCAGATCGCGACGCTGACCCAGGCAGGCATTCCGGTCGTGGCGCACATCGGTTTCACTCCGCAGAGCGTCAACGGGCTCGGCGGTTTCCGCGTCCAGGGTAGGGGCGACGCCGCCGAGCAGACCGTTCACGACGCCATCGCGGTGGCCGAGGCGGGTGCGATCGCCGTGGTGCTGGAGATGGTGCCCGCCGAGTTGGCCACTCAGATCACTGGCAAGTTGACCATTCCGACGGTCGGCATCGGCGCGGGCCCGAACTGCGATGCACAGGTGCTGGTGTGGCAGGACATGGCGGGCATGACGGCAGGCAAGACCGCAAGGTTCGTCAAGCGCTTCGGTGATGTTGGCGGCGAATTGCGCCGTGCGGCAACGCAATACGCCAACGAGGTAGCCACGGGAGTGTTCCCCGCCGACGAGCACTCCTTTTGACGGTGAGCGGACTTCGGGGCAGTAGTTAGCGGAATTCGGGCTTGCGCTTGGCGATGAACGCCGCGATGCCCTCCGCGCCGTCCGCAGAGGTGACGCTGGCCGCGATCAATCTGGCCTCGTGTTCCATCTGTTCTTCGTACCCCGCGGCGTAGGTCGTGAGCAACAGCTTCTTCACTACCGAGTTGGAGTGCCTTGCGCCAGAGGCGATTCGAGTGGCAAGCGCATCGAGCTCGGCGGGCAGCTCCTCGTCGGGCACGACGGAGGTGACCAGGCCCCACCTCGAAGCCTCCTCGGCCGAGAGCACCCGGTTGGTGATCATCAACTCCTGCGTCCTGCGCAGACCCACGAGACGCGGCAGCAGGTAGGACGAACCGCCGTCCGGGCTCAGCCCCACCTTCGTGTAGGCCATGGTGAACGTCGCGGACTCCGCGGCCAGCACCAGGTCGCCGGACACCCCGAGTGGAAAGCCGGCGCCGGCGGCGACTCCGTTGACCGCGGTGATGAGCACGGCGTCCATCCGCGCGAACGTCGACAGCGCGCGGTGCAGGTCGTCGGCGATGCCCTTGACGTAGGCCCCGGGATCCGATGCGGCGGCCATGGCCTTGAGATCTCCTCCCGCGGAAAAGAACTTGCCTGCCCCGGTGATGGTGACCACCTTGGTGGCTTCTGTGTCGCACAGCGCCGCGGCCTCGGCGAGCTCCCGAGCCAGGGTGTCGTTCATGCCGTTCGCGGCCTCGGGCCGGTCGAGGACGATGTTGACGACGGAGGCGGCCTGCGTGAACTTCAGCGTCTCGAAATCGGTCATCGCGAGACGTTATCGCACCAGCAGAAACCCTGGCCGAGGCTCGCGCCGCCGTCTGTTCACCTGAATGTGGCAACCTGTTCACGAATTTCGACAGCGCCCGCTTCCGATCTGAAGGTGAAAATGCCATCTGACAAGTCCACCCCGTCCCGTCACACGGAGGTCGAACGCAAGTTCGCGGTGGTCGAGGGCTCGGTCTCGCCATCGTTCGAGGGGTTGTCGTCGGTCGCCAGCGTTCGGCGATCACCGGTCCAGCAGCTCGACGCGGTGTACTTCGACACGCCGAATCACGACCTCGCCGCACACCGGGTGACGTTGCGTCGTCGCACCGGCGGAACCGACGCCGGGTGGCATCTGAAGCTGCCCGCAGGCGCGGATGCCAGGACCGAGGTCCGCACCCCGCTCGGCGAGGCGGGCAGTCCGGATGACGTCGTTCCCGAGCAGCTGCGCGACGTCGTGCTCGCGATCGTGCGGGACCGCCCGCTGGCCGAGGTCGCGCGGATCTCCACCAGCCGCACGATCGACGTGCTGTACGGACACGACGGCGTTGCCATCGCCGAGTTCTGCGACGACACCGTCACCGCGTCGGCGACCGGCGGTGAGCCCCAGGAGTGGCGGGAGTGGGAGCTCGAGCTCGCCGAAGGCATCGAGAACGACCGCGACGCCGAGTTCTGCACTCACCTTCTGGACCGGCTGTCCAATCGCCTGTTCGACGCGGGCGCCGAGCCTGCCGGCCACGGCTCCAAGCTGGCGCGGGTGTTGAACACCGCCGCGGCGAAGCCTGCGCCACGGTCGGCGGATCCGGTGCACCGCGCGGTCGCCGAGCAGATCGAGGAACTTCTGGTGTGGGACCGGGCGGTCCGCGCGGACGTGTGGGACTCGGTGCATCAGATGCGGGTGGTGACCCGCAAGATCCGCAGCCTGGTGAAGGGCTCGGAGGAATCGTTCGGCCTGGCCGAGGATTCGCCGATCCTCGACGAGCTCAAGGAACTGGCCGGGGTTCTCGGCGTGGCGCGCGACGCCGAGGTGCTCGCCGAACGCTATGAGCGGTCGTTGGACGAGCTGCCTGCCGCGCTGGTCCGCGGACCGGTCCGCCAGCGCCTCGTCGACGGCGCCAAGCTGCGGTATCAGGCGGGGTTGCGACGGTCGTGGACGGCGATGCGATCTGACCGCTACTTCCGGCTGCTCGACGCGCTGGACGCACTCAAGACGGCCGAGCCTTCGGTGTCGGCCAGTGGCGAACCCGCCAAGCAGACGACGGTTTCCTCGGCCTACCGGAAGGTGCGCAAGTCGTCCAAGGCGGCCCAGGCGGCCAAGGAGTCCACCGACGTCTCGGCCGAGCAGAAGGACGAGGCCCTGCACCGGATCCGCAAGCGCGCCAAGCAGCTTCGGTACACCGCCGCAGCCACCGGGGCGGCCAAGGTCGCCAACGGGGCCAAGACCATCCAAACGCTGCTCGGTGATCACCAGGACAGCGTGGTCAGCCGCACCCACCTGTCCCGCGAGGCGGCTGCGGCACACGCGGCGGGTGAGGACACCTTCACCTACGGCTTGCTCTATCAGCTGGAGGACGAGTTGGCCCGACGCTCCGAGGAGCGACTCGGTGCGGCGTTGAAGGAGTTGAAGAAGGCGGTGCGCGCCGCCGGGTGACCCGGCGGGGCGGACGAGTTGGCCTGTAAGCCGGATTCTGTCCCGTGCGTCACCGGTGACCGGAGACGCGCGGTGGCGACCATCCATCTGGACACACCGTCGCCGGGTGCCTCGAGCGGCCTACCCGCAGGCTCGGGCGA
>NZ_JBEVLO010000369.1:0-18120 GCF_040509115.1 Mycobacterium sp. | reverse complement strand
CGACGGGGCAGGCGATCACGCTGACGGTGTCGGCGGCCAACGCCTCGCGCAGCGTCGGAAGCAACTCATCGGCCGACGAGATGCGGTATCCCGTAGCGCCGAAACTCTCGGCGTAGGCGACGAAGTCGGGGTTGGTAAAGCGGGTGTCGACGTTGTGGCCGATCTCCAGGTCCATCTTCCAGCTGATCAGTCCGTAGGCGTCGTCTACCCAGATGAGGATCACCGCAGGCGTGCCGAGCCGCAGTGCCGTCTCGATCTCCTGCGAGTTCATCAGAAACGATCCGTCGCCGGTGGCGACCAGCACCTTGGCGTCGGGACGCGCGATCTTGGCCGCGATCGCGCCGGGCAGTGTCCACGCCATGGTCGAAAGGCCGTTGGAGATCAGGCACGTGTTGGGTTCATAGGTCGGATAGAGCCGCGCCATCCACATCTTCAATGCGCCGGTGTCGACGAGCGCGATGTCGTTGCGCGCCAACGCCTCCCGCGTATCGGCGACGATACGAGCCGGAGTCAGCGGGAACCGGTCGTCGGCGCGACCACGCTCGAGCTCGTCGGACAGCAGCCCGCGGATGCGTTCGTGACCCGAGCCGAACGGTTCGGCCCGGTTCACCGCGGCGGCAAGGGCGTCGAGGCAGCGGCCGATGTCGGCGTGCAACCCCACCGCCACGTCGTAGTGGACGTCCACCTCTGCGGGGAAACGGTGGATGTGGATGATCGGGGTGTCACCGCGTGGGTTGATGCGGACCGGGTCGAACTCCTGCAGCTCGTAGCCCACGGCGACGATCGCGTCGGCCTGGTCGAACCCGAAGTTGACGTAGTCGTGGCGCATGAAGCCCACCGCGCCGAGCGCCAGCGGGTGGTCGTCGGGCAGGATTCCCTTGCCGTGGAACGTGGTGGCGACCGGCATGCCGAGCATCTCGGCGAACCGACGCACCGCGTCGGACGCCTCGGCCCGCGCAGCGCCGTGCCCGGCCAAGAGCACCGGATTGCGCGCCGAACTCAGGATCTCCGCGGCACGGGCCACCTGCGCGGCCGACGGATCGTCGGGCCGAGGAACGTTGACGCGCAACGGAACCAACGCCTCAGGCGCGTCGGCCGACTCCACGTCCTCCGGGACGGCGAGATACACCGCGCCAGGACGTTCGGTCTGTGCCAGCTTGAACGCCTTGCGCACCATCTCCGGAACCGCACCGGGGGAGGAGACCAACGCCGACCACTTCGTCACCGGGGCGAACATCGAGACCAGGTCGACGCTCTGGTGTGACTCCTTGTACGAGCGCTTCATCCCCACCTGGGCCGAGAGGGCAAGTACCGGAGTCGAATTGGTGGTGGCATCGGCGACGCCGAGCAGCAGGTTGATGGCGCCCGGTCCCAGGGTCGCCGAGCAGACGCCCGCCTTGCCGGTCAGCCGGCCATAGACCTCGGCCATGAAGGAGGCGCCCTGTTCGTGGCGGGTGAGGACGTACTCGATCGACGAGCGCGAAAGCGCGTCGACCAGGCGAATGTTCTCCTCGCCGGGGATCCCGAAGACGTGCGTGACGCCTTCGTTCTCCAAACATTCGACGATCAGTTCCGCGGTCGTGCGACTGAGTTCGGTCACGATCCGAGCCTAGACACTGCACTGGGCGTCCGACTACGGACCCAGCACTTCTCCTGCCCAGTCCCGAAACGACTGCCACCCGACGCCCGGGTACTGCGCGCGCAGCCCGGCGAGGTCGGCGCTGTACCCGGTCGTCGACAGGAAGCCGAACATGGCGCGCATGTCGGCGGACTCGATGTCCTCGGCGTGCGTGCTGATCACCTCGATGGGTCGGCCCAGGACGTCGGCGAGTACGGCGGCCATCTCGGTGGGAGTCGGAGCGTCGGATGCGATGTCCACGCGAAGGCGGTGAAACGGCGTCGGGTCGGCAAGGATCAACGCCGCGAATCGGCCGAGGTCACGTCGCGACAACTGCTGCAGCGCGCGATCGGCGGGGATCGGTAGCTCCAGGCGCCCGGCCCGCACGTCGTCGATGCCCCCGAGCAGGTTGTCGTAGAAATACGTGGGACCGACGATCGTGTACGACAGGCCGGACTCGGCGAGCGCCTGCTCGACGCGGGCCTTGCTGTCGAAGTGGGGAATCCCGGTGTGCTTGTCGGCGTCGGACACCGAGGAGAAGACGAGATGCGGGAGTTCGGCCCTTTGGGCCGCGGCGATGATCGTCGCGCCCTGCCCCAGTTCCGCGTCGGGGCCATCCTCGAAGGGCGTCGTCAGGGCGAAGGCGCCGTCGACACCCTCGAACGCCTTGGCCACCGAGCCGGCGTCGGAGAGATCCGCGGCGACGACCTCGACGCCCGCGTCGGCGAGTTCGCGAGCGCGCCGCGATTCCACGCTTCTGGTGATCCCGCGCACTGCTGCGCCCGCGTCGGCCAACGCCGCGACGACCGCGCCGCCCTGCGCACCCGTCGCTCCGAGAACCGCATACCGACCGTCCATGTACAGCACCCCTTCGTGTCCAGTTCTCGTCCCGTGGCTCAGTCTGCTCGTCTGTAGCGGTCGGGCAGCCGTATTTTGGTTGGTCCGTCGATCATCTCGCGATGGCTGACGGGCATCTATGGCGACTCGCGGTGACGGGAGACCGTCCGTGGCGCAGGATGGCGCGTATGACCAGTGGGGTGACGACGACGGGTGGGCAGGTGGGCCTGCCGGTCAACCGCGTCGAGGGCCGCGACAAGGTGACCGGACGCGCCACGTACGCGGCCGACACCGTCGTGCCGGGTGTGACTCACGCGGTGCTAGTGCAGTCGGAGATCCCGCACGGCCGCGTCACGCGCGAGTCGTTGGAGACCAGCACCGACCGGGCCCTTGCCGTCCCTGGGGTGGTGCTCGTCCTCACGCCCCTGAACTGTCCGCCCCTGCAGCCACCGCCGGTCGACATGAGTTGGGACCTGCCGTTGGAGCGCAGGCCGCCGCTGTCGGATCTCACCGTCCAACACGTGGGTCAGCACATGGCGATGGTGGTGGCCGATACGTTGGAGAACGCCGTTTACGCGGCGTCGCTCTTCGAGCTCGACTACGAGCGGTCGGAGCCGATGCTGTCCGCGCGGGCGGTCGTGGAGCGGCCCGTCGCCCCCGACGAGCAGGACGGTCGGATCCGCCACGGCGCCTACCAGCCGGACCACTTCGTGAAGCTCGACGAGGAGAAGTTGCAGGACCGCCGCGGACCGGAGCTGGAGCCCGCCGGAGTGGTCAAGGTCGCGGCCAGCTACACGACGCCGATCAACGCGCACTATCCGATCGAGCTGGCGTCGACGATCGCGCAGTGGGACGGCGACGTCCTCACCGTGCACGACACCACCCGCTGGATCACCGGGGAACGCACGGCTCTGGCCGCCTACCTCGACATCCCCGAAGAGAAGGTGCGCATCGTCTCGCCCCTGGTGGGAGGTGCGTTCGGGTCGAAGAGCTTTCTGTGGATGCACGTCGCCCTGTGCGCCGTCGCGGCCCGCGAGGCTGGGCGCCCCGTCAAGCTGGTGCTGACCCGCGACCAGATGTTCTCGTCCACCGGACACCGGCCGCGTACCGAACAGCAGCTGTCCCTGGTGGCAGATGCCGACGGGCGCATCCTCAGCACCGAGCAGCACACGCTCACGGAGACGTCCACCGTGGCGCACTTCTGCGAGCCGACCGGGCTCTCCGCGCGGTTCCTTTACTCCTCGCCGCGGCTCATGGTCTCCCACACCGTAGGCAGGATCAACGCTCCCACACCGTGTTTCATGCGCGGACCCGGGGAGGCCCCCGGCTTGTTCGCCCTCGAGGTCGCGATGGACGAACTGGCGTACGCGGCGAACATCGACCCGCTGGAACTGCGGATGCGCAACGACGCCGAGTTCGACCAGGCCAGCGGCAGGCCGTGGTCCGGCAAGCACCTGCGGGAGTGCTATCAGCAGGGCGCCGAGCGCTTCGGCTGGCAGGACCGGCCGATGGCGACGCGGTCGTTGCGTCGCGGCGGCGTCCAAATCGGGTGGGGCATGGCGACGGCCACCTATCCGGGTCGGCGCATGCCCGCCAGTTGCCGCGTCACGACCTCGGTCAGCGGCCACGTCGAATTCGCCTCGGCCACTCACGAAGTCGGCAACGGTGTGCGCACCGTGATGACGCAGGTCGCCGCGGAGGCGGCGGGTCTGCCGATCGATCAGGTGACCTTCAGCTCGGGGGACTCGCGGTTTCCCGACGCACCCTACAGCGGCGCGTCGCAGACCACGGCGACCGTCGGCTCGGCGGTCCATCAGGCGGCCGCCGAATGGCGCAGGCGGTTGGACGCCGTTGGTGGCTTCGCCCCCCGCCACGTCGAAACGCTGAGCTTCACCGTCACCAGCGACGGCGCCGCGGACGGCGGTCCGGTGTCGCAATCGTTCGGGGCCCACTTCTGCGAAGTCGAGGTCGACGAGGAGATCGGTCGGGTGAGCGTCGTGCGCTGGGTGGCGGTGCTGGACTGCGGACGGGTGCTCAATCCCAAGCTGGCGCGCAACCAGGTGATGGGCGGGATCACGTTCGGCCTCGGCATGGCGCTGCTCGAGCAGGTGCCCTACGACGCCAACACGGCTCAGCTCATCGGGGAGTACTACCTGCCCACCCATGCGGACCGCCCAGAGTTCGACATCAGCTTCGTCGACGTCCCCGACTTCGGCCTCGATCCCATCGGCGTGCGGGGCATCGGTGAGATCGGCACGTGCGGCGTGCCTGCGGCCATCGCCAACGCCATCTTTCATGCCACGGGAAAACGCCTGCGGGACTTGCCGATCACCCTGGAGCACGTGATGAAACCCTTCGGGGACGAGCCATGAACGAGCGCGAAGTCACCCTCCGCATCAACGGCACGTCGCACACCCTGACGGCGGACGTCCGCGCGACCCTGCTGGACCTGCTCCGCGAACGACTGCACCTGACGGGCACCAAGAAGGGGTGCGACCACGGCCTGTGTGGCGCCTGCACCGTCGCCGTGGACGACGAGCGCGTGGTCAGTTGCTTGACGTTGGCCGCGTCCATCGACGGGTGTGACGTGCGGACGATCGAGGGGATCGCGCAGGACCCCGACGGCGTCGACCTGCATCCCCTGCAAGAGGCCTTCGTCGACTGCGACGGCTTCCAGTGCGGCTACTGCACGTCCGGCCAGATCTCCTCGGCGCACGCGCTATTGCGCGAGCATGCCCGCGGCGACCTGTCGACGGCCTCGTTCGATGCGGGCCGGGAGACGGTCTGCAACGGCCCCGCGATCCTGACCGACGACGAGATCCGCGAGCGGATGGCGGGCAACGTCTGCCGGTGTGGTGCCTACGCCAACATCGTCGACGCGATCGCCACCGTGGCGGGGGGCCGCGACCGATGAAGACCTTCGAGTTCGCGCACGCGACCACCGTCGAGGATGCCATCGAGCGGGTCGCCGCGACCGGTGGCAAGTACTACGCAGGCGGCACCAACCTCCTCGACTTGATGAAGGGCGGCGTCGAGGCGCCACCGATGCTGGTCGACGTCCGCAGGCTCGGCCTGCGCAACGTGTCGGCCACGTCCTCGGGCGGAGTGCTGATCGAATCCGGCGTCACCAACAGCGCGATCGCCAACCACCCGTTGATCCGATCGCAGTACCCCGTGCTGTCCCACGCCATCCTGTCCGGTGCCACCACCCAGTTGCGGAACATGGCCACCGCGGGCGGAAACCTGTTGCAGCGCACCCGTTGTCCATACTTCATGGAAGCCGCCTTCGCGCAGTGCAACAAGCGCACCCCGGGGTCGGGATGCGCGGCGCGGGAAGGCTTCAACCGCGAGCACGCCATCTTCGGTGCCAGCGACGCGTGCGCGGCCATCCACCCGTCCGACATGGCCGTCGCGCTCGCCGTCCTCGACGCCGTGGTCCACGTGCGGGGACCCGACGGTGGGCGCGTCGTCCCGATCGGGGAGTTCTTCCGGCTACCCGGCGACGAGCCCGAGCGCGACAACACGCTGCGACCCGCGGAGCTCGTCGTCGGCATCGAACTGCCGCCGTCACCATTTGCGAAGCATTCCTGGTATCTGAAGGTTCGCGATCGGCACAGCTACGCCTTCGCACTGGTGTCGGTCGCGGCGGGGTTGCGCATCGACGACGGCACGATCCACGCGGCGGGTATCGCGATGGGTGGGGTCGCCGCCACGCCGTGGCGCGTCGGTGCGGCCGAACGGAGCCTGATCGGCGCGCCACCAACGACGGAAACGTTCCGACGGGCCGCCGAGATCGCCATGTCGGGTGCAGAACCGTTGAGCCAGAACGGTTTCAAGGTCGAGCTCGGCAAGCACAGCGTGGTGCGGGCCCTCGCGATGGCGAGCGAACGGCGACCGTAACGCGTCAGTCACCCTCGATGAGCTGTCGTGCGACGGCGGCCGCCCTGTCGATGGGCACGGCGAAACCAATCCCGATGTTGCCAGCTTCTGGGCCACCGACCGTGGCGATGGCGGTGTTCATGCCGACGACCTGTCCCTGCAGATTGGCCAGCGGCCCACCGGAATTGCCCGAGTTGATGGACGCGTCGGTCTGCACCATCTGCTGCTCGTACGCCGGGCCCGAGCGCAATCGCGCCTGACGGTCGACGGCGCTGATGATCCCGGCGGTCACGGTGCTGGTGAGCCCGAGCGGAGCACCGACCGCGATCACCGGCTGCCCGATCCGCACGGCAGAGCTGACACCGAGTGCGGCGGCGGGCGGCGGAGCCCCTGCCACCTCAAGCACCGCGACGTCTGCGGTCGGATCGGTGCCGACGACGCGTGCCGCAACCTGGCGTCCGTCGCTCATCCGTACCGCCACTCGCGAGAATCCCTCCACGACATGATTATTGGTCATGACATGGCCGACGTCGTCGATCGCGAATCCGGAGCCGCTGCTGTTGCCCGCGGTGACTTGGACCACGCTGGGCAGCAGCGCCGCGGCAGCGGTTTGCGGATCGGGGACCGTACCGAGGCCGCTGGCGGGTTGGCTTTGGCGAATCGTCGTAGGAGCTTGCGCGGCCCCCATCACCATGGCGGCCCCGGTCCCCGCCGCTCCCCCCGCGACCAGGCAGGCGACCACCAGCGCAGCGATCCGTGCCGTGCCCGCCCGCGCCGGGTGCGCCGCCGGTGCGACGGGAATCGCTGCGGTCCCGCCCGTCGGTGGGTCGGCACTGCGGATCCTCGTCGGAATCGGCGGCGCCTCGGGTCTCGGTGGTGGAAACCCCTGGGGTGCAACGAAGTCGGGCCCTGCCGGGCGTCCGAGGTGGCTTTCGGTCATCTGAACTCCTAGACGAGGCGGGAGAACCATCGCAGCGAAAGACCGGCGGCCACCAGTCCGCAGGCCAACGCAATGGCGGCGACGAAGGGGGTGACTTCCCGCAGCTCGGTGCGCCACCCGATCGATGACCCGATGTCGCGGTACACGTCCTGCAGTTCGTCGCTGCTTGCCGCGGTGTAGGCGTTGCCGCCCGTGTCGTCGGCCAGCTGCGCCAACGTCTCGGTGTCGACGGGCACCGAGATCGGGTAGCCGCCGGCGTCCATCACCCCGTCCGCGGTGCCGTAGGCGATGGTCGACACCGGCACGCCTGCCGCGACGGCAGCCGCTGCGGCCGAATCAAGGCTGCGCCCTGCGGTATTGCTGCCGTCGGAGAGCAACACCACGTGCGCGGGCAGCTCCTCCCCGTCGTCGCCGGTCACCGTCCTTATCTGGTCGAGCGCCGTGAAGACGCCCTCGCCGATCGCGGTGCGGGACTGGGTGAACAGGGACTGCAGGCTGGCCCTTGCGGCGGCGTGGTCGGTGCCAGGTGAGTGCACGACGACGGTCGAGCCCGCAAACGTCACGACGCCCACGTTGAACCGCTCCGGCAGTTGATCGATGAAGTCGCCCGCCGCGGACACGGCCGCGGTGAGCCGGTCCGGGCTGACGTCTCGGGCCTGCATGGACTCCGAGGTGTCGATCGCGAC
The DNA here is from genome assembly GCF_040509115.1 of Mycobacterium sp. Lineage (GTDB taxonomy): Bacteria > Actinomycetota > Actinomycetes > Mycobacteriales > Mycobacteriaceae > Mycobacterium. The sequence goes on along the minus strand of NZ_JBEVLO010000369.1, from coordinate 10,160 downwards.
GATGATGGTGGCCCGCTCGTACGGCACGCGGACGGGCATCTCGGGGCGCGCGACGGCCAGCCCGATCAGGCCGAGGGTGGCCAGCAAGAGCGCGGCGGGCACGTGTCGCCGCCACCGCGGCCGCTCCGGAATCACCTTGTCCAGCAACGGCAACGCCGCGTATCGGACGGCATAGCGCTGCCTGCGCCGCAGCGCCGCGAGGTAGGAGACGGCGAGCACCGCTACGGGGACCAGCAGCAGGAGGCCCATCGGATAGAGGAATGTCATCGCGTGCCCACCCGCCGGCTGGTCCTGCGCATGCGCTGGCGGCCACGCACGAAGCGGGCCAGGCTGCGCACCCAGTCCTCGCCCGTGCTCACCGGGAGGTGCTCGGCGCCGCAGGACCGGATGGCAGTCGCGACGTCACGGCGATGCGCGGCCGCCGCGTCGGCGTAGCGCCTGCGGACGTCGCGGTCGGACGTCCACAGCTCGCGCTGGCGCCCCGATTCGGGGTCCACCAGCACCACCGACCCGACGTCGGGCAACTCCAGTTCACGGGGGTCGACGACCTCGACCGCGATCACGTCGTGGCGGGCGGCAAGCCGTCGCAGCGGCAGCTGCCAGTCGAACGGTGCCCGATGCGCGCCCTCGGGGTCGAGGAAGTCGGAGACGACGACCCGCAACCCCGGCCTGTCGCGGCGGGAACCGAACGCCGCCAAGGCCGCTGCCAGCGTTGGTCCGCCCATGCCCTGGCGGTGGTCGTGAGCGGTCAGGAGCTTGACCGCCTGATGGCCCGCCATCCGGGCGCGCCCTGGGCGGTGCCAACACAGTCCCTCGGGACCGAACGTCACCAGCGCCAGCCGGTTGCCGGGTGCGTCGGTCAGCAGCCCGACCGCCCACACGAGCTGACCGGCCAGGTCGCGCTTCTCGGAGTCGACGGTGCCGAACGCCATGCTCGGCGACACGTCGAGCAGCACCCAGGTGTCCAGCTGGGTGTCGGCGTGCGGCCGCCAGACGTGGACGTCGGACGAGCGGGCCGTGATGTTCCAGTCGATGCGGCGGACGTCGTCGCCGGGCTGGTAGCGGACCACCTCCTCGCGCTCGCTGCCCACACCGAGGCGAATGCCCTCGTGGTCGCCGGGCACCAGGCCGTCGATGCGCCTGCGGACACCGAGGTCGAGTGCGCGCAGCGGATGCGACGTCACGACGCGACCTCGGCGAGGTCGGTGGTCTTCGGGGCGATCTGGGGTGGGGCGACGCCGTCGAGGACCTGACGCACGACGTCGCGCGGGTCGACGCCGTCGGCGACGGCGTCGAAGGTGAGCACCAACCGGTGCGCGAGCACGTCAGGGGCGATGTCGGCGACGTCCGACGGCAGCACGTAGTCGCGACCGCGCACCACCGCGAGCGCCCGACTTGCGGCAAGCAGACCCAACGAACCGCGAGGGCCGATGCCGTAGTCCAGCAGTGGGGCGATGGCCTGCACCCCGTACTCCCACGGCTCGCGGGTCGCCATCACCAGGCGGACGATGTAGTGCGCGACGGCGTGGTGGACGAACACCTCTTCGGTGACCCGTTGCAGGGCCAGGACGTCGTCCGTGCTCAGCAGGGTGCGGGCACGGGGCGGTCGGGCGCCCATCCGGCTCAGGATCGCCATCTCCTCGAGTTCGTTGGGATGGGTGAGGTCGACCTTGAGCAGGAACCTGTCTCGCTGTGCCTCCGGCAGGTGGTAGACGCCGTCGGTCTCGATGGGGTTCTGGGTGGCCAGCACCAGGAAGGGCTCTGGCAGTGCGAAGGTGTGGCCACCGATGCTGACCTGGCCTTCGGCCATCGCCTCCAGCAGCGCGGACTGCACCTTGGCGGGTGCGCGGTTGATCTCGTCGGCAAGGATCAGGTTTCCGAAGATCGGGCCGAGTTCGACGTCGAAGCTCTCCGTCGACGGGCGCCACACTCGGGTGCCGACGATGTCGCCGGGCATCAGATCCGGGGTGAACTGCAGCCGGTTGAAGGTGCCTCCGACCACCGTGGCGACGGTGCGGACGGCGAGCGTCTTGGCCAGCCCTGGCACCCCCTCCAGCAGGATGTGGCCGCCGGCGAGCAGGCCGACCAGCAGTCGCTCCAGCATCGAGTCCTGGCCAACGACAACGTGTTTCATCTCGAACAACGCGCGCTCGACGAGCGCGGAGCACGCCGCGGGGGACAGCGGCGCCGGAGCGGCACCGCCGGGGGAATCGGAGAGGTGGTCGTGTCTGCTCATGGCCCCACTGCATCACCAGGGTGCGAAAACGGCGGTAAGGCCGACCGAAAGTTCAGCGAAAGCGAAGTGGTGAGGTGCGCGGAGTCGGCGCTACCCTCGGCTCGTATGCGGTTGTTGATCGTCGAGGACGAAGAGGGCCTGGTGAGCGCGCTCCGCATCGGACTCCAACGCGAGGGTTACGCGGTCGACAGCGCATTGACCGAGGCCGAGGCCACCGAGCGGTTGGCGGTCAACTCGTATGACGTGGCGCTGCTCGACGTCACACTGCCCGACGGTGACGGCCTCGAGCTGGCGCGTCGAGTTCGTTCGGGCGAGGTGGCGTGCGCATCGGGCCGCGAGATCCGCATCATGATGCTCACGGCGCTCGGCACGCTGCCCGACCGGGTGCGGGGGCTCGACGCGGGCGCCGACGACTACGTCGTCAAACCCTTCGCCTTGGCTGAGCTGACCGCGCGACTGCGGGCCGTCCTGCGTCGCGAGATCCGCGGCCAGTCCTCGGTGCTGCGCGTCGGGGACGTCACGATGGACACCGCCAAGCACGTCGTCCATCGCGGTGAGCGGGAGGTCGAGCTGACGCTCAAGGAGTTCTCCGTACTGCGGTACCTGATGTCGCGGCCGGACCACGTGTGCTCGGCCGAGCAGATCCTCGAACACGTCTGGGACGAGAACGCCGACCCATTCACCCAGACCGTCCGGGTGACGGTGGGCACGCTGCGGCGCAAGTTGACGCTCGCCGGCGAGGAACAGATCCTGTCCACCGTGGTCGGCCGGGGATACCGACTGAGATGCCCACCGAAATGCGCACTGCCGCAATCGCATGCGTCGGCGTGAGGCGCCTCCGTCTGCCACGTGCCCTGCGCACCATCCGGGTCCGGCTGGCGCTGATCACCTCGATCTGGCTGTTCGTCATCTCGGCGCTGCTGCTGGTGGCGGTGTACGTGGCGTTGTCGCAGACGATCGATGCGCGGCCGCTGGATCCGGTGACGGTCAAGAAGTTTGCGCATCGGCCGGACGGCACCATGGCCTACCGGGTCGGGGAGAACTTTCAGGCGGCGGATCTGGAGAGCGTCCAGCGCGCCGTCAACCAGTCGACCTTGGACACCCTGAGGAACTACTCGATGTTCGCGCTGGCGGCAATCGCGTTGGTCAGCGCGCTCGTCGGGTGGTTCGTCGCGGGGCGGCTGCTGCGGCCGATCGGTGAGATCACGGCGACGACCAACCGCATCCGCGCCAATGACCTCTCGCAACGCATCAACGCCTCCGGGCCCCGCGACGAGCTGCGTACGTTGGCCGACACCATCGACGGCATGCTGGATCGCCTCGACACCGCGTTCCGCGCCGAGCGGGCACTGGTCGAGGACGTGTCGCACGAACTGCGCAACCCGGTGGCGGTGGTGCAGGCCAATGTCGAGGCGGTCTTGGCGAGTACGGACGCCACGGCTTCGGAGCGGGCGCACGCGCTGGCGGTGATCTCCCGCGCGAGCAACCGCATTTCGCGGCTGTTGGAGGATCTGCTGGCCACGGCGCGGCAACGCTCGGGGTCGTTCGCCGACCAGAACGTCGATCTGCACGCGTTCGTCGGTGACGTCGTCGACGAGCACCGGCTGCTGGCAGGGGAACGACAGCTGGAGTTGCGGACTCGCGTCGCCAAGGGCCCCGTGGTCTACGCCGACGCCGCGTCGCTGGCCCGCGCGCTGACCAACCTGCTGTCCAACGCCATCCGGTTCGCCCCGGCGGCGTCGGTGCTGACCGTTGCCAGCGGAAGTGTCGGCGGGTGGGCGTGGATCGCCGTCCAGGACGATGGGCCCGGCATCGCCCGCGAGGAGCAGCAACGCGTCTTCGAGCGGTTCCGCCGGGTCGCCAACGGGGGAGACTCGGATTCGAACGGTGCCCGCAGGCCGCGCGGATCGGGGCTGGGGCTGGCGATCGCCCGCCAGATCGCCGAGAGCCACGAGGGCAGGTTGAGTCTGTTCAGCGAGGTGGGTGTCGGCAGCACCTTCGTCATCTGGCTGCCCGACCGGACGCTGCCCGACCGGCCGGCGCGCAGTGCTCAGCCACCGCAGGATTCACCGCTGCCGCGATAGCGCTGACCTGCGGTTCGGCGGTACACCACCCAGGTAGCCCCCAACTTTGGGTGCCGGTATCCGCAGGGTGGTTTGGGGGAAAGCCCCGCAGACTTCGTCGGTGGTCGAGGAGAGGATCGACACAACAGCGAAGAGGGCACCGAACGAGGGATACGACCGTGGACTTCATCTTCAAGGACCGAGCCTTCAAGTTCGAGACCCTGCGGGCGGCAGGCTTCGCCGGCGATGCCGGCGCCGACATCGGTGAGGTGGTCGCCACCACGGCCCGGATCCCCGACGGAGACGAGGACGCATGGACGTCGTCCTGGCGGGCGACCGCCGTGCGAACGGCGCGCCGAGGTGAGGAGTCGCTGGCCGCCGACGACCTCGTCAGCGCGCGGGAGGCCTTCCTACGCGCATCGAGTTACTACCGGTCGGCGGAGTTCTACCGGCGGGAGGATCCGCTCGACGATCCGCTGGTGCTGGGATTGTCGCGATGCGCGCGGGACTACTTCGTCCGGGCCTGCGAACTGCTGGACGGACCGTTCCGAGAGGTGAGCATCCCCTATTCCGACGATCCTCGGGTCGGCGACCTGCCCGGTTACCTCTTCCTCGTCGACGACAGCGGCACGCCTCGCCCGACGGTGATCTACACCAACGGCTTCGACTCGACGCGTGAGGAGGGCTACTTCCTGATCGGGGCTGCGGCGCTGCGCCGCGGCTACAACTTCCTCGCCTACGACGGCCCCGGCCAGGGCTTCATGCTCCGTGAGCGCAACGTGCCATTCCGTCCGGACTGGGAGCACGTGCTCGGTGCGGTCGTGGACTACGCGGCGGGGGTCCCTGAGATCGACGAGCACCAGATCGTGCAGTTCGGCTACGGACTCGGTGGCTATCTGGTGTCCCGGTACGCGGTGCACGATCACCGGTCCGCGGCGATCGTCTGCAGCGACGCCATGACCACCTTCTACGCGTCGTATCCGTCGGTTCCGGAGCGGATTCTGAGCCTCGTCGAGGACGAGTTGGACGCCGACGCGCGTCCCATGGTCGAGGTGTGGATGAAGGAGGACACCGAGGCCCGGCGCGGACTGCGCAACGGACAGTGGGCCTTTGGCGCCGACAGCCCCGTCGAATACATCCGCAGGACCGCCGACTACAGCCTCACGGCCCACGACATCGGCCGGATCCGCACGCCCGTGCTGCTGCTGGAGGGCGAGGCCGACACCGTCTTCGCGGGGCAGGCGACCAACTTCGCCTACGCGATGAACGCACCGGTGCGCCAGGTCGTGATGCGCAGCGTCGACGGGGCCGGCGAGCACTGCCACGAGGGTGCGACCTTCCAGCTGCACCAGACCGTCTTCAATCACCTGGCCAAGACGCTGACAACGCAGTGACGATCAGGGCCGCCAGCTTGTCGCAGTAATCGTCGTCAACCGAGACCTGCATGACCCCGAGCTTCCAGTAGAGCGGTCCGGCGAGCAGATCCATGGCCAGGTCGACGTCGGTGTCCGGTGGTAGCTGCCCGCGTCCGATCGCGCGCTCGAAGAGCTCGGCGGCCTTCGCCCGGCGAGGATCGCGCAGCGACGGTCCCAACACGGCCGCCAGTTCCTCGTTCCTGGCGACCTCGGCGAGCATGTCGGGAATGATCTTGCGCGCCAATGGATGTGAGAGCGCGGCGCGACCGTTGTCGAGGTACTGCCTGATGTCGCCGAGCAGGGTGCCGGTGTCGGGCACGTCGACTGCGGCGACGGCGAACTTCGACAGCAGCGCGACGGTCAGGTCCGACTTGGAGCGCCATCGCCGGTAGACGGCCGCCTTGCCGACCCCCGCGAGTTTGGCGACGGCGTCGATGGAGAGGCGGCCGTAGCCGACCCTGGCGAGTTCGGCGAGGAACGCCGATTCGATCGCGGCCGTGACGTCGTCCTGCAGGACGGGGCCTCCGGAGGTGCGGCGCGCTGGCGGGGGCGGAGACACGCCACGGAGCATAGCCCGCAGGCGGAACAGTTGCGTTCCGTTTGTTGTTGGTCTCCAATAGTCGATACGGATCTGTTCCGTTTCGTTTAAGGAGGTAGTCATGAAGTTCTTGTTCGACGACGAGTCGTTCTCGTTCGAGGCCCTGCGCGCGGCAGGTTTCGCCAACTACGGCGGCGCCGACCTCGGCGAGGTGCTCGTCACCGCGCGCGCGATTCCCGAGGGCGACGAGGAGGCGTGGCACCGCGAGTGGAAGGCGACCGCCCGACGAGTCGAGGCGCTGGCGCGCCAGTCGGCAGACGGCGGCCATCCCGTCAGCGCACGAGAGGCGTATCTCCGGGCGTCGAACTACTACCGAACCGCGGAGTTCTACCGACGCCAGGATCCGGTCGCCGACCCCGAGGTGACGGAGTTGTCGCGGCGCTCGCGCGAGACCTTCTTGAGTGCCATGCGGCTGTTCGGCTTCGGGTTCGAGCAGGTCGCCATTCCCTATGAGGGGACGACGCTACCCGGGTACCTCTACTTGGTCGAAGACTCGGACACCCCGCGCCCCACCGTGATCTACAACAGCGGGTACGACTCCACCCTTGAGGAGTCGTACTTCGCAATCGCCGCGGCGGCCATCGCCCGCGGATACCACGTGCTCGCCTTCGACGGCCCAGGGCAGGGCAGCGCGATCCGCGAACAGCGCCTGGTGTTCCGGCCCGACTGGGAGGCGGTAATCAGCCCGGTCGTCGACTTCGCCATGACCAGATCCGAGATCGACGCCACGAAGATCAGCCTGTTCGGGTACAGCCTTGGCGGATACCTCGTCGCCCGCGCCGCGGCGTTCGACGACCGGGTGGCCGCGATCGTGCTGGACGACGGCATCTATGACTTCCACGCCGCGATGGCCAACTCCCTTCCGCCCTTCCTGAGCGCCTGGATCGACGAAAGGCAGGACGAGGCAGCCGTTCCGGTGATGACACTGCTGATGGGTCACAACACCCAGATTCGGTGGGCGGTCCGCAACGGCATGTGGGTGATGGGGCTCGACTCGATCGCCGATCTGCCCCGCGCCTTCCGCGAGTACACGCTGGCAGGCGTGGCCGACCGGATCACGGTCCCGGCCCTGGTGCTCGACGCCGACAACGATCAGTTCCTGCACGGCCAACCACAGAAGGCGGCCGAGGCGATGGTCAACTCGGCCGTCACGCTCGTCACCCTCGCCGAATCGGAGGGGGCGGGCGAGCACTGTCACATGGGGGCGATGTCACGCGTCCACCAGACGATCTTCGACTGGCTCGACAACCAACTCGCACAAGAGAATTGAGGACCACGACATGACTCGCATACTCATCCTGGGTGCCAGCGGCCGCAACGGCTCCGCTGTGGCCGCTGCCATCGACGAGCACCCCAGCCGCGCCACCGCGGTGCGCGCATCACGCAACCACGCGACGGTCGACGCCTGGCGCGAGGCGGGCAAGGAAGCCGTGCACCTCGATCTGGACGACCCGGAGACCTTTCCGCAGGCACTCAACGGGATTGACGCGATCTTCCTGATGTCCGGATACACCGCGGCGATGACGCAGCAGGCCAAGACGATCGTCGACGCCGCCGAGGACGCGGGCGTCGAGTTCGTCGTGCACCTCGGGGTGTTCGGTGACGGACGGTCCACCGACCCGCACTTCGCCTGGCACGAGATGATCGAGCGCTACCTCAAGGGCAGCAGACTCGCATGGGCCAACCTTCATCCGCACGTATTCATGGAGAACCTGCTCACCGTGAACCGTCTGCAGAACGGCGCCTTCGTGTGGGCAGCCGGCGACAAGCCCGTCGGCTGGGTGGCGACCGATGACATCGCGGCGGTGGCCGCCAAGGTGCTGATGGACGGCCCCGCCGCGCATGGGGGCAGGGACTACTACCTTTCCACCGACCTGCTGAACGCGACCGACGTGGCCGCGACGCTGTCGCACGCGCTGCAGCGCGAGGTGCCCGCGGTGATCCTCACACCGCAGGACATGCGCCGCCTCGTCGAGGCGGGCGAGGTGGCGATCCCCGACTTCTACGACGCGGCGTACGCCGCCAGCGCGCTGAACTGGCTGCAGCAGACCTACGACGGTCGAATGGACTACTCGGCGGTCACCACCACCACGGTGCGGGACCTGCTCGGCCGGGAACCGATCCACCTCGTCGACTGGGCCAGAACCCACCGCAGCGAGTTGCTGGACGAGGACGGCCCCGCCGCGTCCTAGGCTCAGCTGCTGCCAGGCACGCCCGACTGAAGCTTCGCCATGACCTGTTCGAGGTTGAACGTGGCCGACTTCTGCCGCTGCGGAAACTCGATCAGTGTCTGCAGCATGTTCGCGACGTACGCCTGCGCGGGCGTGAACACCCACACCCTGTCGATCATCCAGTCGTAATAGGTGTTCGACGTCAGGTCGGCCCGCTCGTACGGATCGGTTCGAAGGTTGAACAGCTTCGGAGCGCGCAGCACGACGTACGGCTCGAGCCAGATGGCCAGCGTGCCAGTGACCCGCTGTTCCATGAACACGATCTTCCAGTTGTCATACCTGAGCCCGGTCAGGTCACCGTCGTCGGAGACGTAGAAGAAGTGCATCCTCGGGCTCTCGTCGGTGGCACCGGTGATGTAGTCCAGCTGATTGTGTCCGTCGAGGTGGACCTTGAAATGCGTGCCGTTCAGATCCGTTCCACGCCGCAACCTCTCGGCGATGTCCGGGTCACCGGCGGCCGCGAGCAGGGTGACGAACCAGTCGTTGTGACTGACGATCCCAGTGAGCACCGTGCCTGCCGGGACGTGGCCCGGCCAGCGCACCAGAGCCGGAACGCGGTACGCGCCTTCCCAGTTCGAGTTCTTCTCGTTGCGGAAGGGTGTCATCCCGGCGTCGGGCCAGCTGTTCATGTGCGGACCGTTGTCGGTCGAGTACATGACGATGGTGTCGTCGGCGATGCCGAGGTCGTCGAGGGTGTCGAGCAGATCTCCGACGATGTCGTCGTGATCCAGCATCGTGTCGTGGTATTCGGACTGCCACCGTCCGGCCCGCCCGACGCTCTCCGGCTTGGGGTGCGTGCGGAAGTGCATGTGGGTCGAGTTGAACCACAGGAAGAACGGGGTCTCGGCGTCGTGCTGGCGCCTCATGAAGTCGATGGCGGCGTCACGGAACTCCTCGTCGCAGGTCTCCATGCGCTTCTTGGTCAGCGGGCCGGTGTCCTCGATGCGCTGGGTGCCGTCGCCGTTCGCCCAGGTGTGCAGGACGCCGCGGGGTCCGAACTTCTTCCGGAATTCGGGATCGGTGGGGTAGTCGACGTTCTCGGGCTCCTCCTCGGCGTTGAGGTGGTAGAGATTGCCGAAGAACTCGTCGAAACCGTGCATGGTGGGCAGGAACTCGTCGCGGTCGCCGAGGTGGTTCTTGCCGAACTGGCCGGTGGCGTAGCCCTGGTCCTTGAGCGCCGAGGCGATAGTGACGTCGCTCGCCTGCAGGCCGACGGTGGCTCCGGGCATGCCGACCTTGGTGAGGCCCGTGCGGATCGGGTTTTGCCCCGTGATAAAGCACGCCCGGCCGGCGGTGCAGCTTTGCTGGGCGTAGTAGTCAGTGAAGGTCACCCCTTCCTTCGCCACGCGGTCGATGTTAGGGGTCTGGTAGCCCATCATGCCGCGACTGAAGTGGCTGATGTTCCATATGCCGATGTCGTCGCCCCAGAGGATCAGGATATTAGGTTTTTTTTGTTCTTGCTTTGCCATATCGCTCTCCTTTTATTTTTGGTTTTTTTTCTGATCACCTTTTGTCGTAAGAAAAGTATTTCCCTTTTAGCTCATCCTATTCACGTGACCATCGTGTGCCGTCAGACCGGAGCCTGGATCGCGAGCCCTCATTCGTCGATTCTCCTCA
>NZ_JBEVLO010000368.1:0-2788 GCF_040509115.1 Mycobacterium sp. | reverse complement strand
ATCGTCGGGGTCGTCCTGCAGTGCAACAACTACGAGGTGATCGACCTCGGCGTGATGGTGCCCGCCCAGAAGATCCTGGACGCAGCGAAGGAGCACGACGCCGACATCATCGGGCTGTCCGGCCTGATCACCCCCTCGCTGGACGAAATGGTCAACTTCGCCGTCGAGATGGAGCGTCAGGGTTTGCAGATCCCGCTGCTGATCGGTGGCGCCACCACCTCGCGGGCTCACACGGCCGTGAAGGTGTCGCCCCGTCGTAGCGGTCCGGTGGTCTGGGTCAAGGACGCGTCCCGATCAGTGCCGGTCGCTGCGGCGCTGCTCGACGACAAGCAGCGGGGTTCCCTGCTGGAGGCCACCGAAAAGGATTACGCGGCCCTGCGCGAACGACACGCTCAGAAGAGCGAGCGCAAGATGCTGACGCTCGAGAAGGCCCGCGCGAACCGGACGCCGATCGAGTGGGAGGGCTACACGCCGCCGGTGCCGGCCCAGGGCCTCGGCGTACGAGAATTCCTCGACTACGACGTCGCCGAGCTGCGCGAGTACATCGACTGGCAGCCGTTCTTCAACGCCTGGGAGATGAAGGGCAGATTCCCCGACATCCTCAACAACCCGGTTTCGGGTGAGACCGCCCGCAAGCTGTACGACGACGCCCAGGAGATGCTCGACACCCTGATCAAGGAGAAGTGGCTGACGGCCAACGGCGTGATCGGGTTCTTCCCGGCGAACGCGGTCGGTGACGACATCGAGGTCTACACCGACGAGACCCGGACCGAGGTGCTGACGAGATTGCACAACCTGCGCCAGCAGGGCGAGCATCGCGACGGCATCCCGAACCGGAGCCTTGGTGACTTCGTCGCCCCCAAGGAAACGGGGCTCCGGGACTACGTCGGCGCCTTCGCCGTCACGACGGGGCTCGGCATCGGCGACAAGATCGCCGAGTTCAAGGCGGACAACGACGACTACAGCGCGATCTTGCTGGAGTCACTCGCCGACCGGTTGGCAGAGGCGTTCGCCGAACGGATGCACCAACGGGTCCGCAAGGAGTTCTGGGGCTATCAACCCGAAGAACAGCTCGACAACGAGGCGCTGATCGGTGAGAAGTACTCAGGCATCCGCCCTGCCCCCGGTTACCCGGCCTGCCCGGAGCACACCGAGAAGGCGACGCTCTGGGAGTTGATGGACGTCAAGGCGCGCACCGGCATCGAGTTGACCGAGTCGATGGCGATGTGGCCAGGTGCCGCCGTCAGCGGCTGGTACTTCTCGCACCCGCAGTCGCAGTACTTCGTGGTCGGTCGGCTGGCCCAGGATCAGGTCGCCGACTACGCGAGGCGCAAGGGCTGGACTCTGCAGGAGGCCGAACGCTGGCTTGCCCCCAACCTCGGGTACAACCCGGAGGACTGACCCCAGACATGGACCACATCCTGCTCGAGCCGAAACCCGATGCGGCCGAACGATTCCGGTTGCGCGAGCCGGCCATCGAGGGCGGGCCGGCTCGCGGAGTTCTCGATCCCGAACGGTCCGTCAGCGCCATCGTGCTTCATCACCCCGAGGCGAGATACCTTAATGTCTAGTGGCATGAAGGCCGTGTTGTGGGACATGGACGGCACCCTCGTCGATTCCGAAAAGCTGTGGGACGTCTCGCTGCAGGCGCTCTACGTCCGCCTGGGTGGCGTGCTGTCCCCGCAGGTGCGGGAGAGCACGGTGGGCAGCTCGGCCAAGGGCCTCATGCAGATCGTGTACACCGATCTGGGTCTGGACCGCGACCCGGTCGCAATGGAGCAGTCCTCGGTCTGGCTGCACGACTACACGGGCGAACTGTTCGAGCGGGGGTTGGCTTGGCTGCCCGGCGCGCGGGAGATGCTCGATGCGCTCACCGCGGCGGGCGTTCCCATGGCGCTGGTCACCAACACCTACCGCGTGCTCACCGAGCGCGCGCTCAAGAGCATTGGCAAGCACTACTTCTCGGTGTCGGTGTGTGGCGACGAGGTCGAGCATGCCAAACCGGCGCCAGACCCGTATCTGCGAGCCGCCGAACTCTTGGGCGTGGACCCGGCGCAGTGCCTGGCCATCGAGGATTCGGTGACGGGTTCCCAGGCGGCCGAGGCCGCGGGCTGCCCCGTCCTCGTGGTGCCCAACGACGTCGAGGTGCCCGACGGTCCGCGGCGCCGACACGTCTCGTCGTTGGCCGGGCTCGACGTCGACGACCTTCGCGGGATCCACGCCCAGCTGAGCTCGCAGGTCGACGCGCCGGTCTCCGATCGGGGTTGACACCAGGGCATCGGACGTTGCTACGTACGCCGCCGATAACGGTCGAGCAGTGTCATTGGGGTGCATCTGCTTTCGCTGGGGCTGCGGGTCGGCCGATGCCGTGTGACGACACGCAATCCCGCGTTCTGATAACGCCGTACTGATCGTTCGTCTGTGCAAAGGTTGGTGTGAGCTAGCTCACGCAGGTTGCGAAAGGACACGCCCATGGCCGGTCAGGGTCCACCCGTCGACGACTCGACCTCGGTGATAAGCGACGACGACTTCTCCTCGGGCGGTACCGCCATCCGCATCGCGTCCGTCGCAGCACTCGGCGGCCTTCTGTTCGGTTACGACAGCGCCGTCATCAACGGCGCGGTCAAGTCGATCGAGGAGCAGTTCGGGGTCGGATCGATCGAATTGGGGTTCGCCGTGGCGTCGGCGCTCCTCGGCGCCGCGGTCGGCGCGATGACGGCGGGCCGCATCGCCGACAAGATCGGCCGCATCGCGGTGATGAAGATCGCCGCGGTGCTGTTCTTCATCA
>NZ_JBEVLO010000367.1:0-6288 GCF_040509115.1 Mycobacterium sp. | reverse complement strand
GCATCGCCAGCGACATCGAGCGCGCGGCCGTGTACTTCCAGGAGGGCCCCTACATCACCGAGTGGTTCACCGAAGAGCAGGTGGCCTACATCCGCAGGTCCGAGACCCAGGTGTACGAGCACGTCCGCGACGTCATCGACCGCGGCATCGCTAGCGGTGAGTTCTACGAGTGCGACTCGCACGTGCTCGCGCTCGGTTACATCGGCATGACCCTCGGCGCCTACCGGTGGCTGCGCCCCCACGGCCGTCGCAGCGCGCAGGAGATCGCCGTCGAGTTCAGCACCGCGCTGCTCCGCGGCCTGATCCGCGACGAGGTGATCCGGACGGAGGAGCCGCTCGGCATCGACGTCGCGGGCTCGAAGTAGAGCCCTTCTGCCGTATCTCCATCGTTATTCAAGTTTGTCCCATTCGTCACTTGGGTATCAGTAGTAACAGCGCGGGGACGCCCGCGCCGCCCGTGACCGCGAAGAAAGAGATGAATGGAACACGTGAATGAACACCGTCCTGTACTTCAGCGCCCGTGGCGCCGTCTTTGAGACCCGCGCCTTCGGCAAGGCAGACATCGACCGCCTGGTCCAAGCCCGTGGACTCCACTGCCTCACCAGCTCCGATGGTCAGTTCGACTTCTGGTTCAGCCCGACGAATCGCCGGTGCCAACAACGCACCAACCGCGCCGCCACTGAAATGCTCTTGACCACGACGCCCTTCACGGCCAAGACGGTCCCACTGCTGCGCGGGGCGGTCGTGATCGCCACCCATGACGCCGACGGTGACCTCGACGGCCTCAGCTGGCAACAACAAGACCTGCTGATTCAGAAGAGCAGCTCGCTGACCAAGCGAGACGAGCGCGTGCTCACCAGGCGGATGAACCGCGACGACCGCCGTCTGCTGCGCAACGTCGCCGCTCGGACCGCCGAGTTGGTCCCGGCGCCCCAGCCCGCGCAGGTCACCACGATCCACACGGCCGCACCGACCGCCGATGCCACTCTGCCCACCCGACTGGCGAGCTGACCTATAGCCCCGCTGCGATGTGGTGATACACCGCATTCCAGCGCAGCTCGCGGGCGAAGCCCTTGGTCGTGGTGTCGTCGTCGATGTCGAGGAGTTCGGTCGCAGTGATGGTGGCGAAGTCGTCGATCGTCGCCGAACTCACCGCCGTCGTGAGCACCGTGTGATGTGGAGCCCCGGCCATCAACCACGCCTCGGTCGACGTCGACCACGACGGCTTCGGCTCCCACACCGCGCACGCCACCGGTAGCTTCGGCAGCGGGGCGTTGGGCTCGACCACCCGCACCTGGTTGGCCACCAGGCGGAAGCGGGAGCCGACGTCGCAGATCCCGAGGACGATGCCATCCGCGGGGGCGGCCGTGAACCGAAGGCGAACCGGGTCCTCGCGTCCGCCGATGCCGAGCGGATGCACTTCTACCGTCGGCGTTGCCGCCGCGATGCTCGGGCACACTTCGAGCATGTGCGAGCCGAGGATTCGCTCCCGGCCGGGAGTCAGGTCGTACGTGTAGTCCTCCATGAAGGACGTCCCGCCTGGCAGCCCGACGCCCATGGTCTTCACGGTCCGCACCATCGATGCGGTCTTCCAGTCACCTTCGGCGCCGAAGCCCAACCCGTCGGCCATCAGCCGCTGGACGGCGATTCCTGGGAGCTGCCGCAGCGCGCCGAGATCCTCGAAGTTGGTGGTGAACGCGCCAAATCCGCCGCTCTCCAGGAACCGTCGCAGCCCCAGTTCGATGCGGGCGGCCTCGCGCAGGGACGCGTGTCGGTCACGACCCCGCCGTAACTCCTCGGCGACGACATAGGTGTCCTCGTACTCGCGGACCTGTTTGTCGATCTCGGTGTCACCGATCTGCAGCACCACTCTGGCGAGGTCGTTGACGGAGTAGGTGTTCACCGAGACGCCGAAGTGGGACTCGGCCTCGACCTTGTCGCCGTCGGTGACCGCGACGTCGCGCATGTTGTCACCGAACCTGGCGATGCGCAGTTTCTTCAGGTCGGCGACGCCCAGCGCCGCCCGCACCCACGATCCGACGCGCAGGGTGGTCCTTGGATCGCTCACGTGACCGGCCACGGTGGTGCGCGGAATCGACAGACGCGTCTGGATGTACCCGAACTCGCGGTCGCCGTGCGCGGCCTGATTCAAGTTCATGAAATCCATGTCGATGCTGTCCCAGGGTATTTCGACACTGACCTGGGTGTGCAGATGCAGCAGCGGCTTCTGTAGGGCGTTGAGTCCGCGAATCCACATCTTGGCGGGGGAGAAGGTGTGCATCCAGGCGATGACGCCCACGCACTCCCGCGACGAGCTGGCCTCGGTAAGGACGTCCAGGATGGCGTCGCTCGTGGTCACCACCGGCTTCCACACCACGCGCACGGGAATGTCCGCACTCCCGTCGAGTTGGTCGACGAGGCGGCGGGACTGATCGGCGACCTGGTCGAGGATGTCCTGGCCGTAGAGCGACTGGCTGCCCGTGACGAACCAGACCTCCTGGTTGACGATGTCATTGGGGCCACCGGGACTGATCGACATGCTCACCCTTCCTTCGGAAAGTCGTCGAGGGCGGAGCTCTGCCCATAGACGTTCTGATAACGCTCGTACAGTCGCGTGACGTCGTCCGCGCGAATCGAGATGGGGTTTCCGAGCTGCCTGCCGACGTGAACGGTCCTGGCGACGTCCTCGACCAGCACCGCCGCCTTGACGGCGGAACGCGCGTCCGGTCCGATCGTGAAGGGACCGTGATTGCGCATCAGCACTGCTGGAGATCTGCTGTCCCGCAAGGTTTCCACGATGCCACGGCCGATCGAGTCGTCCCCGATCAGGGCAAAGGGGCCGACCGGAACGTCGCCCCCAAACTCGTCGGCGATCATGGTGAGCACGCACGGAATGGGTTCGCCGCAGGCCGCCCACGCGGTGGCGTAGGTCGAGTGGGTGTGGACGACGCCGCCCACCTGCGGCATGTGGCGGTACACGTACGCGTGTGCCGCCGTGTCCGACGATGGCGCCAGCTCGCCGTCGACCAAGTTGCCTTCGAGGTCGCATACCACCATCTGTTCGGCGGTCAGCGAATCATAGGACACACCAGAGGGTTTGATGACCATGAGGTCCCGATCCGGCACGCGGGCCGAGACGTTTCCCGCGGTCCACGCCACCAGCTGATAGCGGGTGAGTTCGGCGTGCAGGTCGCACACCTGCCTGCGCAACCCGGCGATGACGGTGTCGACCTCGTAGGACAGCGTCATGCGGTCACTCCTACGGCGTCCCGGGCGTCGGCCTCGGTGCGCAGTCGTCGCAGCCTGCGCATCATGGTGTTCCCGCGGCCGAACCAGTCGTGCAGCGCCACGTACTCGGCGTACAGCGCGTCGTAGCGGGCGTTGTTCTCGGCGATCGGCGTGAAGGCGTTGCGCTTGCGACGGCCCATTTGCCCTGCGGCCGTTGGGACGTCGGGGTAGAAGCCTGCTGCCGTCGCGGCGTGGATGGCCGAGCCGAGTGCGGGGGCTTGGAGGGATTCGACACACGACAGCGGTAGCCCCGTCACGTCGGCGTAGATCTGCATCAGCAACCGGTTCTTGATCAAGCCTCCGGCAACCACTAGTTCCTCCACCGGAACCCCACTGCGCTCGAAGGTCTCGACGATCATTCGTGTGCCAAAGGCCGTGGCCTCCAATAGCGCCCGGTATTGATCCACGCACGTCGTCGCCAGCGTCTGGCCCACCATCGCGCCGGAGAGGTGGTGGTCCACCAGCACCGAACGGTTTCCGCTGTGCCAATCCAGCGCGATCAGCCCGTGCGCGCCGACCGTCTGCTCGGCGGCGAGTTCGGACAGGTACTCGTGCAGGCTGAGTCCTCGCTCGGTGGCTGCGTCCTGATAGCGCGCGGGAACGCAGTTGTTGACGAACCACGCGAAGATGTCGCCGACGCCCGACTGACCGGCCTCGTAACCCCAAAGGCCGTCGGTGATTCCGCCGTCGACGACCCCGCACATTCCAGGGACGTCCCGTACCTCGCGGCCGTTCATCACGTGGCACGTCGAGGTGCCCATGATCGCGATGAGGCGACCGGGTTCGGCGGCGTCCGCGGCGGCGGCCGTCACGTGCGCGTCGATGTTGCCGACCGCCACCGGGATGCCTTCGGGCAGGCCGGTCCAGGCGGCCGCCTGTTCGGTCAACGTGCCCGCCGCTTCCCCGAGCCGCCCGATGGGCTGATCGATCTTGTCTGCGACGAAGTCGGCGAAGCCGGCGTTGAGACCGGCGAGGAACTCGCGGGAGGGATAGTGGCCGTCCTGGCGAATGGCCTTGTACCCGGCGGTGCTGACGTTGCGAACGTACCGGCCGGTCAGCTGCCAGACGATCCAGTCGGCGCCCTCGACCCAGCGGTCCATGGCGGCGTAGATCTCGGGATCCTCCTCCAGGATCTGGAGGCCCTTCGCGAATTCCCATTCGCTGGAGATGAATCCGCCGTACCGGCTCAACCAGGATTCACCGCGAACTGCGGCGAGGGTGTTGATGCGGTCGGCCTGCGGCTGGGCGGCGTGATGGCGCCACAGCTTGGCGTAGGCGTGCGGACGTTCGGCGAAGTGCTCGAGCTGGCACAGGGGGGTGCCATCGCTGCGGGTGGCCACCATCGTGCACGCGGTGAAGTCGGTGCCGATCCCGATGACGTCGGCCGGGGCCACGCCCGCCGATGCCACAGCCTCGGGGACCGCGAAGCGGAGCACGTCGACGTAGTCCGCAGGCACCTGGAGCGCATAGTCGTCCGGGAGCCGGACGCCGGGGCGGCTGGGCAGTTCCTCTGAGATCACGCCGTGCCGATAGGCGTGTTCGGCCGACCCCATCTCCCGGCCGTCGGAGACGCGGACGACGAGCGCGCGTCCCGACAGCGTGCCGAAGTCGATGCCGACGGTGTACTTGGCGGCGCTCACGAGCCGGCCGCCTGCGCCACGGTACGGACGATCGGTGCGCCCGCCGGGCGACGCATGGGCGGTGCCCAAAAGTATGTGCACTGGATCACAATCAGCGATGTTAACGTTAACAACACGCGTCGTCAACGATCGATTTAGATCGCGGAAGATGCCGCGCCACGGATGCCCAGGCGCCGATTCATCAAGCGCTTCAGCGGTTTGCCGCTCACATCGCAACGGGAGGCTGGCTGGGCGGGGGGTTGACCGTCGGTTATTGTGAGCGTTAACATGCAGCGCGGTGTGACGACGGTCATACACTGACTGACGAGTGCGATACGTCACAACGTCGTAGGCGGGGATGGCCCTCGCGCTTCGCATCGTGATCAAAGGAGTGAGTCGTGAAGAAGGTGTTCGCCGCCGCGATCAGCATCGTCGCTGTCGCGGCCGCAGTGACTGCCTGTGGCAGTGGTAAGGCGCCAGAAGGGCAGGGCGCCGCGTCGTCCGATGGCGCGATCACATTGGGTTTCGCGCAGGTTGGAGCCGAAAGCGGCTGGCGCACTGCCAACACCCAATCCATCAAGAGCGCCGCAGAGGCAGCCGGCGTCGACTTGAAGTTCGCCGACGCCAACGGTGAGCAGGAGAAGCAGATCTCGGCGATCCGCTCCTTCATTCAGCAGGGCGTCGACGTCATCGCCTTCAGCCCCGTGGTGCGCACGGGCTGGGATGCGGTGCTGCTGGAAGCCAAGAACGCCAACATCCCCGTGATCCTGACCGACCGAGCTGTCGACACCCAGGAGAAGGACGTCTTCAAGACCTTCATCGGAGCCGACTTCGTCGACGAGGGACGCCGCGCCGGGACGTGGGTTGCCGAGCAGTACGCCACGGCCACCGGGCCCGTCAACATCGTCCAGCTCGAGGGCACCACCGGCGCCGACCCGGCGATCGACCGCAATACCGGTTTCGCCGAAGGCATCGCGAGCAATCCGAACCTCAAGATCGTGGCGTCGCAGACCGGCGACTTCACGCGCTCGGGTGGCAAGCAGGTGATGGAGGCGTTCCTCAAGTCCAACCCGAAGATCGACGTCGTCTTCGCCCAGAACGACGACATGGGGCTCGGGGCCATGGAGGCGATCGAGGCCGCAGGGAAGGTGCCGGGACGCGACATCAAGATCGTCGCCGTCGACGCGACCCACGATGGGATGCAGGCGCTGGCCGACGGCAAGTTCAACTACATCGTCGAGTGCAATCCTCTGCTCGGTCCGCAACTGATGGACCTGGCCAAGAAGGTCGCTGCGGGCGAAGCGGTCCCGGCCAGGGTGGTGACGCCGGACGAGGCGTTCGACCAGGAGCAGGCCAAGGCCGTGCTGCCCCAACGCCAGTA
>NZ_JBEVLO010000366.1:0-21070 GCF_040509115.1 Mycobacterium sp. | reverse complement strand
CTGATCAGTCCCCTCGCTCTTCGCGCAAGCGCTCCTCGTGCCCCCTCGCTCTTCGCGCGAGCGCTCATCGTGCCCCCTCGCTCTTCGCGCGAGCGCTCATCGTGCCCCCTCGCTCTTCGCGCGAGCGCTCATCGTGCCCGCTCGCGCGGGCGAGCTATCAAGCCGTCTCCCGCATGGAGGTGACGGCCACTTCGCGACCCTCCGCCACGCCGACGTAGACCTCTTGCATGGCCTCGACGTAGCGGTTGACCGAATCCCTGGCGATGGCGTTGTCGGGATAGAACACCGTCAGCGACGTCTCGTCGCCGACGCGGCCCACCCACATGCAGATGTGCGCTGGGCTCAGACCGTCGCAGAAGGTGCGGGCGTTGGCATCGCCTGCCTTGGAGGCCACCACCGCCGACAGCGGCGGAAGTCCGGCGTCGAGGTAGGCCAGCATCGGGAACCCGCGGTGCGAACGCCGAAGCCGCGGAACCAGCTCCAGCACCCGGTCGAACGGGACCTGAGCCAGGTCGGTGTTGCCATCGAACGACTTCTGCGCGGCGCGCACCGTCTGGGCGAAGGAACCATCGACGACGGGGACGTCGACCGGGATCATTCCGGTGAACCAGCCGGTGGTGACGTACTCCTCGGGCTTGGTGCGCAGATCCTTGGGCGTCATGCCGAAGTAGGAGTCGACACCCGTCAGGCGGTACTGCGCGACAGCCGCGGCGGCGAAGACACCGCCGACGAAGCGCGCTCCCGCAGCGATGCAGGCGGATTCGAACTTCTGCGTCTGCTCACCGTTCATCAACTGCACCACCATGACGGCACCGCCGCACTTCGCGTCCGGGTCGCCGAGCGGCAGCGCGAAGTCTGGCAGCGCACCGTCGTTGGCGCTGGTGAAGTCCACCCACCGACGGACCTCCGGCGACTCGGCCGACAACGAAGACGTCAGCTGATGCTGTCGCACGCAGAAGTCGTCGTACCCGCTGGGCTCGGGAAGAGCTGGCGGCGCGCCGCCCTGTCGAATCATCTCGTAGATCTGGTGGATCTCCACGTACAGCGTCCCCATCATCATGGGGTCGACATGGACGTGGTCGACGATGAAGTAGAAGGTGAAGTGCTCCTCGTACTGAATGATGCCGAACTGGAAGCAGTCCCACCCGTTCAGGTCCGGGGTGTCCTGGATGACCTGCTGGAAGTCCTTCGCCGACATCTGGCCGCGCTTGGTCGGCACGAACTTGACGTCGTTGGGGTTCTGCATCGTGTGTCGGACGATGCGGCCCTCGTCCTTCCACTCGAACCAGCTGCGGTAGGTGTCGTGCCGACGCAGGTGCGCGTTGATGACGTAGTTCATCGCGCGGAGGTCGCACTGCCCCGGCTGATCCCAGGAGACGGAGATCATCCGCGAATAGTCCAGCCCGCGTTCGGCGAACTCGTGGAAGCCCCGGATGTGTTGCGCCTGCATGTAACTGGCGGGCACGGTGCTCACGGGTGCTGCCATCGCCTTCGCGCGCGAGGCGGGCGACCCGTGCCAGGAGGTTACCGATCCCGTGCCCGGATCCCACTCGTCGATCCTGACGATGTCCAGAAGCCCAGCCAGCATCGGTTCACTCCTCCCCTTCACTGCGTTGGTGCACCACGACGTCGGGGTGACTTGTCGTTTCCCGCTGGAGCATCAAGCCGCCTCCTCCGAAGGAGCCAACTTCTCGCAAACCGCGTCCGCCAGACCGCGGATGGTGGTGATGTCGGTGGCGGTGATCCGCACACCGGTCTCGGTTTCCACCCGGGTGCGGAGTTCGAGGTTACCGAGCGAATCGAGGCCGTACTCCGACAGCGGGCGGTCGGGATCGACCGACCGACGCAGGATCAGGCTGATCTGATCGGAGATCAGCCGCCTCACGCGGGCGGGCCATTCCTCCTGCGGGAGCTCCATCAGCTCAAGCAGGAATTCGCTGGTGCCCGAACGTCCCTGGCCCATCGACTGGAACGCCTCGGCGAACTTGCTCGTCTGCGCGAACGCCGTCAACCACGGCGTGCCCGCAATCGGTGCGTAGCCGCTGTAGTCGCGGTTCACCCGTTGCAGCGCGTCGAATGCGTAGGCACCGTCGTCCGGCGCGATGGCCATCGAGGCGTCCTCGGCCATGCCCTGACCCTTGCCGATCTCGGCCCAGGCACCCCACGCGATCGAACTCGCAGGCAGGCCGTTGGCACGGCGCCAATGGGTGAAGGCGTCCAGCCAGCTGTTGGCCGCCGCGTACGCGCCCTGCCCCGGTGAACCCACCATCGCCGCCGCCGACGAGAACGAGCAGAACCAGTCCAGCGGTTGCGACTCCGTCGCCTCGTGCAGATGCCACGCGCCGTACGCCTTGGGCGCCCAGTCACGTTCGACCAATTCGTCGGTGATGTTGGCCAGCGTGGCGTCCTCGACCAGCGCCGCCGCGTGCAGTACGCCCCGCAGTGGCAGCCCGGTCGCGGTCGCGGCCTTGACCAGCCGGCCTGCCGTGTCGCTCTCGGCGATGTCGCCGAGTTCGACCTCGACTTCGGCGCCGAGCGCCCGGATGCGCTCGATGGCTTCCAGCGCTTCGGGTTTCGGGTTCGACCGGCCGTTGAGGATGATTCGTCCGCTGCCCGCCGTGGCCATCTTCTCGGCGAGGAACAAACCGAGACCGCCGAGACCGCCGGTGATGACGTAGGAGCCGTCGGCCCGGAACGGGTGTGCCTGCTCCGGAGGAAGGACGACGTCATAGGAGCCGGTGTGCGGAACGTCGAGCACCAACTTGCCGGTGTGTTCGGCCGCTCCCATCACGCGGATTGCGGTCGACGCCTCCTCCAGCGGGTAGTGCGTCGTCTGCGGAGCGGGCAACACCCCGTCGGCGATCTGCCGATAGATCGTGTTCAGCAGGCGCCTCAGCTTGGCTGGCTTGGTGATGGTCAGAAGAGCCAGGTCGACGGCGTAGAAGGACAGATTGCGGCGGAACGGGAACAACCCCATCTTGGTGTCGCCGTAGATGTCCCGCTTGCCGATCTCGACGAACCGACCGCTGGGGGCCAACAGCTCCAAGCCAGCCCGCTGCGCCGCTCCTGGCAGCGAGTTGAGCACGACGTCGACGCCGTACCCGTCGGTGTCCTTGCGGATGAGCTCGGCGAAGTCGGTGCTGCGCGAATCGTAGACGTACTCGATTCCCATGTCGCGCAACATATCTCGCTTCTCCGGCGTGCCCGCAGTCGCGTAGATCTCGGCGCCGACGGCCTTGGCCATGGCGATCGCGGCCTGACCGACGCCGCCGGTGGCCGAGTGGATGAGGACCTTGTCGCCCTCGTCCATGTGAGCCAGATCGTGCAACCCGTACCAGGCGGTGGCGTGTGCACTGGGCACGGCGGCCGCCTGGCCCTCGGTGATGCCCTCGGGGATCTTCACTGCCAGACCGGCGTCGCACGTGACGAACGTGCACCACGCTCCATCGGTCGAGATGCCTGCCACCCGATCGCCGACCTGGTGGTCGGTGACACCGTCGCCCACGGCCGTGACCACGCCCGCGAAGTCGGCACCGAGCTGGGGCAGTCGCCCTTCGAAGCTCGGGTACCGACCGAAGGCGATGAGCACGTCGGCGAAGTTCAGGTTGCACGCCGCGACCGACACCTCGATCTGGCCGGGGCCCGGCGGAACCCGGTCGTAGGCGGCCAACTCGGCCGACTGCAGATCACCGGGGGCACGGACCTGGAGCCGCATTCCGTGCTGGCTCGGGTCGACCACCGTCGACCGGCGCTCCTCGGGCTGCAGCGGCGTCAGGTTGAGGCGGGCGGTGTACCACTCGCCCTTCCGCCACGCCGTCTCGTCCTCGTCGGAACCCGCAAGGAGTTGCGCAGCAACGGATTTCACGTCGGTTGCGTCGTCGAGATCGACCGTCGTCGCGGCCAGGCCGGGATGCTCCATGCCGATGACCCGCATGAGGCCCCGTAGACCGCCCTGCTCCAGGTTCGCGACGTCGCCGTCGACGACGGTCTGGGCACCCCGGGTGACCACCGTCAAACGCGGCGGCTCACCGGGAACGTCGGGCAGCTGCTGGACGATGTGCACCACGTGGCGCACCAAATCCGCGCCCCTGCGGGCTGATTCGGCGTCGGTCGAACCGCCGAACGGCGGCGTGACGACCACCACGCCGCTGAAGGGGCGCGCCACCAGCTGCGCCTGCAGTTGCTCAGCCAGCGCGGACTGATCCCCGACTGGCGTCCAGATCATGGTGGTGGCTTGGGCTTCCAAGATCTTCATCGCCTCGGCCAACTCAGTCGACAGCATGTCGGCCTCGTCGGTGGCGACGACCAGCCACTCGCCTGCGGCCGCGGTGTCGGCCTCCGGTGCGTCCTGGCGCCGCCAGTCGATGGTCAACAGGCGCTCGTTCAGCGTCCGTTCACGCTGGCCGGCCTCGGACACTCCCGTACCGAGACGCAGGCCGTTCACGGTGAGCAGGACTGCGCCGTGCTCGTCGAGCACCTCGATGTCCACCTCGACCGCGCCGGCGTTGGCGCTGAGCAACTGCACATAGCAGTAGTGGGCGTTGCGGGTCGACGCGTGTGCGCGCAGCCGCCGCACACCCAGCGGCAGCATCAACGTGCCGGTGGTGTCGGCGTGCAGATCGGGATGCGCACCGACGGCCTGGAAGCACACGTCAAGAAGCGCAGGATGGATTCCGTAGGCGCCCTGCTGCGAACGGATCGAGCCAGGCAGCGCCACCGCGGCGAGCACGGTCCCCCCGGGCCCTTCTGTCGCGTGCGCGGCCGTCAGACCGCTGAAGGCGGGTCCGTACTGGATGCCGCGCGCTTCGTACCAATCGCGCATGTCGGCCCCGTCCAACTCCACGGGGTGCGCCGCCATCAGCTCGGCGATGTCATACGAGGTGGTTTCGCCCTCCTCGTCGGCCGCTTGCAGGACTGCCTTGGCCCTCCGGACTTCAGCGCCCTCGTGGTGCGTCACGACCTGGAAGTCGATGGCGCCGGCAGGCGTGATCGATGCGACCGCCGAGACTGGCGATGACTCCTCGAGCAGCAACATGTCCTCGAAGACGATGTCACGGGCCTCTGCCGCACCCCCGACGACGGTGCGTGCCGCCGCCAGCGCCATCTCGCAGTAGGCCGCACCGGGCAGCGCCGCGATGTTGTGCACCTGGTGGTCGGCCAGCCACGGCTGGGCATCGGTGCCAACGTCGGACTGCCAGACGTGGCGCTCCGGCTCCTCCGGCAGCTTGACGTGCGCGCCGAGCAGCGGGTGAACGGCGAGGTGGGACGAGCCCTGCTCCTGGCCCTCGCGGGCGAGCAGCAGCGGAACGTGGGTCCACGTCGGCAGCGGTGCATCGACGAGCGACGCGTCCGGCCACAGCACGCCGAAGTCGAGTGCCGCGCCGGCACCGTGCAGGTCGGCCACGAATCCGCGGAGGCCGTGCGGCAGCTCCTGCTCGCGTCGCATGCTGGCGAGCGCTGCGATGCGGATGTCCTGGCTGCTGGCGTTCTGACCCACGGCGTGGGTGAGCAGCGGGTGCGGCGAGAGCTCGCCGAACACCCGGAAGCCGTCCTCCAGCGCTGCGTTGACCGCCGCCGAGAAACGGACGGCGTGGCGCAGGTTGTCGACCCAGTACCAGGCATCGAATTCGGCCGGGTCGCGCGGGTCGTAGAGGGTCGACGAGTAGTACGGGATCGTGGGTTCCATCGGCGTGATGTCCTCGAGCACCGAGGCCAACTCATCGAGGATCGGGTCGACCTGAGGCGAGTGGGACGCCACGTCGACGGCGACCTCGCGCGCCATCACACCGCGGGCCTCCCACTCCTCGGCGAGCGCACGGACCGAGTCCTTCGCCCCGCCGACCACCGCCGACGTCGGCGATGCGACCACCGAGAGCACCACGTCGGTGACTCCGCGGGCGGCCAGCTCCGAAAGCACTTGCTGGGCGGGCATTTCGACCGATGCCATCGCGCCCGAGCCCGCGATTCCAGCCATCAGCTTGGAACGGCGGCAGATGACCTTTACGCCGTCTTCGAGCGATAGGGCCTCGGAGACCACCGCGGCGGCCACCTCGCCCATCGAGTGGCCGACGACGGCGCCGGGCACCACACCGTAGGACTTCATCGTGGCCGCGAGCGCGACCTGCACGGCGAAGATGGTCGGCTGCACCTGGTTGATCCCGGACACCTTCTCGGGTGCCGTCATCGCCTCGGTGACCGAGAATCCCGATTCGGCGGCGATCAACGGCTCGAGCTTGGCGATCGTCTCGGCGAACACCGGCTCGGCGGCCAGCAGTCCGACGCCCATCGCGGCCCACTGCGATCCCTGACCGGAGAACACCCACACCGGCCCGAGGTCGCCCTGGCCGACTGCGGGCTCGTAGGGCACCTCTTCGTCGGCCACCCCGCGAAGCGCGGAGATGAGCTCGGCGCGGTCGGTGGCCATGACCACCGTTCGCACCCGCCGGTGCGCACGGCGGCGCGCCAATGTATAGGCCAGATCTGCCAGGTCGGTGGCGGGTACGGCGTCGTCGTCCTGCTTCTCAAGCCAGTCGGCGAGGCGGCCCGCGGTGTTGCGCAGCTCCTCGACCGAGGTCGCGGACAGCGGGAACAGCTTGGCGCCGGTCAATTCGGAGGCCTCGCGAGATCCGTCGACGACCTTCTGATCGGCGGGCGCCTGCTCGAGTACGGCGTGCACGTTGGTACCGGAGAAGCCGTAGGACGACACGGCCGCGCGGCGCGGGTGGTGACCGTCGATGGGCCACGGCGTGGCCTCCGCGGGGACGAAGAGATTCGTGTCGATCTTCGCCATTTCCTCGGGCATGGCGGTGAAGTGCAGGTTCTGCGGAACCGTGCCGTGCTGCAGCGAGAGGACGGCCTTCATCAGCCCGAGCGCGCCCGACGCTGATTGACCGTGTCCGAAGTTCGTCTTCGCCGACCCGATCGCGCAGGGCCCCGCTGTCCCGTAGACCGTTGCCAAGCTGGAGAACTCGATGGGGTCACCGACGGGCGTGCCCGTCCCGTGGGCCTCGATCATGCCGACCGTCGTCGGGTCGACGCCGCCCCTCGCCAGGGCCGTCTGATAAACCTCGACCTGCGCATCGCGGGACGGGGTGGCGATGTTGACCGTATGGCCGTCCTGATTCGCCGCGGTCCCGCGGATGACGGCGAGAATGCGGTCGCCATCGGCCTGCGCGTCCGAGAGGCGCTTGAGCATCACGACGACCGACGCCTCACCGGAGACGAAGCCGTCGGCGTTCACGTCGAAGGCGTGGCACTTGCCGGTCGGCGAGAGCATGCCCTGCGCCGACCCAGAGGACATCTTGCGGGGCTCCAGCATGATCGACACGCCACCGGCGAGGGCGAGGTTGCTCTCGCCGTCACGCAGGCTGCCACAGGCCATGTGAACGGCGAGCAGGCTCGACGAGCACGCCGAGTCGACCGTGTAGGCGGGGCCGTTGGCGCCAAGGGCGTAGGAAATACGGCCGGACGCCATGCTGAAGTTCTGCCCGGTGTAGCCGTACGGGCCGTCGATGACACCGGCGTCGGCGACCAAGAGCTCGTAGTCGCAGCCGGTCAGGCCCATGAAGACGCCGGTCTGGGACTTCGCCAGTGTGGCCGGGTCGACGCCTCCGTGTTCGATGGCTTCCCACGCCGTTTCCAGCAGCAGGCGATGCTGGGGGTCGGTGACCTCGGCCTCGCGCTCGCTGATGCCGAAGAACTCGGCGTCGAAGCCCGCGACGTCGTCCAGGAACGCTCCCCACTTGGAGACCGATCGGCCGGGAACGCCTGGCTCCGGGTCGAAGTACTCCTCGGCGTCCCATCGATCCAGCGGCACCTTGGTGACGAAGTCCTCGCCACGGAGGAGCGCTTCCCATAGACCCGCAGGCGAGTCGATACCGCCCGGCAGTCGGCATGCCATGCCGATCACGGCGACTGGGCAGCTCGGTGTCTCAACCACTTATTTTCACCCTCTTCAACGGACGTACCAGGGCCCCCGACCCGGTGATGCAAGGAATGTCAGGCCGCGACACCGCGCCTGCCAGCCGTTCCCTTCCATATCGTGGCGATAGTCGCCATTTGTGATACGGCTCGCGACGCTGCGAACCGGACCATTAGTATGAAAAAGTTCGGCAAATCAATTACCGGCCCTTCGTGGCCAACATTCCTCGGCGGGGACATTACACCGGTAGCTACCCGTTCGTCTTCTCGATCCTTTTTGGACCGCTGAACTGCGGTAATACCCGAAATTGCGAGCACACCAAAATCTAGCGACAAGAAGTGTGAACGGCTAAGTTTTCGCTTGGGGGTGGTCTGGCAAACTTAAACAGCTGTGGAATACGAGCGAGAAAATCATGGTTTGGAAAACTCATTATCGTGAATGACGAATCCCGTCAAATCAAGCGAGATGAAAAGCAGTTTTCCCAGGAAATAGGTGGTTGTGACGCTGTGGTTGGGAACAAGCGATCGTGACGCGCGCGACGCTGGCAGCCGCGGGGTGACCCTCCGCCAGCGCTCCCCCGACGTCGCTGGCCGATCGTCTGGCAATCGCACAGGCAATAACGATGATCACCACAGATGATGTGCTGGCAACCCGCTGAGCGGAGCGTAGCGCGCTAGCCCTCAGATGACCTGCGAAAAGACGGTCGAGCACCGAAACTAGCTGTCACACAGCTTATTTCGTTAGACAACGAATGTTGTCGGGCAAAACCGGAGCTCTGGGACCCAAGTCAGCGAGAAGGTAGCTGGGGCTGCATCCGGCGACGCAGTTAGACCGCTGCAGACAGCTCGGAGAACGGTGCCCCGAAGTCGGTCACCGCAACGAAGCCATTCCGGCGCGCCGAGGCGACTCCGCGGCGAATCAACGCGGCAATGGCGACGAAACTGGCTTGATCACCGACCACCAACGGCGTCAGCAGCCGGTTGTGGACGAGGCCGAACGCCATCCCGCTGGCAGGGTCCGCCCAGCCGATCGAGCCACCGAGGCCGACGTGCCCGAACCCGGGCATCACACCCGGCAGCGGCAACCCGTGATAACCGAGATGAAAGGACAGCGGCATGAGGAGACCCGCGTCCGGGTACAGGCTCGGCCTGCCGGTGAGAACGGCCACCAGTTCGGCCGATAGAAACTGCGTGCCGTCGATCTGACCGCCGTTGGCGATCGCGCCGTACATGCGCGCAAGGCCGCGCGCCGTCGCCACTCCGTTGGCGGCAGGCAGCTCGGCATCCAGGATCGACATGTCGCCCTGGACCGTTGCCTTCATGCCAGGGAAGTACATCGAGCCGAAGCCACCCGAGAAGGGAAGGGCGGCGACCCGCGGCGCCAAGACGTTGAAGACCGGATTCTGGAACCGGCTTTGAGGGCCGATGATCTGGGCCGGCTGCGTCGGTGCCGCGGCGGGCGGCCTCCCAAGGTGCAGACCGTCGGTGTTGAGGGGCTGAGCGAGCTCGACGCGGATCAAGTCGCGCATGCCGCGGCCGGTGACCGCGCGTGCCAGGCCCGACATCAGCCACCCATACGTCAACGCGTGATAGGCAGGCACGTTCTTGAACCAGCCCATCGGCGCCGCCGCCAACCGGTCCTCCATCAGGAGGTGATCCAGTAGGTCCACGCCGGCTGCGCCGTTGAGTTGTGACAGTCCCGCGCGGTGCCGCATGAGGTCACGAACGGTGATCGACGCCTTGCCGTTGGCCGCGAACGCTGGCCAGTACTCGCAAACCGGAGCGTCGTAGTCGATCAGCCCGCGGTCGGCGAGTCGGTGAATGACCGTTGAGGCCATTCCCTTGGTTGCCGAGAACACCATCGTTCCGGTGTCGGTGGTCCACGGCCGCGTGCCCCGTCGATCGGCCCACCCGGTCCAGACGTCCACGACCGGCTGACCATCCAGGTAGACGGACAGCGCCCCGCCGCCCAGTCGACGATGCGGGAACATCGCCGCGAAGCTTCGAAGCACACATGCGAAGTTTGGGTCGGCGGCGCCCGACACACCTCGGGGCAGCGTCGCCCCGGAAGCTGTCGGGGTTACCTGAGTCACAATTCGCACTTTACCTGCGGAGCCCGGGCAAACGATCCGGATGTTACCGATTCGTTAATCGAAGCAACGCAGGCACGACGTGCGCTCCCCCGGTGGCACGGCCGCCACCACCCCGTTCGCGCGGCTCGTCGAGCCGGAATCAGTGGACGGCGCCGAGGATCTGCTGCGCACCGAGTGCGGCGGTGAGTTCACCGTCGCGCACCCGCCGCTCGACATCCCGCCGCATCGCTCTGACGTCGTCATTCGACATCACCTTGTCCAGCACCGCGTCGCGAACCATCGACCACATCCAGTCCACCTGCTGGGTGCGTCGGCGCGCCTCGAATTCGCCGGCACCCTCAAGCACCTTGCGGTGGGCCAGAACGGCGTCCCACATCTCGGAGAGCCCAGTTCCCTCCAGTGCGCTCATCGTCAGCACCGGCGGCCGCCACAACGTCTCCCGCGGATACAGCAACCGAATCGCACCGCTCAGTTCTCTGGCGGCGGCCTTGGCCTCCATCGCATGTTTGCCGTCGGCCTTGTTCACCACGACCACGTCCGCGAGTTCCAGAACACCCTTCTTGATGCCCTGCAGTTGGTCGCCGGTCCGCGCCAGAGTCAAGAACACGAAGGTGTCCACCATGTTGGCGACGGTCACCTCCGACTGGCCGACGCCAACCGTCTCGACGAGCACGACGTCGAACCCCGCGGCCTCCAGCAGGACGATGGTCTCCCTGGTCGCCTTCGCGACTCCGCCGAGGGTGCCCGACGTGGGTGACGGCCGAATGTAGGCGTTCCGGTGTTGCGCCAACCGCGCCATGCGCGTCTTGTCGCCCAGAATCGAACCACCCGTTCTGGTCGACGACGGATCGACGGCGAGCACGGCCACCCGGTGGCCGTGCTCGATGAGGTACATGCCGAGGGCCTCGATCGTCGTCGACTTGCCCACCCCGGGCACCCCCGTGATGCCGACGTGAACGGCTCTCCCCGCGTCGGGCATCAACTCCATCAGCAGCTGCTGAGCCTGCTCCCGGTGATCCGCCCTCGTCGATTCGACGAGGGTGATCGCCCGCGGCAGCGCGGAACGATCGCCGCGACGAATGGCCTGAGCGAGGTCCGAGGAGTTCATCTAGTCGAGATCACTCCCCGGGTCGCTTCGCTCCTGCCCTCCGGTGCGATTTCCCGGGTCGCTTCGCTCCTGCCCTCCGAGCCGATAGCCCAGCCGCTCCCCCAACTTCTCCAGCAGGCCGATCGCAGCGTCGGCGATCACCGTGCCCGGCGGGAAGATCGCAGTCGCACCCGCCTCGTAGAGCTCGTCGAAGTCGCCGGGCGGGATGACGCCGCCCACCACCACCATGATGTCGGGGCGGCCTGCCTCGGTCAGCGCATCGCGCAGAGCGGGCACCAGCGTCAGGTGACCCGCGGCCAGCGACGAGACACCCACCACGTGCACGTCGTTGTCCGCGGCCTGACGCGCCACCTCTTCGGGCGTCGAGAACAGCGAGCCGACGTCGACGTCGAAGCCGATGTCGGCGAATGCGGTGGCGATCACCTTCTGCCCACGGTCGTGGCCGTCCTGCCCCATCTTGGCCACCAGGATGCGCGGCCTGCGGCCGTCGGCCTCGGCGAACTTCTCGACCAATTCGGTTGCAGCCGTGACGTTACTGACCTTGCCCACCTCGTCTCGGTACACGCCCGCGATGGTGCGGATCTCGGCCTGATGGCGTCCATAGACCTTCTCCAGGGCGTCGGAGATCTCTCCGACCGTCGCCTTAGCCCTGGCGGCGTCGATGGCCAGCGCCAATAGGTTGTTGCCGAGGCCGTCCTCCCCTGCCAGGCCGGATGCTCCTGCCGCCCTTGACAACTCGGCCAGCGCGGCCTGAGTGGCCTGCTCGTCGCGGTCGGACCGCAGCTGCGCAAGCTTGGCGATTTGCTCACCCCGTACGCGGCTGTTCTCGACCTTGAGGACCTCGACCTCTTGATCGGAGTCCACCTGATACTTGTTGATGCCGATCACCGTTTGCGCGCCCGAGTCGATGCGAGCCTGGGTCCGTGCCGCGGCCTCCTCGATGCGCAGCTTCGGAATGCCCTCGCCGATCGCCGCAGCCATGCCGCCGTGCTCGGCGACCTCTTCGATGTGCGCGCGAGCCTTCTCGGCCAGCTGATGAGTCAGCCACTCCACGTAATACGAACCACCCCAGGGATCGATCGGTCGGGTGGTGCCGGACTCCTGCTGCAGAAGCAACTGAGTGTTGCGAGCGATGCGCGCCGAGAAGTCCGTCGGTAGTGCCAGCGCCTCGTCGAGCGCGTTGGTGTGCAGCGACTGGGTGTGTCCCTGCGTGGCGGCCATCGCCTCGATGCACGTGCGGGCGACGTTGTTGAACGGATCCTGCGCCGTCAGCGACCACCCCGAGGTCTGCGAGTGCGTACGCAGGGACAGCGACTTGTCACTCTTGGGGTCGAACTGGGCGACGAGCTCGCTCCACAGCAGCCGGCCCGCGCGAAGCTTGGCGACCTCCATGAAGAAGTTCATGCCGATGCCCCAGAAGAATGACAGCCGCGGTGCGAACTTGTCGATCGACAGGCCCGCATCCAGGCCCGCCTTGATGTACTCGACGCCGTCGGCCAGCGTGTACGCCAGCTCCAGATCGGCTGTCGCACCGGCTTCCTGGATGTGATAGCCGGAAATGGAGATCGAGTTGTACTTCGGCATCTTCACGCTGGTGTAGCCGAAGATGTCGGAGATGATCCGCATCGAGGCCTTCGGCGGATAGATGTAGGTGTTGCGGACCATGAACTCCTTGAGGATGTCGTTCTGGATGGTCCCCGCCAACTTCTCCGGCGGCACCCCCTGTTCCTCGGCCGCGGCGACGTACAGCGCCAGGATCGGCAGCACCGCGCCGTTCATCGTCATCGACACCGACACCGTCGACAAGTCGATGCCGTCGAAGAGCTGGCGCATGTCGAGAATGGAATCGATTGCCACCCCAGCCATTCCGACGTCACCAGCGACACGCGGGTGGTCCGAGTCGTAGCCGCGGTGGGTCGCCAGGTCGAAGGCCACCGACAGACCCTTTTGCCCGGCGGCCAGGTTGCGACGGTAGAAGGCGTTGGACTCGGCGGCGGTCGAGAACCCCGCGTACTGCCGGATGGTCCACGGCTGGTTGACGTACATCGTCGGGTACGGCCCGCGGACGAACGGTGGGGCACCGGGAAAGGAGTCAAGCGGATAGCCGGCGTCGACCACGGCTTGCCGGTCGGCCTCGACGTATACCGGCTTGACGTCGATGCCCTCGGGCGTGACCCAGTCCAGCTGCTCGGGCGTGTAACCGTGCGCGGCGGCGGCGGCCGCCACGTGGTCGGCGACCGCCGACTCAGTGGCCGGTTCGCCCGCGCGGTCGCCGTACAGCGGAACCTCGGCGAAACTGTCGATGACGGGCTTGACGCCCGGAGCCGCATCGGCGGCGACGTCTGCAGAAGCCATCTCAGGCCCCCAATCGGGTCAGCAGGGTGGACAACGCCGCGATTGCGTCGATGTTCGCGGTCAGGTACTCGTCGGGTTTGTTCGCGCAATCAGCCACCGCCCGCTCCGGCCCGGCCAGGTACACGTGCGAAACACCGGCTGCCCGCGCCGCCTCCACCACGGCGTCGGCATCGGTGCCGTAACGCGCGTCGGTGCCGCACACCACGGCGGCTACGGGGTGGCCCGCCTCGGCGAGCGCGCTGGCAACGCCCGCCGCGGCGATCGGCCCGGGATTCACGGTGTGCACGCCGCCCGAGGCCAGCAGGTTGGCCGCGAACGTCGTACGGATGTTGTGCTCGGCCAACGGCCCCAGCGGAAGCAGCACCGCCTGTGGGCGCGCCCCGGTCGCCGCCAGGTGGGCATCGGACCGGTCGCGCAGCGCCTCGAAGCCCGCCGCATACCTGCTGACCCCCGGCCCGGGCGTCGATGCGGGCAACGGCGCCTCCGCCAGATTCGGATACTCGTTCACGCCGGTCAGGGCGACTCGCCGGTGCGCGACGTCGTCGCTGCGGCGGGTGCGTACGTCGGCGATCCTGCCGATCACGTGGTCGCGGGCCGCGCTGAACCCGCCTCGGGACTCGACGTCCTGAAAGTGCGACCACGCCTCCTCGGCGAGCCGACGGGTCAGGTCCTCGACGAACCACGATCCGCACGCCGGGTCCAGCACGCGACCGATGTGCGACTCCTCCAGGAGCAGCAGTTGGGTGTTGCGCGCCATCCGGCGCGCGAAAGTCCTTGCCACACCGGGTAACCCACCGGGTATGGCACTGTCGAACGGATGCACCTGCACCGTGTCCGCGCCACCGGCACCGGCACCGAAGGCCGCGAGGGTGGTGCGCAGCATGTTCACCCACGGATCGCGCTGAGCCATCATCGGCCGTGACGTGACCGCGTGAACGGTCGCGGCGCCGTCGGCGGGTTCGCCGAGGACCTCGGCAACCCTGGCCCACAGCTGGCGGGCCGCCCGCAGCTTGGCGATCGTGGTGAATTGATCGTCGTCCGCGGCGTACCGGAAGCTGATCTGCCGCAACGCATCCGAGGTCGATAGCCCGCTCTCGGTGAGCGCCCGCAGGTAACTGGTACCGACCGCGACGGCACCAGCAAGTTCCCACGACGCGCTGGCACCGAGGTCGTGAAAGGCCGATCCGTCGACCGTGATCGCCCGCACCCCGCCACCGAAGGCGGCGGTCGTCGCCGCCGTCGCGAGCACCGTGTCGAGGCCGACCGAGGCGCGGTCGACCAACGGCGCCGTCAACGGATCGGCCCCGAGGTCGATCGACAGCGTGCGCCGCTTCTCGTCGTCGAAGTCGGTGACCAGGGCCAGCACGGCATCGGCAGCCGCGGCGTAGTCCGCACCTGCGTCGACCACCACCGGCACCAGCTCGAGGAACACTCCCTCGAGCAGACGATCGACGTCGTCCACTGCGACGTATCCGTCCCCCGTCGCTCCGCCATCCCCAGCACCATCCCCCGTCGCTTCGCTCGCCCCAGCGCCGTCCCCCGCCCCCACACGCAACACCACCGCACTCACCCCATCGGTGAGCGCGTCGAGCACTGCCGAGTTGCCGTCGGAGACGGCCGCTTGGCCCGCAAGCGGAAAGACCTCCGCCACCTTCCAGCCGGACCGCGTGTCGCGCAGTGCGTCGCCGCCACGCACGAACGGCCACTGGCCTGGGAGCGGGGGTTCGGCGACGGCGTCGAGTCCGGTGTAGAGCGGCCGGATCGAGAACCCGTCGTAGGTGGGCGAGTCGAGGAGCCGCTCCGGCTCGGCACCGAGGTCGCTGGCATCCTTCCGCCTGCTCTTGGCAAGGACGCCGGCGACCGCGGCGCGCCAGCTTTCGCGATCCGCTTCCAAGGTGCCTGCGTTGGCACTGGACTCGTGTACGGACACTGGCTGCTCCCCTTTGTCGCGCGTGTGACGAACCACCCGTCCATCAGGCTAAATGATCGCGATCACGGGCTCGCCTCGACCTCGCATACCGGCTCGACCGCGCCACCCGGAACCAGGGCCCGATGGCAAGTACCCTTGGCAGGCGTGAAGTCCGTCGTCGGCACGTTGCGGGTGGTCCGGGCCGCGGTGGTGACCACGGCGGCCCAGGTCCCGAAGCGTCGGGTCGCGGCCCTAGCCGGGGTTGCTGTGATCCTCGTCGCACTGGTGTGGTTCGTGCCGCTCCCCTCGGCGCTGCAGCTGCGCGACTGGGCGACGTCACTCGGGCCGTGGTTTCCGCTGGCCTTCCTCGCCGCCCACGTCGTCGTCACCGTCTTCCCCTTCCCGCGAACGGCGTTCACCCTGGCGGCGGGGCTGCTCTTCGGGCCGCTTCTCGGCGTGGCGCTTGCGCTCGTCGCCAGCACCCTCAGCGCGGTCATCGCGCTGCTGCTGGTGAGGGCTGCGGGCTGGCAGTTCGACAAGCTCGCCTCGACTCCGAGACTTCACGCCGTGAACGCCCGACTCCGCCGGCGCGGCTGGCCGACGGTGCTGTCGATGCGGATGATTCCCGCGGTGCCGTTCTCAGTTCTCAACTACACCGCCGCGGCGTCATCGGTTCGGGTGTGGCCCTACACGCTGGCGACGGTCGCGGGTCTGCTGCCCGGCACCGCGGCCATCGTGATCTTCGGCGATGCGCTCACCGGCAACGTCAGCCCGTTGCTATTCCTGCTGTCGGTGTGCACCGCGAGCCTCGGCATCGCGGGCCTTGTCTACGAGGTGCGCAGTCACCGCCGTCACGCCCGAGAGGTTCCCGACGCCGAACAGGCGACCGAACCCGCGATCACGGGGTGACTGGCGGCCCCTTCACCGTCAACACCGCGTACAGCGCCAGGAACGACGACGCGGCCACCAGCCCGGGACTCCAGTCCTTGGCTCGCACGTGAGACCCCGCGGCCAGCACGAAGTACACCACCAGCATGAACGTCGTCAGTCGCGCCAGCCTCGGGAACCGGTACACCGACACCAGCCCGATGGCCGCCGCGCCCTTGACCACCGGGAGCAGGGGGCGCAACCGCTCGTCGAGTCCGACGTCGTCGAGTGCCTTCTCGATGGCGGGCAGCGGGATCGCGGACGCGACCGCGTCGCCCGCCTGAATCGCCGCGAGCACCGCGTAGGTCTTCTTCGAGATCAGCATTCGTCGGCCGCCTATTGGGTGCCGTGTCGCGGGGGCGGTGGTGGCGGTTGCTGGCCGTATCCCATCGCAGGCGGCTGTGCCTGCTGTGAGAGCGGTGCGTACTGCGGCGGCGGGTCGATGACGCCCGACACCGGCGTCCGCGCCTCGGCGACGGCCTGCGCGACGGCCTGGGCGATCTCCGGGTCGGTCTGCGTGTTGAACCACTCGGCCACCTCGGCCGAGTCGTCCTCGGGCTTGGGCAGGTCGCCCTCGACCGGCGACGGGGTGTAGCGGAAGACGCCGTCCTCGCCGGGTGCACCCAACATCTTGGTGAAACCCTGCAGCGCAGAACCGAAGTCGCTCGGCACGATCCAGACCTTGTTCGCCTCGCCCTTGGCCATCAGTGGCAGTGTCTGCAGGTACTGGTAGGCCAGCATCTCGGGCGTCGGACGACCGGCCTTGATCGCCGCGAACGTCTTCTCGATCGCCTTGGCCTGGCCTTGGGCCTGGAGATACGACGCGGCACGTTCACCCTGAGCCCGCAGCATGCGCGACTGGCGGTCGGCCTCGGCGGCGAGAATCGCGGCCTGCTTGGCGCCCTCGGCGGACAGGATCTGGGCTTGCTTCTGCCCCTCGGCCTGCTTGATGGACGCCTCGCGATTGCCCTCGGCGGTCAGGATCATGGCGCGCTTCTCGCGGTCGGCGCGCATCTGCTTCTCCATGGAGTCCTGAATCGACGGCGGTGGGTCGATGCTGCGAAGTTCGACGCGGGCGACCCGCAGTCCCCAGCGACCGGTGGCCTCGTCGAGCACACCGCGGAGCTGTCCGTTGATCGAATCGCGGGACGTCAGGGCCTGCTCGAGCGTCATGCCGCCCACGACGTTGCGCAGCGTGGTGGTGGTCAACTGCTCGACGCCGACGATGTAGTTGCTGATCTGGTAGACCGCGGCCCGCGGTTCGGTGACCTGGAAGTAGACGACGGTGTCGATGTTGACCGTCAGGTTGTCCTCGGTGATGACCGGCTGCGGTGGAAAGGACACCACCCGCTCGCGGAGGTCGACCCTGGCGCGGATCTTGTCGACGAAGGGCAGCAACAGCGTCAGCTGACCGGACACGGTCTTGCTGTACCGGCCCAGCCGTTCGATGACCGCGGCCTCGGCCTGCGGTATCACCTTGACCGATTTGGCGACGACGATGATGGCGAAGATCACCAGCACCGCGGCCAGCACCAGGCCGAACACGGCACCCTCCATGGCAGTTCCTCTCTAACCCTCAGATGGCCTTGAAGACGATTGCGGTGGCGCCGTCGATGCGCATGACGGTGACGTGGTCGCCGGTTTCGTAGACGTCGTTGTCGTCGAGTGGGCGCGCCGTCCAGACCTCGCCCTCCAGTTTCACCTGGCCCTCGTGGCGGCCCACGCGATCGATCACCAGCGCGCTCTTGCCCTCGAGTGCCTTCATCGGCTCAGGAAGGCCGGTGCCCGCCGTGAACCGCTTGCGCAGCGCCGGACGGACCAGCACCACCAGCAGGAGCGACACGACGAGGAAGACGGCTCCGTCGGCCCAGATCGGCCATCCGAAGAGCGCATTGGATCCAGCGGCTGCGAGCGCCCCGCCGCTGAGCATGAGCAGGAACAGGTCACCGGTCAGCGCCTCCGCGCCCGCCAGGCCGAGCGCCGCGACGAGCCAGATCAATGCGCCCATGTTCTCAGCGTAGCCGCTGCAACGCCGTCCGAGCCGTCAACAACTACACTGCGTGCATCATGTGGTGCCCCAGTGTTTCCCTCTCCGTGTGGGCCAACGCCTGGCTCGCAGGCGCGGCCGCGCCCGACGACGTTCTCGACGCTCTATCGCAGTGGGCGCCAAGACATTCCGTGACTGCCTACGATTCCGTCGCCGCGGGCCGGACCGGGCTGCCGTGGCCGGACCTCACTGACTCCGGGTCGGTGACGCTGTTGCAGACGCTGCGCGCCGCCGCAGGCACGCCGGGCCGCGAGCCGGTCATCTCGGTGGCGCTGCCCATTCCCGGTGACGTTCGAGGTCTCGCCCCCGGCACCCAGTTCAAGACGGACGCGATCGCGGCTGGTGAGGCGCTCACCGTGTCACACGATGCGACCGGCGCCGTCGGCCTCGTTCCGGAGTTCGCCTACGACGACAGCGATCCGGACTACGACCTGCCCGACCCCGACGACGTGGGCGACCACTATCCGGAGCCGTCCGGACTGTCCTGGACCGTGTACTCACTTCCCACCCCGCCGCCGGTCGAGCAGCTCGACCTCGGCCTCGCCGAGTACGAACTGCGCGCCGCGGTGCGCTCGGCTGCGGATGCGTTGGGCACCCTGCGCGCGGGCATGACCGCCGCCGACGTCGCCGATCCCCGCGGCCTCGTCGAACAGGTCTTGGAGTCGGGGCGGCTGCACAGGGCGCCCGACCATGCGCCAGAACGGGCGTTGCGCGTATTGGAGAACGCCGCCCACGTCGACGCGATCATCACCGTGAGTTCGGGGTTGATGCCCATCGGGCTGCAGTCGAGCTCGGAGATGCAGATCGCGAATGACGCACTTCAGCCGTTGGCCACCGTGGTCAGGTCGGCGCGCCTGGCGGCGATCAACGCGATCCTGCACTCGGCGTGGCGAACGTAGCCACGCAACGCGGCGACGATGGGCAGGGCTGTCCGTTGACGTCGAACCCGCACCCGGCCACCGCACGCGGTCCCGACACCCGTGCCGGTTCGGTGTCGTAGCGCAGCTCGTCGATCAGACTCAGCACCAGGCGCGCGAACCGCGGATCGGCATTGGGGGTGGTCGACCGCGCCAGCACGATACCGGCCTTCTCGGCTTGCTCGCGCAATTCGTTGTCCAGATCCCACACCACCTCGATGTGGTCGGCGACGAAACCGATCGGGCACACCACGACGGCCTTGGTGCCCGCCTCGACGAGCGCCGCGACGTGGTCGCCCACATCGGGTTCCAGCCAAGGGATCTGCGGCGGCCCGGAACGAGATTGCCACACCTGGTCGTAGTCGTTGCGTCCCACCGCGTCGGCCACCAGTCGCGTCGCGTATGCCACTTGGCTGCTGTACAGGCGAGGGCCGTGACGTTCGTCGGCGGCGATCGGAATCGAGTGTGCGGTGAACACCAGCCTGGCATCGCCGCGCAGGCCCTCCGGCAGCGAATCCTCGGCGCTCCTGATGCTGTCGGCGAACATCTCGACGAACAGCGGATGGTCGAAGTAGTGGCGCAGCTTGACCAGTTCGGGGGCACCGTCTCCGACCGCCGCGCGGGCTCTGGCGATGTCCTCGTTGTACTGGGTGCAACCGGAGTACCCGCCCCACGCGGAGGTGGCGAACACCGCGGCCCGGCGAACCCCGTCGTCGCGCATGGTGGCGACGGTGTCCTCGACGAACGGGTCCCAGTTGCGGTTGCCGAAGTAGACGGGCAGGTCCTCGCCGCGACGGTCCAGTTCGGCCCGCACCTGCTCGATCAGTCGACGGTTGATGCCGTTGATCGGCGAAACGCCACCGAAGTGGAAGTAGTGCTCGGCGACGTCGTCGAGGCGTTCCGGCGGGATGTTGCGCCCCCGAGTCACGTTCTCCAGGAACGGCCGAACCTGCTCGGGGCCCTCGGGACCGCCGAACGACAGCACCAAGAGAGCATCGAAGTCTGACGCCGTCATTTCTGCTACAACAGCTGAGTGCTGGCGCCGCCGTCAGCGTAGACGATGGTGCCGGTGGTGGCGGGCAGCCAGTCGGACATCAACGCGCACACCGTCTTCGCGACGGGGGTCGGGTCCTTCATGTTCCAGCCCATGGGCGCCCGCTGATCCCAGCCCTCTTCGAGCAGCTTCATCTGGTCACCGGCCTCCGCGCCGAGCGCGCCACCGACGATGGCACTCATCGCCAAGGTGCGGATCGGGCCCGCGGCAACGAGATTGGAACGCACGCCGAACGGACCGGCCTCGCGGGCGACGAAGCGGTTGACCGATTCGAGCGCACTCTTGGCGACGGTCATCCAGTTGTAGGCGGGCATGGCTCGGGTCGGGTCGAAGTCCATGCCGACGATGCCGCCGCCGGAGTTCATGATCGGCAGCACGGCCTTGGCGAGCGAGGCGTACGAGTAGGCGGAGATGTGAATGCCCTTGGCGACGTCGGCATATGGCGCGTCGAAGAACGGGTTGATGCCCATCCCGGTCTGCGGCATGAAGCCGATCGAGTGCACCACGCCGTCGAGCTTGTTGCCCTCACCGATGACCTCGGTGACGCGCTGGGCCAACGAGTCGAGATGCTCGTCGTTCTGCACGTCGAGCTCGAGCAGCGGCGCCGGGTTCGGCAGCCGGTCGGCGATCCGCTGGATCAACTTCATCCGGTCGAAGCCGGTCAACACCAATTCCGCGCCCGCCTCTTGAGCGACCTTGGCGATGTGGAACGCGATCGACGAGTCGGTGATGATCCCCGT
>NZ_JBEVLO010000365.1:0-2675 GCF_040509115.1 Mycobacterium sp. | reverse complement strand
TGGCCAGCAGTGACGGCAGCTTCACCTGGGACGACATCGCGATCAGCACGGTGCCGGTGACCAGCATGGCCAGCGGCAACCACTGCGATGCGTCCGCGCGGGTCCGCGGCCAGTGCGGCGGTCGCGGGATCAGCCGGTCGGTGGCCTCCACGCCGCGCAGGGCGAACTCCGTTCCGGCCAGCATCAGCCCGAGCATGATCGCCTCGTTGTGGATGCCAGCGACCAGATGCATGAACAGCAGGGGATTGCACGGGCCCAGCCACAGCGCGCTGACCTCGGCCACGCCGCACCTGCGGGCCAATCGCGGTGTGGCCCAGACGATCAGCCCGACACCGAGCAACACCACGATGCGGTGGCACAGCACCGCGGCGACGATGTTGTCTCCCGTGAGGGTGGAGATCCCGCTGCCCAGCCAGAGGAACAGCGGGCCGTACGGTGCCGGGGTCTCGCGCCACATGCTCGGAACCGACAGCGTGAACACGTGGTCGAGGCCGAGTCCCGGCGCGGGCCCGACCTGATAGGGGTCGAGGCCGATCCGGGCGATCTGGCTCTGGGCCAGGTAGGAGTAGACGTCCTTGCTGTACATCGGGGGAGCGATCAGCAGCGGCAGCGCCCACAGCAGCAGGGTGCGATCGAGCTGGCTGCGGGACATCCGTCGGTCGCCGAGAGCGAAGCGACCGAGCATCAGCCAGGCCAGTGCCATCATGACGGCGCCGGTGGTCGTCATGGTCAGCGAGACGGTTTGGATTCGGGACGGAAGGTTGAGCAGCCGCACGCCGAACGTCGGGTCCTGCACGACGGGGCGGGCGCCCGCGCCGAGGGCGCCGATGGCCATGAGCACCGTGCCTGCGGCTCCGAATACCCTGGTCCGGCGCAGCGACGCGACTTCGGACGGGATGAGCGGCGACCCGACGGTGTTCTCGTCGGCGTGCCAGCGGGCGACGGCGGAACTCAGGGACCGTCGTCGGGCTGCCATCACAGCAGCGTAGTAAGTCCTTCAC
The DNA here is from genome assembly GCF_040509115.1 of Mycobacterium sp. Lineage (GTDB taxonomy): Bacteria > Actinomycetota > Actinomycetes > Mycobacteriales > Mycobacteriaceae > Mycobacterium. The sequence goes on along the minus strand of NZ_JBEVLO010000365.1, from coordinate 1,674 downwards.
CTAAGGGTTACCTTGCTAGACCCGTTTGCCGAATTCCGTCACAATGGTGTTGTGAAAATCCGTGCGGAGAGTGAGAGCGCCACGGAGGCCCGGTTGCCGGCTGCCGCCGGTGTCGCGTCGACCTCCGACGGCCATACCCGCAGGGCCATCGTGCAGCTCCTTCTCGAGGGCCCGACCACCGCCGGTGAGATCGGCGACCGACTCGGAATTTCCGCCGCTGGCGTGCGTCGACACCTCGACGCCCTGGTCGACGTCGGCGACGCCGAGTCGAATGCCGCAGCCACCTGGCAGCACCACGGCCGCGGACGCCCCGCCAAGCGGTATCGACTGACCGCCGCTGGGCGTTCCAAGTTGGGTCATGCTTACGACGATTTGGCGGCGGCCGCCATGAGGCAACTGCGCGAGGTGGGTGGCGACCAGGCCGTCCGCACGTTTGCGCGCAGGCGCATCGACACCATCTTGGCCGGTGTCGACGGCCCGTCCAGTGGCGCCGACGTCGCAGCGACCGCCGACCGCGTCGCCGTGGCACTGACCGTCGCCGGGTACGCGACCACCACGACGCCGATGCCCGGTCCGATCGGTGGCGTGCAGATCTGTCAGCATCACTGTCCGGTGTCGCACGTCGCCGAGGAGTTCCCGGAGTTGTGCGAGGCCGAGCAAGAAGCATTCGCCGACGTGCTGGGAACGCACGTTCAGCGACTGGCGACCATCGTCAACGGTGACTGTGCGTGTACGACGCACGTCCCGCTCGTTCCCGAAAGACAACCATCCGATCGGCATACAGTCCCCGCCGAATCCACCATCGAGCAAGGAGCGTCGACATGACGACCACCCCCGAGGCGCAGCTGACCCAAGAGGAGACCATTGCCTCGTTGGGCACGTACGGCTACGGCTGGTCGGACTCCGACGTGGCGGGCGCCAGTGCGCAGCGCGGATTGTCCGAGGCCGTCGTGCGGGACATCTCCAGCAAGAAGAGCGAGCCCGAGTGGATGCTCGAGATGCGACTCAAGGCGCTGCGCACGTTCGACAAGAAGCCGATGCCGAACTGGGGCTCCAACCTCGAAGGCATCTTCTTCGACAACATCAAGTACTTCGTGCGCTCCAGCGAGAAGCAGGCGGCCACGTGGGACGACCTGCCCGCCGACATCAAGAACACCTACGACCGGCTCGGCATCCCCGAGGCCGAGAAGCAGCGCCTCGTCTCCGGTGTCGCCGCGCAGTACGAGTCCGAGGTGGTCTACCACTCGATTCGTGAGGATCTGGAAGCGCAGGGCGTCATCTTCCTGGACACCGACTCCGGACTGCGCGAGCATCCCGAGCTGTTCAAGAAGTACTTCGGCACGGTGATCCCGGCAGGCGACAACAAGTTCTCCGCGCTGAACACCGCCGTGTGGTCGGGCGGCTCGTTCATCTACGTCCCCAAGGGCGTGCACGTCGACATCCCGCTGCAGGCCTACTTCCGGATCAACACCGAGAACATGGGCCAGTTCGAGCGGACGCTGATCATCGTCGACGAGGACGCCTACGTGCACTACGTCGAAGGCTGCACCGCGCCGATCTACAAGAGCGACTCGCTGCACTCGGCCGTCGTCGAGATCATCGTGAAGCCGGGCGGGCGGTGCCGTTACACGACCATCCAGAACTGGTCCAACAACGTTTACAACCTGGTGACCA
>NZ_JBEVLO010000364.1:0-2823 GCF_040509115.1 Mycobacterium sp. | reverse complement strand
GTTCGTGGTTTGAAATTGTTCGGCTCCGGTTATGGAGACAATTGGAAGGTACAAACGTTTCTGAGAGAAGTCACATTGCGAAGCGGACGTCTCCCAGCTTGATAACGGAACGATCACGATCAACATATTCGATATCCGCGCAGGTCATCAGCGAGTTTCGCCCGGCACCGGAAAGACCAGTTCAGCCGATCCTTCGTGAGCCATATCACCATGATTTTGTGAAGTGGTTCACATCGAGCGGGTATCGCGAGTCACACTAGCCACACCCGCCACTCGGGGATCGGTCACCGACGAGCACCTTCACCGTCCGGATCCCACCGAGGACAGCTCCGAGGCCAGGAAACCTTCGCTGGCCATTGTCGGCTTCAGCAGCCGAAGAGTGTTCTCCACACTTAATGCAGCGCAACGCATTTCCGAGACTCGTGCCCAATCACCAACTTGGCTCGGCTGATTGGCCGTCCGGCCGCACAGCAACCAAGGTGGCTGTGCGACAAGAGGTTCCAGCGATGACGGCCGCGCGCTGGACACGACCGCCGCCCGAGGCGCTTACCCCCGCGACGCATCGGCGCAGCCAACGCCCGCAATGGCGACTCTGCAGCGCGGCGCGAATTTGATCAGCCCCGACGTCCGTGCCGATTTGCGGCCAATTCGCGCGGTGCCAGATCCCCTAGCGGGCAACCGATCCCGGCCGACTGTTGTCGTGAAATGGATCCACCCGGGAAATCAACCCGTCGAATAAATGGTGCCGATATCAAACCTCAGGTGTCACACTAAATTGTCATTCGCACGGCACACGATTAATTGCGCTCCGTTGGTGACACAATTCGCAATTTGCTGACCTTATTCGAGATCGGCGGGGGCATTGACATTCGTCAAGGACCGCTGCTCGGACATGACCACGCGCTGGGTATCGACGGCCGTCACCAACGCACGCATGCTGCGCTCCCCTGCGGCCACCAGTTCCTCGGCCTTGGCGCAGAGGTCGGTGCGATAGACACCGGCCAGATAGTGGTCACGGCCGTCCCACGGCAGCACCACGTCGGCGCCCAGCCGAATCGACGGACCGATGAGCACGTCGATGACGTCGACGGTCAGGTAGGGCATGTCGACGGCCGAGACGAAGGCGCGCTCGAGGCCAGCCTCGGCGGCCGCTCGCAGCCCCCTCGCCGTGGCCAGCAGCGGTCCGACCCCGCGAACGTCGTCGCGGAGCACCTCCGCATCCAGCGGCGGCAGTGGCTGGCCAGGCGCGGCGACCACGAACACGGGCGCACACCGCGAACCCAGAGTGGCGACCACCTGTTCGACGAACGTGTGGCCGGAGAATTGCATGGTGGCCTTGTCGCGGCCCATGCGTCGTGAGGCGCCTCCCGCCAGCACGATAGCCGCGAGCGGAGCGAGCGAATTCGGCCCAGCGAGCGGAGCGGATGGGGTTACGGCCGGGTCGGTGTTACTCGACGTTCCAAGTGTCTTTGCCACGAAGCAAGGATTGCAGAGCGGCGGCGTCGTGGGGCTTGGATTCCATCGCAGAGGTGACCTGATTACGGGCCATCTCGTCGTACGTGGGTCGACTGACCTGACGGAAGATCCCCATGACGGTGTGCTCGAGGTTCTGCTCGGAAAGGCGCGACAGGGCGAACGCGTACGCGGGATCGTCGAGATTGGCGTCGTGCACCACGATCTCGCCGACTGCGACGTCGGCGGTCTTGGCGACCTCGAGGCCGTATCCGGACTTCACCACGCAGTACTCGCCGTCGGCGCCGAACGTGATGGGCTGACCGTGCGAGACGCTGATCAACCGCTCCTCTGAGCCCTCCTTGCGCAGCACGTCGAACGAACCGTCGTTGAAGATCGGGCAGTCCTGCATGATCTCGACGAGCGCGGCACCCCGGTGCGACGCCGCGGCCCGCAGCACCTCGGTCAGGCCCTTCTTGTCCGAGTCCAGCGCACGACCGACGAAGCTGGCCTCGGCGCCCAGTGCCAGTGAAACCGGGTTGAACGGATAGTCCAGCGAGCCCATGGGCGTCGACTTGGTGACCTTGCCGACCTCGGAGGTGGGTGAGTACTGGCCCTTGGTCAGGCCGTAGATGCGGTTGTTGAACAGCAGGATGGTGATGTTCACGTTGCGGCGCAGCGCGTGGATCAGGTGGTTGCCGCCGATCGAGAGCGCATCGCCGTCACCGGTGACGACCCAGACCGACAGATCGTCGCGGGCCAGTGCCAGACCGGTGGCGAAGGTCGGGGCGCGGCCGTGGATGGAGTGCAGCCCGTAGGTCTCGAGGTAGTACGGGAACCGGCTTGAGCAGCCGATACCGCTGACGAACACCATGTTCTCGCGCTTGAGCCCGAGTTCGGGCAGGAAGCTGCGGATGGTGTTGAGGATGACGTAGTCACCGCATCCCGGGCACCAGCGGACCTCCTGGTCACTGGCGAAGTCCTTGGCCTTCTGCGGCTGGTCGGTGGTCGGCACGCCGCTGATCTTCGTCAGGCCTGCGGGCGTGATGCCGAGGTCCGTGCCGATCAACTGGGTCGATGCGGAATCCGCTTCGCTTCTCGCTGTCGTCATGCGTCCGCTCCTACGGCCAGCTCCACGGTGGCTGCTGCCAACCGTGCGAACGTGGCCTTGTCGCTTTCCTTTTCGCGCAACGTTCCGTCAAGGGCCGAATCGATGATGCCCTCCACCTCCTCGGCCAGGAACGCCATGCCTTCCACCTTCGTCACCGATTGGATGTCTACCAGGAACTTGCCCCGCAGCAGCAGCGCGAGCTGGCCCAGGTTCATCTCCGGGATGACGACCTGTGAATAGCTGCGCAGCACCTCGCCGAC
>NZ_JBEVLO010000363.1:0-13448 GCF_040509115.1 Mycobacterium sp. | reverse complement strand
TTCGAATCCCTTCGGGCGCACAGACATCCAGCGAAGTGATCTGAAGGATGGCAGCGACCCGCCCCGCGATGTCCACGTGACGGGATGGGATCGGCATCCGAACGAACGACGAACGGCTTGCGGAGCGATCCCGACTGCTCCGTTCCGGGTCACGCTCTGCCTCCGGGACGGGACGCGGCCTGCGAACCGCTTCATGTTGCTAAGTTCGCAGCACGCGGTTGCTGACATATTTCGGATCGATGAGGGCGTCGGCTACCGATGGGCCGCCAACCGCAGCCTTCCGCGTGCGACCAGGATTGATCCCTCCTGCGCGCGCCGTCAACGCACCACGGGAGACGCTGCGCGAACGCGGCCGCGAGCAAATGCCACGTCCGATCAACCCGCGATTATTTGCGGAGTTGGATCATTCGCGGTAGTCGGGAAACAATGTAGCTGAGCTCACAACTTACGAGACTGTTGTATTTGCTGACATCCCATGCACACTCAGGAGCAAGCAAATGAAAATGGGCTAACCTTGCGTCCTGCTGTAGGTAGGGAGGCGATGGGTCATGGCGATACATGCGGTGACTGGTGAATCGCCGATCGATGCTGGCGCAGCTTCACCGGTAACCAAGGTGCCGCGGCTGCGCGCCTACCTGGCAATGTCGATGGGTTCACTCGGCGTCCTGATCAAGTTCTCCGTGGATTTGGCCATGGCCTCGATCGCGTCTGCCGCAGGTCTGATCTGGGCCCGCGATAGCGGGCTGCCGCTGCCGCCGGTGTGGATGATGGCCTGTTACGCGCCGATGCTGCTGTTGATATTTTTCTTGCGCTCGACCTACCGTCGGTTGCTTCACAGCACCCTGATCGACGAGTTCGTCGCGGTGCAAATGACCGCGGCGCTAGCCGCGATGCTGCTGCTTGGCGGCATGGTCCTCGCCGAAGTCCCTGGATACTTGGGCGGCACGGTGGCCAAGGTTTGGATGGTCACCGCTGTGCTGCTGCCCATCGGCAGGATCTCCGCGGTGCAAGCCAAACGCGTGTTGCGTCGACACCATCTACTGCAATCGCGGACGCTGATCGTTGGTAACGGGATAGTCGCCCGCCACCTTGCGAAGCGCTTCGTTGACACTCCCCAATACGGAATCCTGCCGGTCGGCTTCGTCGACGCCGAACCCCCGTGGACTGCCACCGGCGACGTGGCCGGCCCCGTCCCAGCCGTCGGCACACCAGAGAACATTGCCGACGCGATCCGGCGCACGCGGGCGGAGGCCATCGTCGTCACCTTTTCGAAGACCCGCGACCAAGATCTGATCCCCGTCATCAGGACTGCCCGGCTCGCCGGCCTGACGGTCTGGGTGGTGCCGCGAATGTTCGACAGCGTATGCAAACGGTCAAGAGTCGACTACGTAGGTGGCCTGCCGCTGCTGGTGTTGTCCCACACCAACCCGATGGGTTGGCAATTTGCCGCCAAGCACGTTTTCGACCGGATTCTGGCGGCCGCCATCCTCTTGGTGATCGCACCGGTGTTCGGGCTCCTCACGGCGGCCGTGAAAATGTCCTCACCTGGGCCGGCATTCTTTCGGCAGCCGAGGGTCGGCCGCGACGGCGTCGTCTTCGATTGCTTGAAGTTTCGGTCCATGCGCCCACCTCGAGTCTCGGACACTCAGTTTGCGTTGCACCAGGGCAGTGCACCCGGTGGCGTGGAGGGCGTCGATCGGCGCACGTGGATCGGCAAGATCATCCGGTCGAGTTCCCTCGATGAACTCCCGCAGCTGATCAACGTCATCAAGGGCGAAATGAGCCTGGTTGGCCCACGCCCCGAGCGTCCCGAGTTCGTCGACGTCTTCGACGCCCAAATCCGGCGCTACGGTGAGCGGCATCGGGTCAAGGCCGGGATGACCGGCTGGGCGCAGGTGCACGGCCTACGCGGGCAAACCTCGATCGAGGACCGCGCCGAATGGGATAACTTCTACATCGAGAACTGGTCGCTGTGGCTGGATGTGCAGATTCTCATGATGACGGTGGTCGCCGTACTGCGGCGGGCTGAATAGCACCCGCAAATGGGCAGAGTACCGAGCCCCCCGTGACGTTCGCGGAGACGTGGGGGCCACCGCGCGTGTGGATGCCCAGCCGCATCGAGACTGGGAGGATGGCGAGATGACCCCTGCTGTGATCCAGCGTTGGATCGACATGATTCACGACAACCGCGTCGACGAGCTCGACGACCTGCTCGCCGACGACGCGGTGTTCCATTCGCCGGCGCTGTTCAAGGCTCAGGAGGGCAAGGCGGCGACGGCCACATACTTGACCGCGGCGTCGAAGATGTTCGCGGGTACGGATTTTCGATACGTGGGCCAATGGTTCGGCGAGCGCTCGGCGGTACTGGAGTTCGAGGCGACCATCGACGGCGTCTATGTCGACGGCGTCGACATGATCGTCTGGAACGACGACGAGAAGATCACGTCGTTCAAGGTGATGATCCGCCCGTTCAAGGGGCTGCAGGTGATCATGCCCAGGATGGCCGAGTTGTTGCAATCGGCGTGATCCGGCCGTCGACCGGCCTGCTGCCGCACACGCCGAGCCGGATCGCCTTGGCTGGCACCGGCGGACTGAAGTAATGCCCCTGGGCAAAGCCGCAGCCGTACTCCTTGAGTCGCCGCGCCGTCGCACGGTTCTCCACGCCCTCGGCGACGCTGGCGAGCCGGAACGCCTCGGCCAGCTCGAGCACGGACCGGACGATCGCGGCGGCGCGCTCGTCCTCGAGGATCGGGGCGACGAATTGCCGGTCCAGTTTGAGCTCGTCGATGGGCAGCTCGCGGAGGTACGTCATGGTGGCGTAGCCGCTGCCGAAGTCGTCGATGGCAACGCGGATGCCGGAGTCACGCAGCCGGTCGAGCACGCTGCGGGCCCGCACGACGCTGGCGAGCAGCAGGTCCTCGGTGATCTCCACGCTGAGCGACTCGGGGGGCATGCCGTGCCTGGCCAACGCCGTCAGGATGCGGTCCGGGAGTGTCTCGTCGTCCAGCGACGGCGCGGAGAGATTGATCGCGACGGGGAGGTGGATACCCGCCGAGTACCAGCTGGCGGCGTCCTTCACGGCGCGGCTCAGTACGAGGTCTGTGACGGTCTCCATCAGTCCGTTCTCTCGGACCAGGGGCAGGAAGTCGGCGGGTTCCAGCATCCCGAATTCGGGATGGGGCCAGCGAATCAGTGCTTCGACGCCGACCGCCGAGCCCGTCGTCAGATCGAACTTCGGCTGGTAGACCAAGTCGAGCGTGTTCTCGTCGATGGCTCGACGAAGGTCGCCGAGCAACTGGATGCGCGCGACGCCGCCCCCGTACCCGCTCTTCTCCCGCTGGCTCAGCAGCTGTAGTTCGGTGGCATCGAGTCGCATGTCGGGGGTGAAGGTCCGAGCGCCCGCCGCGTGGGCCCGCTTGGCCGAGTACATGGCGAGGTCCGCGCGGTTGAACAGTTCCTCGGCCGTGAAGTCCGCGCCACCCACTGCGGGTGCGGAGGCCAGCCCGATGCTGAGCGTCATGTAGATGTCTCGGCCGTCCACCACGAATGGGTCGTCGAAGGCTCGGATGACGCGGTCGGCGATGTCGTTGGCGACCGCGGGCACATCCTCGACGAGGATCGCGAACTCGTCCCCACCGAGGCGGGCGACGGTGTCGCCTGGACGCACGCTGTTCTGGATCCGTTCGCCGACGCTGCGCAGCACCTCGTCGCCAACGGGATGGCCCAGGCTGTCGTTGACCAACTTGAAGTCGTCGAGGTCGGCCAGCAGGACAGACACCGGGGCTGAGTTGCGCAGCCGGAGTTGCATGGCGTGTGCCAGTCGGTCGGTGAACAGGGCGCGGTTGGCGAGACCGGTCAGCGGGTCGCGGAGAGCGATTTCGGCGACGGTGACGAGTAGGCGTCGGTTTTGGTCGAGGAGGACGAACTGCCGGATCAGAGTGGCTAGCACCAAAGCGAGGCCCGCGACGAGGATCGGCGCCGTGCTGGCGATCGGCCAGAGCTCGCTGGCGCCGACGACGAGCGCGAACGGGACGGGGAGGTAGGGCAGCCACAGCGGCGCCTGAGACGGCGAGCGCGTCGGCTCGGCGTGCGGCGGGGGCATCTGTCGCGACGCAAGACCGCCCAAACCGATGAGGTACATGCCCGCCGCCCAACCGAATACGACGAGGTAGTTGGAGTCCAGATCGTGAACCGACAGGGACACGTAGACGGCGTCCGATACACCGACGGCGACGAAGCCAGCCGTGACGAGGGCGGGGCTGGTGCGATAGCCGTGGCGCGTACTGACCAGCACCATCACGCCGATGGTGACCATCGCGAGGTCGGCGATCGGATAGACGACCGCCAGCGCGAATGAGGTCGCTGGCACGTCGACGCTGTCGAACAGGTCGCGCAGGACGAAGGCCCAGGCCAACATGAACAACGACGTCGTCACGATGACCGCGTCCAGCACCAGCCGAACGCCGACGCGAGTCCCGCCTGAAGTCGGGACGAAGAGGGCGGCCAGGCAGATGCCGACGGAGAGCAGCAGGAAGAAGTAATCGGGAGCCAGAACCGGGCGCATGCCCTGTCCGGCGGAGAGGTCGACGGTGGCCCTGAGGACGGTGCCCACCACGCAGCCCGCCAACCCGAAGGCCACGAATGACCACGCGATCCGATGCCGCCCGCGTGAGCCCTTTGCCGCGACCAGGGCGCACGAGAGCGCGAACGCACTGGCCGCGATGGCGCCCCATTCGCTCACCGCGAGAGTCGCTTCCGGCCCGCCGATGCCGACGAGCAACCAGATGGCAAACATCAGCATCCCGATGAGTCCCACGCCAGCGGCCAGGCCCCTCGGTGGTGGCATCATCGATCCCCCCCAGGTCGAATGTCGGTGACGTGATGTTCACAACAACTCGCCGACCGCCTCGCTCAGGGTACTTGGTGTGATTACCGAGCGGATAGCAACCTATGAAGGCGATGCGTTCGGAACCCGATACCGTGGCCGGGTGGACTTGTTGCTGATCGCCGACACGCACGTGCCCAAGCGGGCGCGCGATCTTCCGGCGGTGGTCTGGGCCGCCGTCGCGCACGCCGACGTCGTGGTGCACGCCGGTGATTGGGTGGACGCGGCGTTGTTGGACGAGCTCGAGGCGCGCGCTCACCGGTTGATCGGCTGCTGGGGCAACAACGACGGTGCCGACTTGCGGGAGCGGCTCCCGGAACGCAATGACGTGGTGCTGTCCGGCGTGCGCTTCACCGTGGTGCACGAGACGGGCGCGGCCGCTGGACGCGACGAGCGGATGGCCGCCCTCTATCCGGACACCGACGTCCTGGTGTTCGGGCACAGCCACATCCCCTGGGACACCACCGCGTCGACCGGTTTGCGTCTGCTGAATCCGGGGTCGCCAACGGATCGGCGACGGCAGCCGTTCTGTACCTTCATGACGGCGAGCGTCACGGACTCGGCCCTGACGGACGTCGCGCTGCACCGCGTGTGAGCCGTGGTCTTGGGCAGCGACACACGACGAAGAGGGGATCGTAGGCAGTGATTCGGAGTTCTTCCCTCGCGATGGCGGTGACCGCAGCGTCGATGTTGATCGGTTCGGTGCCGTCGGCAGGCGCGGAGCCGCCGGGGTCGCAGTGCGGCATCAACCTCGAGGCGCCCCAGATCGGGCTCGCGGCTCGGTCACTCCCGCCCGCCATCAGCGGGGTCGACGCCCCGTGGGCGCAGACGGCCTACGCGGGCAACTTCGATCCGTGCGCGACGCTGTCGGCCGCGCTGGTCACGGTCGAGGGCGCCACTGGCAGTTCGCCGGATCACGCGTTGCTGTTTCACTACGGCGAGTACGTCGGTACCGCGACGTCGGTGGCGTATCCCTTCACGTCGTTCGACGCCACCCGCAGTACCGACGCCATGGTGGTGCTCGACTACAAGGATGGCCGCAACGTGTGCACGGCCTGCGACGGCCCACGGGTCGCCGTGCGCTATCAGTGGAAGGACGATGACGTCGAGATGCTCGACCCGGCGCCGCCGACCCCGCCCGGTTAGCCGCGACGGCGAGGTGGACGTGTCCGGCGGCCCAATTGCCAAGCGGCTCAATCCGGATGATCGAAGTGCTCTGAGCAGGCCCGCCATGATCTAGGCTGCGAATTCGTGGGAACCGGTATCAACGGCAAGGTCGTCGCGATCACCGGCGGCGCGCGCGGCATCGGGTTCGCGACCGCCACCGCGCTTCATCGACTCGGAGCGAAGGTGGCGATCGGGGACGTCGACGAGGTCGCGGCCAAGGACGCGGGCACCGCCCTCGGTCTGGAGGTGCACCTGCGGCTCGACGTCACGGACCGGGCGTCGTTCGAGGAGTTCCTGGACAGCGTCGAACACGAACTCGGTCCCATCGACGTGCTGATCAACAATGCGGGCATCTGCCCGGCCGGGCGTGCGGTGGATGAACCCGACGAGGTCACGTTGCGCACGATCGCCATCAACGAGTTCGGCGTGATCCTCGGCACCAAGCTGGGTGCGGCGCGAATGGCCAAGCGGCGCAAGGGTCATGTGATCAACGTCGGCTCGCTGGCCTCGATCACGCCGATGCCGGGCATCGCGACGTATTGCGCGACGAAGCACGCGGTGCTCGGGTACACCGACGCGGTGCGGCTGGAGATGCGGGGAAGCGGGGTGTCGTTCTCCACGGTGATGCCGACGCTGACGAATACGGCGATGGTCGACGGGGTTTCGAGTGCGCGTGGATTTAAGAACGCCGAACCCGACGACATCGCGGCTGGCATCGTGGGGCTGATCCGCAAGCCGCGCCCGCATCTGATGGTGACGAAGTCGGCCGGTCTGGCCACGCTGTTCATGCGCAACTTCACGCCCCGGATCGTGAATGAGACGGTCCGCCGGTTCCTTCGCGCGGACGTCATCTTCGCCGAGGGTCTGGACGTCGCCGGGCGCCGTGAGTACGAGGAACGCGCCCGCCACACGTAGCTCGCCGAGTTCGAGAACTGGCTGACGTGACAGTGAATATCGTGTCGAACCGCCTCGGCGGGACCAGTCGGGTGGCAATCTCGTTGCCATGGATCAGAAGCCGCCTGCCGCCGTCATCGAGTCCGCCCATGCCGCCCACCTCGACGGTCTTCCGTTCGACGACGCGCGCGACTTCGACGACGCGGACCGCGGGTTCGTCGCCGCGCTGAAACCCTGCGTCGTCAAGGCAGCCGACGGACGGGTGGTGTGGGACAACGACGTCTACGACTTTCTGACCGGTGACGCGCCCACCAGCGTGCACCCCAGCCTGTGGCGCCAGTCCACCCTCGCCGCCAAGCAGGGGCTTTATGAGGTGGTCGACGGCATCTATCAGGTCCGCGGACTCGATCTGTCCAACATCAGCTTCATCGAGGGTGACACCGGCGTGATCGTCATCGATCCGCTGATCTCCACCGAGTGCGCCGCGGCGGCGTTGGCCTTGTACCGGGCGCACCGCGGGGACCGTCCGGTCACCGCCGTCATCTACACCCACAGTCACGCCGACCACTTCGGGGGCGTGCTCGGCGTGACCACCCAGGCCGACGTCGACGCGGGCAAGGTCGTGGTGATCGCGCCAGAGGGATTCACCGAGCACGCCATCCAGGAGAACGTGTACGCAGGCACGGCGATGACCCGGCGGGCCTCCTACATGTACGGAACGGTGCTCGCCAGGGGCCCCAAGGGGCAGGTGGGTTGCGGCCTCGGGCAAAACACTTCGGTCGGCGAGATCGCGCTGATCGTCCCGACGCTCGACATCGCCACCACCGGTGAGACGCACACCATCGACGGCGTGGAGATCGAGTTTCAGATGGCGCCCGGCACCGAGGCGCCCGCGGAGATGCACTTCTACTTCCCCAAGTTTCGGGCGCTCTGCATGGCCGAGAACGCCACGCACAACCTGCACAACCTGCTGACGCTGCGCGGCGCGCTGGTGCGCGATCCGCACGGCTGGTCGGGCTATCTCACCGAGGCCATCGACAGCTTCTCCGACCGCGCCGACGTCGTGTTCGCCTCACACCACTGGCCGACGTGGGGCAAGGACCGGATCGTCGAATTCCTGTCGCTGCAACGCGATATGTACGCCTACCTTCACGACCAGACCCTGCGTCAACTCAACCAGGGTTTCACTGGCGTCGAGATCGCCGAGACGTTCACGATGCCGCCCGCGCTGGAGAAGGCGTGGCACACGCACGGGTACTACGGGTCGGTCAATCACAACGTCAAGGCCGTCTATCAGCGCTACATGGGCTGGTTCGACGGCAATCCCGGACGGCTGTGGCAGCATCCGCCCGAGGCGATCGCGCCGCGCTACGTGGAGGCGATCGGCGGCATCGACCGTGTGGTCGAGATCGCGCAGAAGGCCTTTGATGGTGGCGACTTTCGTTGGGCAGCAACATTGTTGGATCACGCAATCTTCACCGACGAGAATCACGCGGCAGCCAAGGCGCTGTACGCCGACACGCTCGAGCAGCTTGCGTACGGCGCGGAGAACGCGACGTGGCGCAACTTCTTCCTGTCCGGCGCCACCGAGCTGCGTGACGGCAACTTCGGGATGGCGGTATCGACCACGTCGATGTCGATGTTGTCGCAACTGTCGCCGGAGCAGATGTTCGACAGCTTCGCGATCGCCATCAACGGACCCAAGGCGTGGGATCTCGTCCTCGCCATCGACGTCACGTTCACCGACCTCGCCGCGAATTACCGGTTGACGCTGCGCAACGGTGTCCTGGTGTATCGCAAGGTGGCAGCCGATCCGGCGACGGCCAACGCGACGGTCACGTTGGCCACGAAGGTGCGGCTGCTGCTGTTCGCGGCGGGCGACGCCACGTCCCCTGGCGTGGAGATCACGGGTGACGCCGCCGCGCTGACGTCGCTGCTTGGGGTGCTCGACAAGCCGGATCCGAGCTTCGCCATCGTCACCCCCTAGCGCCTAGCGCCTAGCGCCTGGCGGCTGTGCGCGGCCCCTGCACACCCGGACGGGCGAATGCGTGCACGCCATATGGTGGCACGGTGCAATTGCTTCTGGTCCGACATGCGCTACCTCTCCGCAGTGAAGCCGGTCAGGGCTCTGATCCCCATCTGTCGGCCGATGGCGTCGAGCAGGCGAAGAGGCTGCCCGACGCGTTGGCGCGCTTCCCCATCAGCAGGCTGCTGAGCAGTCCGCAACGGCGCGCCATCCAGACCGGGCAACCGGTTTCCGATGCGTTGGGCCTTCCCATCGACATCGACGAGCGCATCGCCGAGTACGACTACGAGCTGTCGCACTACACGCCGATCGAGGAAGCCTCCGAGGAGGACATCAAGCGGCTGATGAGTGGTGAGCTTCCTGGCGACGTGGACGCCGACGCCTTCCAGGCCAGGGTCAGGGCAGGCATCGACGACGTGGTCGCCGCCGCCGAGCACGACGCCACGGTCGCGGTGTTCACCCATGGCGGCGTCATCAATTCCCTGGTGCACCAGATCATGAAGACGGAGAGCCTGCTGTGCGTGCAGGTGGACTACACGGGTGTGACGCGACTGCTCTCGCACCGGGACGGACGGCTCAGCGTCGCGTCGATCAATGGCACGGAACACGTATGGGATCTGCTCCCCAGAAATCAGCGATGAGCGCTCGCGCGAAGAGCAGATGGGCCGGATGAGCGCTCGCGCGAAGAGCAGATGGGTCGGATGAGCGCTCGCGCGAAGAGCAGATGGGTCGGATGAGCGCTCGCGCGAAGAGCAGATGGGCCGGATGGTAGACAAGTGCGGTGACCACCGACGCTTCACTGGACGGCCTGGACCTCGGCGCGCTCGACGGGCATCTGCGTGAGATCGGTGTGCCACGCACCGGCGAACTGCGCGGCGAGCTGATCGCGGGCGGCCGGTCCAACCTGACGTTCCTGGTGTTCGACGATGCGTCCAAGTGGGTGCTGCGCCGCCCCCCGCTGCACGGGTTGACGCCGTCGGCGCACGACATGGCCCGCGAGTACAAGGTGGTCGCCGCGCTGGAGGGCACCGCGGTGCCGGTGGCCCACGCCGTGACGATGCGCAACGACGATTCGGTTCTCGGCGCGCCGTTCCAGATGGTCGACTTCGTCCCGGGGCGCATCGTGCGGCACTCGCGGGATCTCGACGCGCTCGGCGACCAGAGCGTCGTGAGCGCGTGCGTCGATGCGTTGATCAAGGTGCTGGCGGATCTGCACGCGCTGGACCCCGAGGCCGTCGGCCTTGGTGACTTCGGTAAGCCGACCGGCTACCTGCGGCGACAGGTGCGGCGCTGGGGCGGGCAGTGGGATCTGGTGCGGACCGACGACGATCCGCGCGACACCGACGTGCGACGGCTGCACGCCGCGCTGGGTGAGGCGCTGCCGCCGCAGAGCAGGACGTCGATCGTGCACGGCGACTACCGCATCGACAACACGATGCTCGACGCGGAAGACGCCACCAAGGTACGGGCGGTGCTCGACTGGGAGTTGTCCACTCTGGGCGACCCGCTGAGCGACGCGGCACTGATGTGCGTCTACCGCCATCCGATGTTCGACATGGTGCACGCCGATGCGGCGTGGTCGTCGCCGTCGATTCCGTCGGCTGATGAACTGGCACAACGGTATTCGGCTGCGGCGGGCCAGCCGCTGGACCACTGGGACTTCTACATGGCGCTGGCGTACTTCAAGCTGGCCATCATCGCCGCGGGCATCCAGTTCCGTGATCGGATGGGTGGCACGACGGAATACGGCGACAACGTCGGCGAGGCCGTCGCCCCACTGATCGCCGCGGGGCTCGCCGAACTAGCTTGACCGCAGCGCGGCCTTGAAGTTCTTCTTGGCAGCGCGCCGCAACTGCACGATGCGGACGATGCCTGCGAACGTGGTCACCAGGCCACCAAGCACTGCCGCGGCCAACAGCGCGACACCCAGTGGCAGGCTCCACGACCAACCCAGGAAGTGGAACGTCGCCGAGTCCGTGTTCTGGGCGATGAAGATCAGCAGGACGATCAGGACCAGGAACCCGACGATCAGGGCCGACCACAGGGCAGCGGCCCTGGTGAAGTGCACCGCGTTCTCGGGCGGCGGCGCCTTTGGCGG
Source organism: Mycobacterium sp. (assembly GCF_040509115.1). Taxonomy (GTDB): domain Bacteria; phylum Actinomycetota; class Actinomycetes; order Mycobacteriales; family Mycobacteriaceae; genus Mycobacterium. Next base: position 2,378 of record NZ_JBEVLO010000363.1, on the reverse strand, counting down.
TGCGGTGTCGACGACCGGCGGGCCTGGCACCACCGGATCCACCGGGCCAGCCAGGTGGCCCGGGCGGCCCGGTTCGACGGGCGAGAATTGCGGGTCGGTGCTCATTGCCACATCCTTGCCCCTTTTCCGGCGGATTGAAACCGGTGGTCACGGGTGATCACGAGACGGTAATGCTGCATTCAGGCAGAGCTAAAGCCGAGCGACACGAGAGCAAGCTGGTTAGGGTCTCACGAGGCAGGTGACGCCGAAAGGACGCTCGCATGAATCTCACACGACGAACGAAGCACAGAAGTGGTCTGGCCGCGGTGATGGCGGTGCTGACCGTCTTGGCCGCTGCTTGCGGCAGCTCGAACCCGCTCGGCGGCGGTGAGATCTCCGGTGACCTCAAGACGATCGCGATCGGGTCGGCTGACTTCACCGAGTCGACGATCATCGCCGAGATCTACGCACAGACGTTGGAGGCCAACGGATTCGAGATCACCAGGAAGTTCGGTATCGGCAGCCGCGAAGCCTACGTGCCTGCCGTCCAGGATCATTCGATAGACCTGATCCCCGAGTACACGGGCAGCCTGTTGCAGTTCTTCGATCCGGAGACCAAGGCCACCGATCCGGACTCCGTCGAGTTGGCACTGACCCGGGTGCTGCCGGGCGGTCTTTCGATCCTGACGCCGTCCGCGGCCAACGATCAGGACACCGTGGCGGTCACCCAGGAAACGGCCACCAAGTGGAACCTCAAGACGATCGCCGACCTCGCCGCGCATTCGCCAGAGGTGAAGTTCGGTGCGCCGTCGGAGTTCGCGGACCGCAAGGAGGGCCTACCAGGCCTTGAGGCGGCGTACGGGCTCAAGATCGCGCCGGGAAACTTCGTCGCCATCAGTGACGGTGGCGGGCCCGCCACCGTACGGGCGCTCGTCGAGGGCACCATCACCGCCGCGGACATCTTCAGCACGTCGCCGGCGATTCGGGAGAACAACCTGATCCCGCTGCAGGATCCGAAGAACAACTTCCTGGCCGCCAACGTCGTGCCGCTGGTGGCGTCACAAAAGATGTCGGACCAGCTCAAGACGATTCTGGACGCGGTGTCGGCCAAGCTGACGACCGAAGCCCTGATCGAGATGAACACCGCGACGTCCGGCAACGGCGGGGTCGACCCCGAAGAGGCGGCCCGCAAATGGGTACAGGACAACGGGTTCGACAAGCCGGTAGCCGGTTAGACCAGAAGGTAGGGCACATGATCAAGTTCGACGGTGTCACCAAGAAGTATCCGGACGGCACTGTCGCCGTCGACGAGTTGAACCTCGAGGTGCCCGACGGCACGCTCGCGGTGTTCGTCGGCCCGTCCGGCTGCGGCAAGACGACGTCGATGCGGATGATCAACCGGATGATCGATCCGACGTCGGGCACCTTGACGGTCAACGGTGAGGACGTCACCAAGGTCGACGCCGTCAAGCTCCGGTTGGGCATCGGCTACGTCATCCAGAGCGCGGGCCTGATGCCGCACCTGCGCGTCGTCGACAACGTCGCGACGGTGCCGGTGCTGAAGGGCGAATCCCGGCGCACCGCACGCAAGGCCGCGCTCGGCGTGCTGGAGCGGGTGGGTCTGGACCCGAAGTTGGCGGACCGGTACCCGGCGCAACTGTCGGGTGGTCAGCAGCAGCGCGTCGGCGTGGCGCGCGCGCTGGCCGCCGACCCGCCGATCCTCTTGATGGACGAGCCCTTCAGTGCCGTCGACCCGGTGGTCCGTGAAGAGCTTCAGGTCGAAATCCTGCGGCTGCAAAGCGAACTGCGCAAGACCATCGTCTTCGTCACTCACGACATCGACGAGGCGTTGAAGCTCGGCGAGAAGGTGGCGGTGTTCGGCCGCGGGGGCGTGTTGCAGCAGTACGACGCGCCACGGCGGCTGCTCTCCAACCCGGCCAACGACTTCGTGGCGGGGTTCATCGGTGCCGATCGCGGTTACCGCGGCCTGCAGTTCACCCAGGGAACGAGCCTGCCGCTGCACGACATTCGGCACGTCGGCGAAGAGGGCATCGACGCGCTGCAGCTGGCGCCGGGGGACTGGGTCTTGGTGACCAGGTCCGACGGCTCGCCGTACGCGTGGATCAACGCCGACGGGGTCGCAGCGCACCGCGAGGGAAAGTCGCTGTACGACAGCACCATTGCGGGAGGATCGCTGTTCGTGCCCAACGGCACGCTGCGGTTGGCCCTGGACGCGGCGTTGTCGTCGCCCGCCGGGCTCGGCGTTGCCGTCGATGACGCCAAACAGGTGATCGGTGGCATCAGGGCCGACGACGTGCTCGCGGCTCTCGAGGCGGACCGGCTCGCCGAGCAAGCCGGCGAGGGTGGGTAGGGCAGGGCCGTGAACTATCTTTTCACCC
>NZ_JBEVLO010000362.1:0-3509 GCF_040509115.1 Mycobacterium sp. | reverse complement strand
CACGGCGACAAGGTGATTGGCGATGCGCTCGACGCGGTCGCGCTCGGTCACCTCGCCTCCCGTCTCGACGACACCGCCGACTGGTCCAAGGTGTTGTCCCCCGGCGAGCAGCAGCGGATCGCGTTCGCCCGGGTGCTGCTCAACGCGCCCCGCGCCGTGTTCCTCGACGAGTCCACCTCGGCACTCGACGAGGGTCAGGAGTTCGCACTGTACAAGGCCCTGCGCACTGCGCTGCCGGACTGCATCGTGGTCAGCGTGAGCCACCGCAGCACCGTCGAGCAACACCACGACGACCATCTCGAGCTGCTCGGGTCCGGCGAGTGGCGGCTGGCTCCGGTGGCGTCGGCTACGTGAGCCCCGCCGCGTGCGTGCCCGCTCGGCGGCCGAAGAACGACCCCTCGCCGAGTTGGGTGCCGCTCGAATAGCCCTTGCCGTCCTGAACGAGTTTCGACGCGCACGCGCCCGCCGCGTACAGGCCGGGGATGACGCTGCCGTCGTCGCGCAACACCTGCGCGTCGAGAGAGGTGGCGAGTCCGCCCAACGTGAACGCCGAGTACATGGCCTTGCCCAGCGACAGGTCGAACGCACCCCAGGGGCCCTTGTCCTGGGCTGCAACGTATTCCGAGCGCTTGTGGAAGTCGGGGTCCTCCCCCTTTGCGGCGTTTTCGTTGTAGCGGGCGAGGGTGGCCACCAGATTGCCCTCCGGGATGCCGAGTGCCTCCTCCATCTCGTCGACCGTCTCCCACCCGTCGATCAGCGGGACCAGTGGTACCTCGGGGCGCTCGAGATGGGCTTCGTCGACGATGAGGAACGCCGCGCTGTCGGGTTGGTCCATGACGAAGCTCGACGTGCGCGAGTGGTAGGAGTCCTCGGCAACGAAGCGTTGGCCGAGGTTGTTGACGATGATGCCGGTGAGCAGGATCTCCGGCGGATACACCGGCGCGGTCATGAACGCCTGATCCATGTGCTTGGCCTCCCCGCCAACGGAGAGGCCGAGCCTGATGCCGAGGCCGTCGTCGTAGGTGTTGCCAAGGACGAACGGCTTCTCCGCGACGTTCGGCGTGTAGGTGGCGACCATCTCGGAGTTCATCACGAAGCCGCCCGCGGCGATGACGACGGCCTTGGCCTTGATCACTCCGGTCTCGTCGAAGTGCTTCCATGCCACGCCGACCACCGCTCCGTCGTCGACGACGAGGTTCGTGGCCCCCGTCTCGTAGCGGACCTGTACGCCGAGGTCGGCGGCTCGCTTGACCAGGAGATCGATGACCATGGCCGCCCCACCGAGCTCGCCGGGCACCGGCACGGAGTGCCCACGCGGGGCGGGCTTGGCCTGCTCGTAGAACGGCCAGACCTTCTCATTGCCGGTGTAGGAAAGGCCCTCGGTGCCGGGCGGGACGACGACCTTGCCAGGGTAGTAGCTGCGCTCGAACTGAAAACCCAAGTCCTCCAACCAGTCGAAGTGCTCGACACTGCCTTCGCAGTACGCCCGGATCTTGTCGGGCTCGGGGTCGCGCGATACCGCGAGGAGGTACTTGTACATCTCCTCGGGGCTGTCGTCGTGACCGGTGGCCCGCTGCACGGCGGTGCCGCCACCGAGATAGAAGTGTCCGCCCGCCATGGAGGTGGTGCCTCCCGCTTCTGCGGCCCGTTCCAGGAGCAGCACCCGTGCTCCTGCGGCGGCGGCACTGACCGCTGCGGAACCCCCGGCGATGCCGAAGCCGACCACCACGACGTCGACCTCGTCGGACCACTCCGTCACGCCTGCGGCGTCGACGGTCTCGGGGAGTTGGGTGCTCACTGTTGCTCCTGTTTGACGTAGTCGAAGAACGCCCGGATTTCTGCTGGGACAAGGGCGATCTCGAGGTAGGGGATGCCGGCGTGCGGTGCCGAGACGTAGGCGAACCGCATGCCGCCGGGCATGGTGCCCTCGGCGACGACGGGCGTGCCGTGACGTTCGGCGTCGGCCAGCATGGCCTCGAACGCATCGGGGTTTGGCGCTTCGACGCAGACGTGGTGCAGTCCGGCGCCCGCCGTGTCGAGGTGGTCGGCATAGACGCTCGCGCCGCGCACGGGTGCGATGAGCTCGAGCTGCATCTCGCCGGCGTAGGACAGCGAGATGTTCGCTGCGAAGTCGGCGGGTTTGCCGCGGTGGGTACAGGTGTCGGGGCCAAAGGCGACGTCGGGCATGCGGACCCACTTCTTGGCGCCCATCAGGTGGGTCAGCGCCGCTTCGGTGGCGTCGAGGTCGTGCGTCACCCAGGCGATCTGGACAGGTGTCTGGTCATGCATCGCTTCGAGGATATCGCCGGCACCGGCCACTGGCTAGAACGTGTTCTAGTTACAGCGTCGACAGGCCGGCGATCACCAGCCTGAGCTGCGCGTCGAACACCGCCTCGGGGTCGGACACCGTGTCGGCGCCGTACTGCCCGAAGACCTCCAGGCTGATGGCGCCGACGAGCGCCGCCCAGAGCAGGAGGCACTTGGTCACGGTGGCGTCATCCCCCGGGAAGTCGAATTCAACGCGGACGCCGTCGAAGTCGGCCGACGTCCGGGCCGACGCGGCCGTCGAATTGGGGATCTCACCCGTCGCGATGCCCGAGGCGATCGCACCGAACAGGGTGCCGATCATCCGCGTTCCTGGCCCGACCGTCAGTTCGGCGGGCGCGTGATAGCCGGGAACCGGGCTGCCGTAGAGCAGCGCCCAGCTCGCGGGCTGGGCGACGGCCCAAGCCCTGGCGGCGTGCGCCATCCGCAGCAGCCGTTCGCGCCAGGTGCCGTCGGCCTCCCCCGCGCGTTCGACGGCGTCGGCGAGCTCGGTGTACGCGTCGACGAGGAGCAGCGTCAGCAGGTCGTCCCGGCTGGCCACGTAGCGGTAGACCGCCGACGAGACCATGCCGAGCTCTCGGGCGATCGCGCGGACCGACAGGCCTGCCGCGCCATCGGTGATCAGGTGGCGTCTGCCCAGTTCGACGATCTCGCGTTCGATGCGGTCGCGGGTGTCCTGCCGTTTGCCCATGTCGCCAGTGTCGCACAAAACAAGAGCAATGCTCTTGATTTAGCCGACCAACCGTGACATCCTCAACCGAGAGCACTGCTCACAAAGTCCGATCGACCGAGGAGAGACGCCATGACCACCCGTTACGACCCACCGAATCTCATTGCCCGCACCGCCAACGAGGTGTTCCGGCGGCTCGCCGAGGCGGGGATCAGCGTCGCGGGGACCCACGCACTTCGTGTCCGTGGCCGCAAGACCGGCAAGCTTCGCGGCGTGGTGATCAATCTGATGACCGTCGACGGCCGCGACTACGTCGTCTCACCGCGCGGCAACACCCAGTGGGCGCGCAACGCGAGGGCGGCGGGCCGGGTCGAGATGGGACCGCGCTGGCGCAGCCGCGAGGTTCGCATCACCGAGCTCGCCGACGACGCCAAGCCCGAGCTGCTCAAGATCTACCTCAAGCGCTGGTTCTGGGAGGTCAAGGGGCACGTCGGGGGCCTGACCCCAGACTCGT
>NZ_JBEVLO010000361.1:0-2785 GCF_040509115.1 Mycobacterium sp. | reverse complement strand
CGATGCCGCGGGTCTCGGGCAGCCCGAAGAGCGCGATGACCGCGATCACGTAGCCGATCGCGCCGAAGATCAGCGCGCCACCGAGACCCAGGGTGGTAGACGCCAGAAATCCGACCACGGTGGGAAATGCTGCGCCCACTGCGCGACCGAAGTTGTAGGTGAAACCCTGCCCCGTGCCGCGGAACTCGGCGGGGTAGAGCTCGGACAGGAACGAGCCGAATCCGGAGAAGATGGCGGATGTGCAGAATCCCAGGGGGAAACCCAGCAGCATCACGAGTGTGTTGGCGCCGTCGGGTACGAGTGCGTAGCCCACCATGAAGACCACCGATAGGCTCGCGAACAGTTGCATGGTGCGCTTGCGGCCCAGCTTGTCGGAGAGGATTCCACCGCAGATGTAACCGAGGAATGCGCCGCTGATCACAATGATCAAGTAGCCACCGGTCCCCACGACGTCGAGTCCACGGCTCTTCTTGAGGTAGGTGGGCAACCAGGAGGCCAGCGTGTAGTAGCCCCCCTGGACGCCGGTGGCAAGCAACGATGCGAAGAAGGTCGTGCGCAGCAGATCTCGGCGGAAGATTGCAGCGAACGAACCGCGCTTCTTGCCTGCGATCTCCCGCTTTTCGGTGACGGCCTCGGTGTCGGTGACGTGGCGGCGCACCCAGATGATTAGCAATGCCGGGATCGCACCCGTCCAGAACAGCACGCGCCACGCGATTTCCTCGCTGAACACCTGGAAGACGATGGTGTAAACCAGGACGGCCAGCCCCCACCCGACCGCCCACGAGCTCTGGACGTAGGCGACGGCACGCCCGCGGTACTGCGGCTTGGCGTACTCAGCGACCAGGATGGCGCCAGCAGCCCACTCGCCGCCGAATCCGAGTCCCTGCAGCGCCCGAAAGACCAGCAGTGTCTCGAAATTCGGAGCGAAGCCGCACAACACGGTGAACAAGGTGTACGTGGCAACGGTCACCTGCAGGGTTCGAATACGGCCGATCTTGTCGCACAGAACACCGGCAAGCGCCCCACCGAGAGCCGACACCACCAGCGTGACCGTAGTCAGCAGGCCGGCTTCGCCGGTACTGATCGCGAAGTAGGAGGCGATGGCGCCCAGGGCGAGCGGCAGTACCTGGAAGTCGTAGGAATCCAGCCCGTAGCCGCCGAAGGCGCCGAAGAAGGCAAGGCGCCCTCTAGCGCTCAGCGTCCTGAACCAGTCGAAGGGCCGGTCTGCAGCGTCAGGAGCGCTGCCGTCTCCTGGCGAACGGGTGGTTGTCGAATCCATGGGTGCCTCCCGATTGACATCAGTGATCCAGCTCTCATCCGAGACTAGAGGATCGTTGAACGATCCTGCAATAGGTTCGTTCAATCGTTTACTTGGAGGACACAACGTGGGAGTCTTTCACCATTGCGTTTGGGGCACGTTTCGAGAAGGGAACTGCTTGAATGTCGTCATCGGTACATGTGGGTGAGTCGACGGCCAAGGCTGTTCTGTCAGCACGGCGCAGTCTCCTGGCCCGAGGGAGCCGGAGCACGCAGATCGCAGACATCATCCGGTCATGCATTCTCGAAGGCGAGTTTCTCCCTGGGACGCGGCTCTCGGAGCCTGACATTTGCTCAGGCCTTGGTGTATCCCGAAACACGCTGCGCGAGGCGTTCAAATCACTCGTCGAGGAGCGGTTGGTCGTCCATGAGCTGAATCGTGGTGTGTTCGTTCGGATTCCGACACCTGAAGACGTAGCCGAACTGTACAGCTGCCGCCGCATCGTCGAATGCGCCGCGATCCGAGGGGTCGACCTCGCCACCGCGCATCTCGGGGCGCTCCAGCGTGCGCTCGACGACGCCGATGCGCATGCGGCGCAGGGGGACTGGACCGGAGTCGGCAATGCCGACATCGCCTTCCACAAGGCGATCTCCGCCCTGAACAACAGCCGACGCCTCGACCGGTTGATGAACGATGTGTGGAACGAACTGCGCCTCGTCTTTCACGTCATGGCGGATCCGCATACATTTCACATGCCTTACCTGGCCAGGAACCATGCGATCTACGACGCGGTGATAGCCGGCGCGATCGACGTCGCCGAGAATATGCTCTTGGCCTACCTAGGCGACGCCGAAGGTCAGATCCTCTCCGCCTACGCGCCCGGACCGCAGATCTGAGGACAAGCCCCGTGGACATGACGTGAGATTCCGCGGGTGACGTCGTGCGCGCAAGAGCGCACTCGCCGCCGGATTCGACGGCGGTGGCCGCAAATTCGGACGCCCATGTTGCGGACGACCCGCGTCTCAGCTGGAGGCAGTGAGCCCCGGCCCCACCTCGACGACGACGTCACGCGCGGTCAATTCGGAGCCACACCGATCGCACGCGTGGAGCACTTCGGCATGTCCACCGCAATCGCGGTGCCGGTACAGCAGGAACGGACCGTCGGGCGCCATGTACTTGTCACCCCAGGTACGTAGCGCCATCAGAATGGGGTAGAGGTCCATGCCCTTGTCGGTCAACCGATACTCGTGGCGGGTGCGGCGCTCGTCCTTGTACGCCGTGCGCTCGAAGATGCCGGCATCCACCAGTTGCGCCAGTCGCTGGGCCAGGACGGCGCGTGACAGGCCCATCGTGGATTGGAATTGGTCGAATCGCCGGACACCCGTAAAGGCTTGGCGCAATAGAACGAGCGTCCATCGGTCCCCGAGCAGCGCGACCGGACGTGCGATCGAGCACTGCTCATCCTCCAAGTCGTCCAGCGCCATGTTCACCACGCTACCCCTTGCGTTCGTTTGATGAACTCAGTAA
>NZ_JBEVLO010000360.1:0-18134 GCF_040509115.1 Mycobacterium sp. | reverse complement strand
GGCCAAGTGTCGAACAATATCGCGCTCGCGCTGTCGGCTAGACGAGAGTGATCGGTGAAGTCCGCGTCACACGCCATGTAGACGGTCAGTTGTAATACGCGTTCGACGGCACGTGAGCCGCGGACGGCATCGACGGCGGCGATGGCGTTGCGGGTGGCAAGTTCGATCGCGGCGGTCGCGGCGTCCGAATCGACCTGCGCTCCGATGCGGCCAGAGACTAGCAGTTCCCCCTCGACGCGTGGGGTCATCCCTGCGGTGTACACCAGGTCTCCGTGCGTGACGGCGGTTCGGTAGCTGCCCTGCGGAATGGGTTCGGACGTCATGAGATCGACTCCGCAACACGCTGGATCACCATTTCTTGCCGACACCTCTCAATCCATCAGCTCTTGGACCGCCGCAGTGGTCCGGGGTCAGTCCGCTGGCGGCGTCGGCAGTACTGTCTCGGCTAGTCGCAACACGGCATTGAGCGCGCGGTCCGTGCTGCCGTCGCGCCATGCCATCCGAAGTTGCACCGGTGGGCTCTTATCCTCAAGGCGAATGAACCTCAGGCGAGGGTCGGCAATGCTCTTGCCGACCGAGCCGAAGGTCAGGGTGCAGCCAACGTCCGCCGAGACGAGAGACAGTACCGCCCACAAATTTGGTGCGTACTGAACTACGTTCGGCGGCGCAGCGATCGCATTGATGGAGAGCTCCCGTAGTCGGTCCAGCAACAGCGATCCGGTCTGCACGTCAAGGGAGACAAACGGATCCGTGCCAACCTCGCGAAATGAGATGCTGTCCCGGCCGGCCAGACGGTGCGTCTCCGGCATGGCGACGACTAGCTCGTCGACCGCGATGACGCGGCTAGTGACTCCTGAGGGGATGAAGTTCCACCAGCCGATCGCGAGATCCACATCGCCGCGGGTGAGCATCTGTATCGCCGGCTGGGCGAAGTGCTGGCTGAGAAGTTCGAGCTTGATGCCTGGATAGGTCCGTTTCACCGTGCTGGCCAGGCGGCCGACCAACGCATTGTATGCAGCGCTGCCGTAAGCGATTCGAACACGTCCGATCTCTTCGGTGCCCGCCAGACTTGCAACCACCTCAACTTGTTCGAGGGCGTCTAGTACCGCGCGGGCGGGCTCGATGAGGGCCTCGCCGACCGCGGTCAGCGCTACCTTCCGAGTACTGCGCTCGAATAGAGCCGCACCGAGTCGCTTTTCGAGCTGGCGGATTTTACGACTGACTGGAGGTTGTGCCATGTGGAGTCGCTCTGCCGCGCGGCCGAAGTGCAGCTCATCTGCCACGACGAGGAAGATGCGCAGATCGTCGGGATCCACCATCGATTGATCGTACTTCTGGCACGGTTGCCTGGCTGCGGCGCCGCTCCCAGCGCCAATATTCAGTCGCCCCAAAGGCCGATGGGTTGATCGCCGCGGCAGATCCAGTCCGACCCGATGCAAGTTCAGCCATCTGCGTTGTCTCCCTGCCCTGCCGCAACTCGTCCGCTGAGGGCGAGGAGATCGGCTTCATCGAGTGTCGTGCCCACCACTTGGACGCCCCGCGGCAGGGGCGTGGTGTAGACGGGGACGTTGACCGCTGGAGTACCCAACGCACTGAAGGGTGTGCAGAGACGCAGGAGCGCATCGCCGACAGGCTCGCCACCGACGGTGGTCTGGCCTATGAGGGGCGCCGCCCAGGGGGTCGTGGCCAGCACCAGGGCGTCGACCCCTGCCTCGGCGATGCGACGGCTGAGCTGGCGGCGAAGCAGCCCAACTTGGCGAAGCGCCCTCTCGTAGTCGGCTTCTCGATAGTTCGACTCGAGACGCTCGCGCACCGCTGGCTGGAACCGAGTTGGTGACTGGTGCAGCGCCTCGGCGTACTGCTCGAGCATTTCGTAGCCCACCACTACCGGATAATTCGTCAGGAGGTCTTCGAGTTCTCCCTGCGAGGAGTCCGGCGTGATCAAAGGTGGGCGAAACCGGTACTACGCCCTCGTTGGACAGCGTGCCCAAGGCAGGCATGAGCCCGGCTACCCCACACAGTGCCGCCGGGGCCCGAACACTGCAGCCGGTGTCCGTTCCGATCGCTAGTGGAACCACACCGAGTGCGGTCAGCGCAGCAGATCCCGACGGACTGCCGCCGGTTATCCGATCGGGATCGTGGGGGTTTCGTGCTGGCCCGCTCGCGTTGGTCGATCTTGTTGACCCGTAGGCAAGTTCGTGCAGGTGAGTTTTCGCAACGACAATCGCTCCCCGCGCGCGCAGCCGCGTCACGATGTCGGCGTCTCGGTTGGCGACATCGCGGTCTCCGCCGTAATCGCTGCCAAGACCCGTCGGCATGCCTTCGACGTCGATATTGTCCTTCACCGCCACGGCGATGCCATCGAGCGGTCCCCGACCTCTGCCCGAAGCGATGCGGGCGGTATGCAGTTCTGCCTCGCGCCGGGCCCGATCGTCGTTCCGGGCGCTGACGAGGTTCGCCCAGGGGGTTCCAGCCAAGCTGTCGAGCGATTCGAGTACCTCGTCGACGTGTTCGACGGGCGTCACCTCCCGCGCCGCGATCCGCGCTGATACGACGCGCAAGGACATCGCGGAAGCGGCTGTCCCGCTGCACCTCTGATCTCCCTTGATGTGCGTGTTCGTCTCCTCTGGTGGGCTGCTACACGGCGGGTGCGACATGGTGACGAGACACGGACACGAGGCCGCTTACGGTGATGTCGCTGACGCGATCGTCGCTCCAGGTGCCGGAGACGTCGAGTCTGCTCGGGCGGCCCATCGCCTGGCCTTGGTAGACATGCATCTCGATACTCTGGCGGTCAACGGGCGGCGCGTGCGCGATGAGATAGGCCGCCAAGGCACCAGCGGCGACCCCCGTCGCGGGATCTTCGGGATATCCTGCGCGGACGGGGAATTGGCGCGCAAACCACGATGCAGGCTGCTCCGCGGCCGCAAAGGCGTAGATGCCGGTGGTGTCGAAGCGCTCACAAAGTCGCCAAAGCCGTTCCCAGTCTGGGGCGAGTCCGTGCAGCGTTCGGGCGTCCTTGATCGGCACGATGAGCTTGGGCCGAGACACGCTCACCGATTCGACGGGCCGGGCACTGTCGATCGCGGCAACTGGAACACCCAGCACGGCGGCGACCTGCTCGCGACTGGGGTTGGCAGATGAGAAGGTCGGATCGTGTTGAGTCACGCTGACCCGTTGAACATTCGTCTCACCGACCACGGTTGCACGCTGATACCCGATTCCGACGCGGCCCACTGGGGCTTGCACGTGGTCCACATCCCTTGGCAGGCGACCGCGCTGTGCGAGCAAGGCAACTACCGCAGCCGTCGCGTGGACGCACATCGACATCTCGTGCTCGGGGACGAAGAACCGTAGGCGCGGCACGTCATCCTGCGGCGGGCTGACTACGAACCCGCACTCCTGACCGAAACGGCCAGCTACCGCTTGCATTTCATCCGTGCTGAGTTCGGATGCGTCCAAGACGACCGGGCATGGATTGCCTCCGCCAACGCCATCGGCGAAGACCACCGTGTGCACCACCTCGATATCCGCTTCACTCATCGTCGCCATCCTCTCGTCGATACTCCTGGACACTCCACTGCCAGCTGGTCTCTGTGTCGTCTGGTCCCGCGGGCCGCCACGGGATCGGGTCATGATGCTCGCGGTGGACAGCAGGCCAGCGCGCCTTCTCACCCTTCGCGCGGCGGATTCTTGGCCGTCTCCTTCAGCACGAAGATCGCTGCCGTCAGGGACACGACCGCAAGGACCGATGAACGTACCGATGCCCGCGCCGACTATCGCACCGCGCCCGCGCCGGTCGAGGCCGGGATGAGGGGCTTTCAGGTCGGCCGTCACGACGGCCGCCGGGCCTGCCTCGTGGTGGTCGGAAATTGCCATGTGAATCCTTGTCTCAAAGGCGCATCACTCCGATGCGACTCGTCTCACACTCGCACCGGAGACTCATTCCCGTCCAATACCTAATCGTGTCTCAACTCATGCATCCGTACGCAATAATCACTGGTTTCGACCGCGCAGAGTTGATGCGACGGCGCAGGTCCGAGATCGCGCTGCAGACCTGCTCAGCAGCATGCTTTCCAACGGCCGGTGCCGCGAACGGGACCAGGTATGGGGCGCAGGCTTGCGCTCAAAGAGCGTGAAGATCGGCGTCCGTAGCGCGAATGCCAGCTCCCACGGCGACGAGGCGAGGCCTGGTGGCAGCTCCCGCGACCTGCACGAAGCCTCGCAGATGATGAATAACCCTCTAGCTCAGAATTCTGATCTTGAGAAGAGTTCCCGAAGGGCCCGGCGGCGCTATTAGCATTTCCGCCCCGTATTTCGCCGTCCCGCTGGCAGATGTCCGTTGCTGCGGTAGGGTTCTGGCCAGTTGACTTTGCCAACTGGGGGAAATTCAGATGACACGCACTTTCGCGTTATGACCGCCCCTGAAATGGCTCGTCCAATTAGCGCCGCCGCGAAGCCGGGCCAGCGCCGCGACCTTCAGGGCATGCGCGCCGTCGCGGTATTAGCGGTATTCGCAGACCACCTGTTCGAGTGGCCACCGGGTGGCTTCGTCGGCGTCGACGTGTTCTTCGTCCTCAGTGGGTTCTTCATCACCGGACTCCTCATCAGGGAGAGAACCACTAGTCGAACGTTGTCCTTCCAAAACTTCTACGTCCGCCGGGTAAAGCGCATTCTCCCCTCCGCGATACTCGTGCTCGTCGTGACGGTCCTCGTCTCCTACGTGCTGTTACCTGCGGCGCGGGCGAAGGAGACGCTCGTCGACGCGCTGTGGGCCGCAATTTTCGCGGCGAATTACCGTTTTCAGGCCGTAGGGGCCGACTACTTCCAACAGGACCTGCCTCCGTCACCCCTTCAGCACTACTGGTCATTGTCGATCGAAGAGCAGTTCTACTTCGTTTGGCCGTTCCTGCTCGTGGCGATCTTCGCTCTCACTCGGCGGCACGCACGCACTGGCAAGCCGGGGATCCGCCAGTGGGGACTTTTCGGTGGCATGTTCGGCGTCGTCGCCGCTTCCTTCGGGTGGGCGATGTATTTGACTGCCACGAACCCGAACGCCGCTTACTTCTCCACTTTTGCCCGAGTGTGGGAACTCGGTGTTGGGGCGCTTATCGCAATAGCTGGGCCGTGGCTTATCGGCATCCCTGATGCCATCCGGCCTGCGCTTGCGTACCTCGGTTTGGCCGGCGTTGTCGCGTCCCTATTTCTCATCGACTCGTCTGCTCAATTCCCCGCGCCGTGGGCGGCTTTACCCGTCCTGTCGACAGCGCTGGTGGTGGCGTCGTTCCACGGTGCCGAGGTGCGCGGGATGGCCTTGTTGACCAATCCGGTTGCCCGCTACTTCGGCGACACCAGCTACACCCTGTACCTCTGGCACTGGCCCGTCATCATCCTGCTGCTGGCCGTCGTTCCACGAGGTCCGCTGTTCTACGTCGTCGGCCTGGCGCTCGCGCTGGTGTTGACGGCGGTCACCTACCGCTACTACGAGTCTCCCATCCGAGGGTCGAATTGGTTGCTGGACCGACCTACAGCCAAACGTCACAGGCCGACGATCGGCCTGGCGGGGTGGAGTGGCGTCGCAGCTGTGATGGTCGTGGCTGTGGTGATGTCGATTCTCGGCATCAGGCACAACGAGATGATCGCTGCCGCCAAAGAAATCGATGAGCAGTCGGTGGTCATCGACGTGCCCGCGCCGACCGCGTTGGCGGCCGTGAGTGAATCTCGAGTCGTAACACCTGCGGTGACTCCATTGCCGAACGCGGATCCGTGCTTCGGCGCGCCCGCGATGACCACCCCGAATTGTTCGTTGCGGACCCCCGGCGCGCCACTGAGGCCGTCCCTCGACGACTTCGCCACCAAGGACGGCGGCACACCGACGTGCTGGACGGAGAAGGATCAACCCCTCAACTCGTGTACGTACGGCTATCGAGGGCCCGACGCCACCCGCATCGCACTCGTCGGCGACTCGCATGGATCGAAGGTTCTCGTGGCCCTGGCCCCGTACCTCGAGGTGTACAAGTGGAGGCTCACCACCTACCTCGGGTGGGGGTGTGTGTGGCGGTCACCGCTCGACAGCCCGTGTACGACGACGATGGAAGACATTCAGGAAAAGCTGCTCGCACAGAACTACGACCTCGTTCTCACTACGGCGGCCCGCGACGCCGGGGATCCAGGCGACTTCGTACGTGCGTGGCAGCCCGTCGCCGCCAAGGGAACCCGCATTGCGGTGCTGGCGGACAACCCGGCGGTCAGCGAAGAATCCCTGGCATGTTTGACGCGCGTCAGCTTCGGGGGTGACAAGACCGGAGGCTGCGGAACGCCCCGAGCGGAAGCTCTAGCGCAAGTCGACCCGTTGATATACGCCGCGTCCCGCGTGCCCACGGCGACACTGATCGACCTCACCCCGCACTACTGCAATGCCGACCGTTGTCCGTCGGTCATCGGAAACGCGATCGTCTACTCCGATGTGGGCGGCCACCTCACCGCGACATACATTCGGAGTCTGGCCCCGGCGATCGTGGAAGGGGTTCGGCAAGCGTTGGTTTCGGGTTAGTCCGTCGCGCCAGTGCCGTCCCGCACGGACCACCTTCGAGGACAACGTCGTCGGAAGCGGTGCGTCGAATACCGCGGTCAGCACGATGTGCGCAGTGTTCGGATTCGCGCCGTCGCGCGTGTTCCACGAGTTCCGTTCACGAATCTCGGTGCGCCGCCCGACCCGGTGGGTAGAGCCCTCAGCGGTCACCTGTATCGCGACCGCGCAGTGTTTCGCGATCCCGACTTCTGCCCAGGCGCGGGACAGTGGGGCTGATCGTTCAGTTCCCCTGACGTCGGTAACCATGCTCGTCCGCTCCACGGTCAGCGTCCGAAGACCTACTCCGACTATCAGAAACATGACCAACCTGCCGAAAGGCGCTAGACCACCCCATCGACGCCGCCAAGCAGACCTCACGAGCACGAGTACGCTCGTCCGTCGGCGACGGTCAACGGGCCGTCGGTGCTGCCAACCCGTGAAAGTTGCTGCGGTGGAAGACCATCGGGGTGACGTCGGGATATACCGCCAGCGCGACGATCTCCAGCACGACGATCTCGTGATCGCCGGCCTCGATGCGTTTGAAGGGCGCGCACTCCAGCCAAAGCGTTGACCCGTGAACGAATACCGCGCCGGTTTCGGTGGACGTCCAATCGACGCCGTCGAATCGGTCCCCGGTCTTCGACGCCAGCGACCTCGCCACCGGCCCGTGCTCCTCGGCCAGCACGCTCAGCCCGAGCCGGTCGACCTTGGCCAGCTTCGGCCACGTCGTCGACGTGTTCGCCACGCACACCGACACCAACGGCGGCGCGAGCGAGACCGAGGTGAACGAGCTTGCCGCCATCCCCTCGGCGACCCCGTCGACCACACCGCAGAACGCCGTGACACCGCTGGGGAAGGCACCGAAGGCCTGCCGCAGGAGGATCTCGTCGAACCGGCCGTCGACGGCCGCAATCACGACGACTCCCGCGGGAGATGGCGGCGGGCGATGCCCAGCCACTTCTGCAACTCCGGTGAGGTTTCGTACTCGGTGTCCAGCAGGTACAGGCTCGGCGCGGGACAACTGGCGCCGACTTCGACCAGCACCGGGCGCAACGTCAGCTCGGGAGCGAGTGCGTGCGCGAGAGAACCACCGAGCATCAGCGGGAACGTCGTGATCTGGCCGAGCTCCCCCGCCCCGAATTGGTCGAGGAACAATTTGAGTAGACCGGTGTAGGTGGCCTTGTACGTCGGCGAGGCGACCACCAGGGTGTCGGCCGACTTCACGATCTCCTTGGCCTCGGCCACCTTTGGATCACCCCAGCCAAGCAGACCCGCGCCTAGGTCCACCACGTCGATCACATGCGTGGCAGGCGCGCCGGTCAGCTCCTCGGCCACCAGCTCGGCGGCCGCTCGGGTGCGTGACAGCGGCTTGGGGTTCCCGACGACGACCACCATCATGCGTCCACTCGCAACGAGCTCGATGTTCTCATGGCCCTAGTGAACCGGGATGGAGCGTCGTCGGTCCGGTCCAGCGGTAAAGCTTTGATTGCGCTGCCACCGTCTCCCCCGTCGACCTCTTGGCGCAATGCGATGGAAATCGACGCGTCGTGGAGTCGTCACGGGCGACGGGTTGGCTTCGAGCACACCAGGAAGGCGAACCGCGCCAGCGCCGACCGCGGTATTGCTCGCCGACGCGGAACGCCCCACCGACGACGAGGGTCCGGCCACATGAGTATCGACGCAACAGACTTCGCACCTCCTTCAGTGACCGCCCAGTCCACCCCGCGAGCACGCGTCCGGGACTTGAACGTCACCTTCGAGCGGCGAGGGGTGCCACTGCACGCGCTGCGGGGCGTCAGTCTCGACGTCGAGCCTGGCGAGGTGTTGGCGCTCGTCGGCGAGTCCGGGTCGGGTAAGAGTGTGCTGGGCATGGCGTTGCTCGGGCTGCTCGGCGGGGAACCGGCTCCGGTGATCTCCGGTCAGGCCGAGGTCTGCGGGGTCGACATGGTCGCCGCCAATCCCGCCGAACGGCGGCGCGTCCGCAAGGCCCACCTCGGCGCCGTGTTCCAAGACCCCATGACTTCGCTGGACCCGACGATGCGCGTCGGCAGGCAGATCACCGAGCTGACCGGAGACGCCGCCGAGTCACGGCGGCTACTGGAACTCGTCGGCGTCCCCGACCCCGGTCGACGCATGAAGGCCTTTCCGCACGAACTGTCCGGCGGCCTGCGGCAGCGCGTCATGATCGCGATGGCGGTCGCGGGCAAGCCGGACCTGGTGATCGCCGACGAACCGACGACCGCGCTGGACGTCACCGTGCAGGCGCAGGTGCTGGGCCTGCTTCGCGATCTGTGCACCGAACTGAAGACCTCGTTCATCGTGGTCACCCACGACATCGGGGTGGCCTCCCAGATCGCCGACCGAGTGGCGGTGCTCTACGGCGGCCGATTGGCCGAGATGGGCACGATGGACGAGGTTCTACGGGCCCCGTCGCATCCGTACACCACCGGCTTGCTCAACTCGCGACTGGATCTGGACCTGCCGCTCGGACGCGCGATCAGCGCTCTCGGGGGTCAGCCCCCGGATCCGAGAAGCCACCCAGCCGGGTGTGCCTTTTCCCCGCGCTGTCCGGCCGTGACCGCGGCATGCTCGGACGTCCTTCCCGATCCGACACCGGCGAGAACCCACGCGGGCGTCGCGGCCTGCATCGTGCCGCACGCGACCGCCACGTCGCTGGCCCGGCAGGAGACTCCCCTGTTCGCGCCCATGATCGACCTCGACGACACCGTGCCCGCGGCGCGAATCAACGGGGTGGACAAGCACTTCGGCGTCCGGCGCGGCTTGTTCGGCAGGGACGACCTGCACGCGCTGCGGCACGTCATTCTCGACGTCGCCCCTGGCGAATCCATCGCCGTGGTCGGCGAATCCGGTTCGGGCAAGTCGACGTTGCTGCGGGTGGTCGCCGGCCTGATGGAGCCCGATGGCGGGACCGTGAAGTACGTCGGTGAGCGGCCGCAGATGGTGTTTCAGGACGCCGGCGCCTCGCTGACACCCTGGATGTCGGTGGGCGAGCTCGTGGGCGAACGGCTGTTGCGGACGACGGACCGCGGCGAACGCCGAGAACGCGTCGACGCCGCCCTGCGTCAGGTCGGCCTGCCGCCCGACGTCGCCGACGTCAAGGCGTCCGCCCTGTCCGGCGGCCAGCGTCAGCGGGTGGCCTTCGCCCGCGCGATCATCGTTCCCCCACGCCTGCTGCTCTGCGACGAACCGACCTCGGCGCTCGACGCGTCGTTGGCGGCGTCGGTGCTCAACCTGCTGCAGGAGTTACGTCGCGAATTGGGCATGGCCGTCATGTTCGTCACCCACGACCTTGCGGCGGCGCGCTTCATCGCCGATCGCATCGCCGTCATGTACCTCGGTCAAATCGTCGAGCTGGCGCCGACCGAGGCCCTGATCAACGACCCGAAACATCCTTACACCAAGGCCCTTTTGGCGGCCGTGCCGAGTCCGGGCACCAATCCCGTGCGGTTGCCAGGGGAGCCGGCGAGTCCGCTCTCGATCCCGTCCGGCTGTTCGTTCCACCCCCGTTGCACCGAACGGGTCGACGCCTGCCGCAGCGAGGCGACGAACCTGCTGTCGGTCGACGACACCACCAGGCACCTGGCGTCGTGTCTGCTCACCAACGGTCAGCTCATGCGTTGAACCAATCGGCCGCGGCGGCGTCAGAGCGGGGCGCAATTCCCTGGCAACACAACCGAACCGGTGACGACATCCAAGAGCCGTCTACTCGGTGCAGGGGTGCGGCGCTGACGCCGACCAACTCCATCGTCGACAAGGAGCACCATTGGCCATCGCGGAGTTCTACGTCTCCAACGACCTGGGCCGCCATCGACGTCGAATGGGCTTGGCGACGCGGCAGTACTTCCAGGGCGCATCGGTCCCCAGCTATGTGTCGTTCGGCGCGCTGGCGGTGCTGTGCTTGGTCGCAGTCTTCGCCACCCAGCTCGCGCCCTTCGATCCCCTCACCGCGGTGGGCAAGCCGATGACGGCCCCCAACGCAGCGAACCCGTTCGGCACCGACACCGTCGGACGTGACGTCCTCAGTCGGGTGCTGTGCGGTATGCAGACCAGTTGGTTCGGCGCGCTGGCCGTCGTCGGGTTCTCGGTGGTGTTCGGTGGCCTCATCGGGCTGGTGGCCGGAGCGGCCGGCGGGTGGTTCGACGCGCTGCTGATGCGGATGACAGACGCGTTCCTCGCGCTGCCCGGCCCCATTCTCGCGCTGGCCGTAGTGGCCGCCCTCGGTCGGTCCTACACCCACACCTTGATCGGCGTGGCGATCGTGTGGTGGCCGTTGTACACCCGAATCGTGCGATCGGAGGTACGAAAGCTGAGGGCCTCACCGCACATGGAGGCGGCACGCGTTGGCGGGGTGAGCTGGTGGCGGCTGCTGCGCCGACACCTGCTGCCCGGGGCCGTCCCCGTGACGATCGTGACCGCGAGCCTGGACATCGCGGCGCTGGTCCTCATGTTGTCCAGCCTGTCCTTCCTGGGGCTCGGTGCCCCGCAGCCGGCTCCGGAACTGGGATCCATGAGCGCGCAGGGCATCACGTACATCTTCAGCGCCTGGTGGATCCCGATCATGCCGGCGGCCGCGGTGGCGCTCGTCGCGATCGTCGCCAACTTCGCCGGCGATGCCATCCGCGACCGCATCCGGGACCGCTGATGCTGACCATCCTGCCTCGCCGCCTGCTCGGCGCGATCCCCGTCCTCCTGGTCCTCATCGTCGCGGTGTTCACCCTGCAACAGGTGGCACCGGTCGATCCGGTCGCCGCTCTGGTTGGCGCGAAGGCGCCACCGGAGGTGTACGCCGCCGCGCGGCATGAGCTGGGGTACGACCAACCGTTGCCCATGCAGTTCTGGCACTACCTTGTGAATGCGCTGCAGGGCGATCTCGGCCAGTCCAGCCTGACGCGCACACCGGTGCTCTCCGACATCGCGAAGTATCTCCCCGTGACGCTCGAATTGTTGTTCGTCGCAATGATCTTCACCGTCGTCATCGGCGCCTTTCTCGGACTGGCGACCGCGCAGGGCTGGCGGGGTGCCGGAGCGCTGCGGGTGTTGATGATCTCCGGCGCATCCGTTCCGGTCTTCCTCGTCTGCCTGCTGGGAATGCTGCTGTTCTACCGGTACCTGAACATCCTGCCCGTCACCGGAACGACAGCCTACTTCGACGCCCCGGCCGGTCCCACGGGCTTCCTGCTCGTCGACAGTCTGCTCGCGGGACGGCCCGAACTGTTCGTCGACGATCTCTACCACCTGATTCTGCCGGCGTTTTGCTTGGCACTGACCCCAGCGGTCGCCGTGGGGCGGGTCCTGCGCAGCAGCCTCGAGACCACGATGCGCGGCGATCACATTCGCACGGTGCGGGCAAAGGGCTTGAGCGAGAATCGGATTCTGTTCATGCACACGCTGCGCAACTCCCTGGGGCCGGTGCTCGCGCTGATGGGTCTGCAGATCGCGGTGATGGTCGGCAACTGCATCCTCGTCGAGTTGATCTTCGCCCGTCCGGGTATCGGCCTGTACATCGCCCGCGCCATCGACAAGGCCGACTTCAACGCGATCGCCGGGGTGACGCTGGTGGTCGGTGCGCTGTACGTGGTCACCAACATCGTCGTGGATGCGCTGCAATCAGTCGCCGATCCCCGCGTCGCACACTGAGCATGGGAGTGAGTCATGTTGGGATGGAACGCTGCCCGACGATGCGTGTGAGCAGTGCACTGGCAGCCAAGACGAGCGCGATGAACCCGAACAGGACCAGGCTGCCGACGTGAGCGCCGAGCACCGCACATCCGGCCGACCCCGCCAGAAAACCCACGCCGGCCGAGATCCGGAACTGTGCCAGCCCAGCGGAGGATTCGCCGACACACGCCACCACCAGCAAGGGAAGGCTAACGGTCGCCCCGGCGAGGCTGACACCAAAGAGCGCGGAGGCCATCAGGTACATCCCCTCCCCCGACGTCAGTGCGAGCATCGCTGCACACACGATGCCCAACCCGAACGACGCGCCCAGGATGGATACCACCGCGTCGCCACGGACGAAGCGGTAGGCGATCGTGAGCACCACGATCTCGACACCGGACATTAGCGCGATGGCAATCGAAATCGTGAGGATGGAGTACCCGCGCGCAGCACCAGCGAGTGGAAGCGCGGTCAGTAGCACGCCCCCTCTCAAGAAGTCCCCACTCATGGCCAACACGAGTGCCGCACGGTTGGCAGGCGTACTGATCAGGCGCGGCAGCCCTAGTCGTGGAGGTGAGACATTGGCCGGCGGAGCCAATCTTGGCAAGGCGATGGCCAGGCAGGCGGCCACGACCAACGTCAGCGCTCCCGTGACGACGAACGCAGTCTGATAACCGAGTCGCCCGTCGATCAACCCGGCCGCCAGCAGACCACCGGGCGCACCGATGGCTCCCCCGAAAAGCAAGGCGGCATTGAACCGCCCGAGTGCATGGGCGAGATCGACGCCGACCGGGCGAACGCGCACGGCCGCCTGGAGACCGGCACCGAGAACCGTTCCAGCGCCGACGCCCTGCATCACCCGCGAGGCCATCAAGAGGGCGCGGTCGGTCGTCAATCCCATGCCGATGGACGCGACGCCGAAGAGAATAAGTCCAACGGTGAGGGCGAACCGCGCGTCGAGTCCCGGTACGAATCGTGTGCCGAACACGTCGACGACGATCATGCCGGCCGCCGCGGCCAGCATGAAGCTGCCGATGAGCAGCCCAGAGCGCAAGTATTCCCTGGCGAAGACCACTTCCAGGGGTGCGGTGAGACTCATCGCCACCCCGCCGGTCACCATCAGGGGCAGGAACCAGCGCATCAGCTCGTCGACATGCTCGGCAGGCGCTTCGTGCCCGTGACCTCGAGACCGAAGGCGTCCAACCCGATTCGCTTCACCGGACTGTTCGTCATCAGCCTCATCCGCCGTACGCCGAGGTCCGCCAGGATCTGCGCGCCGACGCCGTAGTCCCGCCGGTCTGGGGCCTCTGCCCCTTCCGGATTCGACGCCGATCCAGCCAGCAACCCTCGACAGCTACCCTTGCACCCGCGCAGGTAGACGACGACGCCACGACCCTCGTCGGCGATCATCTGAAGTGCGCTGTCCAGCCTGTCGCCGCAATCACACAGCCGGGATCCAAAGGCGTTGCCCAGCAGACACTCCGAGTGCACGCGGACGAGTATCGGCGACGCGCCATGGTCGGCAGGGTCGCCCATCACCAGCGCGATGTGTTCACGATCGTCGAGGACCGAACGAAAACCGTGGACGCGGAACTCGCCGAACCGTGTCGGGAGGCGAGTAGCCGCCTTGAACTCGACCAGTTGTTCCGTGCGCCGCCGATAGGCGATCAACTCGGCCATCCCCACGACCGGCACGCGGTGCGCGGCAACGAACGCGCGTAGACGGTTCCCCTTGGCGACTTCGCCGTCATCGTCCACCACGCCCCCGAGGACTGCCGCGGGGGGCAACCCGGCCATCCGCACCAGGTCGACGGCCGCCTCTGCGTGTCCCGCCCTGCGAAGCACACCGCCGTCTACCGTCCGCAGCGGAAACACGTGGCCCGGCCGACTCAGATCCTGGGGCTGGGTCTGCGCGTCGGCCAGCAGCGAGATCGTCCGGGACCGGTCCGTCGCGGAGTTGCCGCTGGCAATACCGGCCCTGGCATTCACCGACACGGTGTGTGCAGCGCTGTGGGGATGCTCACCGGTCGCGACCATGGGCGGCAGACACAGTCGATCCAAGTCCGACGCCGGCATCGGGACGCACAGGATTCCACCGGTGTGACGCATCATGAACGCCACCCGCTGCGGGGTGGCATGGGCAGCGGCGATCACGAGATCGCCCTCGTCGGAATCACTTTCGTCGTCCACCACGACCACCATGTGCCCGATGCTCAAGGCGTGCACGGCAGCGTCGACGGGCGCCGACACCATGACGTCGGCGTCAGGCGTGCGCCATCGCGTACCGATCATGGTCATGCTCAAAACTCGCGGAGTGTGTCGCGAAGCGTGGTGGTCGTGTAGTCGGCGCGGGTGAGCCCCAGCTTCTGCAATTCGGGTACCAGGCCGTCGGTGATCTCGGTGACGTAGCGACGGTTCAGTCGCATCACCGGGCTGGTGACCAGGAAGCCGTCACCTCCCACCTCCTCCATCACCTCGCCCATCTCCCTGGCCACTTCCGCAGGCGTGCCGACGAATTCGATGCTGCTGGAAATGCCGCTGCCGGTCACGATCTGACGCAGGGTCTTACCCGCTCCCCGGGAGACGAAGTCCTCGAGCGACCCCCGCTCGCCGTTGGTCGTCATGCCCGAGGGCAACGGTTCGTCGAGCGCGAACTGAGCGAAGTCGATCTCGGTCACCGAGGAGATCTCGGCCAACATGTACTCGACGTAGAGAGGATCGTTCAGCCACCTGTCCCGCTTGGCCAGTGCCTCGTCGCGGGTGTCGGCAACGATCGGAGAGACGAGGTAGAGCAGCTTGCAGTCCGAGGGATCGCGGCCGTGAGCCCTCATCCGGGCGTGGATGTCATCCCGGTACGCCTTCATAGCCACGGGCCCATTGGCAGGGGCGACGATCGTGTCGGCATGCCGTGCGGCCAACTCCCGGCCCGGCGGCGACGCACCAGCCTGTGCGATGGTCGGCCGGTACTGCGGGGAGGGCGCGGTGTTCAGCGGGCCACGGGACCTGTAGTACTTCCCCTCGAAGTCGATCGTGTGAACCTTCTCGTAGTTGGCGTAAGTGCCCGTCAGATGGTCACGTTCGACGGCGTCGGGTTCCCACGACTCCCACAGCTGGGAGATCAGGTCGAGATACTCGGTGGCGCGCGCGTACCGATCGTCGTGCTCGTAGAGCTTGTCCAAACCGAAGTTCTGCGCCGAGCGATCCTCCGCGGAGGTGACGACGTTCAGGCCGAAGCGCCCGCGAGCGATGTGATCGATCGTGCTGGCCAACCTTGCCAAGAGGAACGGCGGGTAGAAGCTGGTCGACATGGTGGGGACGACACCGATACGGCGGGTGGCGGCGGCCATCAACACCGCAAGCGGAACCGGGTCGTGCTTGGGGTTCACGCCGTGCTTGAGGTCGTACTCCATCGTGCCGCCGTAAGCGGTCGACACCATCAACTTGTCCTCGATCAGGATGTAGTCGAACTTCGCCCGCTCGAGATTGCGCGCCACGTCGACGTAGAAGTCGCCGGTGAAGTCGCGCCCACCGTCACCCCAGTTGCCATTCCATTCGTCGGCAACGAAGTTCAAGAACCACCCCAGATGGAACATCGTGGTCACACCTTCCTTTCGCCTTCCAGCCAAGTCGGCGCCCATTACTCGGCGGTGTCTCGCCGGTACCGGCACCATTGCGCCGCGGTTTACTCGGCGCCACCGTGGCGCCGCGTCGCGACGATCTAACTCGCACGGAAGGGTGTGGCCGTCAACGCAACTCGATCACCTCTCACGCGGATCTGAGAGAGCGCGCGCGGTTGTCCGTCCTGGTCGACGATGACGTCGTCGGCGCACAGCATCGGTGCACCGACCTGCACTCCGACCAGCGCTGCGGTCTGCTCGTCGGCGGCGACGGTGCTGATGGTGCAGTCGCTGCCCCGGATACACACTCCCAGATGCCGTTCCAGGATCCGGATGACGTCGGGCTCGTCGGTCCCGATGTCCGTGGACTGCCCCTCGCCCAGCGCAATGTAGTTGACCTGGATCCCCACTGGGAGGTCGTTCTGCAGCATCAGGCTCTCCACCATTAGCACGGTCCATCCGTCGGGCAAGCGCAAGCGGTCGCGGACGAGTGGCGGACATCCAAGCGAGCGGCATTCCAGCAGTCGCGCTTCGAAGGGGTCGAGTTTGTCGACGGGCAACAGAAGCAGGTCGGTGGCGCGCGTCCCGTTCTTGGTCTCTCGGGTGACGAAGCCCTCGCGAGCGAGCTGCTGTAGTACCGCCCGGACGGTATTGCGACTGGCGGACAAACCGACCACCAGATCTCGTTCCTCGAGGACCATGCTCTTGCCGGTGCGGACCAACGTCGAGCGGAGCAGGTCGTAGGTGCGGCGCGCAGAGTTGTTCAACCGGTCGGGTGTTTCCCGTTGGCGCTGGTAGAGCACTTCCGGACGAATCTTCCCGGCCGGGTGGACCCGTCGCCGGGGACCTGCTCCAAACTGACGGGCGGGTTCGTGCGTCGACACCAGAATCACTCCTTCTCACGCGTGGCGGGACATTGGTGCGCGGGAACGACCGTGACCATTACCTCGATCCCAAACGCGACTCCAGTCTGAACCACAGTCTGTTTCGGTTGAGGTCGCTGGGTAACCTTCCTGTTAATCAACGTCGCGGCGACGGGCGCGACCGAGTCACGACGACAGCAGTCGACCGACTGACCGCGGATCGATGGCACAGGGGCCATCCGAGGTCGACAGCGCCCACACCAACGCGCTTCGGGTACTGCCGGACGGACGGCTGAGTACGGCCAAGGTCGCACTCCCCCGACGCACCACGGCGACGTTCGGGGCCACCGCAGTGACGTCGACGTCGACGCACGAAGGTCCGAGATCCGCGGCCAGGCCCGCCGCGGCAAGCGACGCCGCACGCATCGGGCTGACGAGCCAGTTCGCGGGGGCCTGCAGCTGACCGATCGCGACCACTCGACCGTCGTCGAGATTCACGTCGGCGGGTATCGGCAGCGGCGGCGGATCGGTCATCGTTACGATCACGAACATGACCGAACCCCATTGGGCGAGAGGCAATGCCACCGTCCTGCGGCCGTCACCGACGAAACCGGCCCTCGCTGCCCCGGTGGGATCGTTGGTGCCGTCGAGCACGCCACCGTCCTCGCTGAACGCGCACGACACCTGGGGGCACCGCACGTTTCGGGTGCTGCCGCAGTGCACCGGAATCGACATGCACCCACCGAACGGTCGGGCGTTGATCGCGGCCGCGAGACCGTCGTCAGTGCGCCGCACGTGCGCGCCGTGATGCCCGATCGTCGCCGGCAGCACCGCCCCGACCTCGGCCAGTTGCTCGGCGAAGCCAACCCCGACCCACGTCCCCGTCCAGTCGGTGCCGTCCGCGGAAGGGTGTCGACTCGTGGCCGACGGCCGCAGCAGCACATCCTGCGGCGGACGAGTCGAACTCATCGGCCGTCGACGTCTGCCGGCAGGTGATAGTTGAGCGCCGGCGTCGACTCGAATCGCCCGCGCGAGCGGATCTCGGATCGATCCGGGGCCGGCAGCGGACCATCCTGCATGAAGTGGTCCAGTACGTTGCCGGTCAGCGTCGAGATGTTGTTGTCGTAGCCGTCGTGAGACAGGCTGCCGCAGTAGGAGATCGAGCTGAACGACCACACCGCACCACCGTTGGGCGTCTCGTGGAACGCCATGTCGGCGCGGATCCTCGGATTCTGGGTCCCGGTGTGCCCGGGGGCGTTGGTCAGTATCAATTCCGTCACCGTGAGATAGGCATCGGTGTGCAGTCCGGCCGACGTCGCCACCAGCAGGGTATGGGGCGGCGAACCGAGTGTGGTGTCGACGTTGTCGAGTTCGGCACCGGCCGCCCCGCCGCCGACCAGCCCG
>NZ_JBEVLO010000359.1:0-48153 GCF_040509115.1 Mycobacterium sp. | reverse complement strand
CCCCCGCGCTCGGCGAGCACGCCCTTGGCCTGCTCGATGATCAACCGGGTGTTCAGCGCCATTTGAAGCTGCTGGTTGACCATCTCGGAACGCGTGAGGATCCGTTGATGCAGGATGCCGATGGCGGCGACGTCGGCGAGGGCCTGAGCGACGGAGACGTCGGCGGGCGGCATGTCGCCGACCTCGGCACGGAACAGATTCAGTGCGCCGACCCGCTCGGTGCGCAGCCGCAGCGGCAACGCGGTAACCGAACGGAATCCGTATTCCGTGGCCCGCTCTGCAAACGCCGGCCAGCGGGTGGCTTCCGCACTCAGGTCGGGGGCGGTCACCGGCTCGCCAGCGCGATACGCCTCGAGGCACGGGCCAACGTCGGCCTCCACCTGGAGGACTTCGAGCAACCTGGTCTGCTCACTGCTGGAGGCGAAGACGTGAAGTTCGCCCTTCGAGTCGCCGAGCAGGATGCCCGCCGCAGTGATGGGCAGCACGTTCATGCTGGTGTCGATGAGCTGCTGCGCCAGCTCGATTACGTCGTAGTCCGCGACCAGCGTGTCTGCCAGGCCAACGAACGCATTGGCCAAGCGCTCATAGCGATCCATCGCACGTCCCTCCCTGCTGAAGCGTCCCACGGATGTCGCAGGGCGCGAAGTCGAACTCGAGGTTCATCGGCCTCATGTTCGTTGTGCCGCCTCTCGCGGCTCCCCGTCGCTATCAAAGCGGAGTTTGCGCTGCACGACGTCTCGCGCAACTTCGGTGAGCATCCGACCGTTCGCGAACGCGAAGGCCTGCATCCGAACGAAGGCCTCGTGAGCGGTGACGCCGAGTTGCGCCACGATCATTCCGGTGGCCTGATGCACCTCTCTGGTGCTCAACGGCTGGTCCCACCACGGGCCGAGGGTGTCGTCGACCCGCCCGGTCCGCCCCACGGTCAGCAGGATCGCGGTCACCAGCTCGGCGACCGCAACGCTGGCGGCGAAGTCTTTGGCGTTCAAGGCTTCCGGCCGATCGCGGTACAGGTCCAGCACGCCGACGCGGATGGCGCCCACCTCCAGCGGGAATGCGTACAGCGCGCCGACGCCGTTCTCGACCGCCGCTGGCGCGAAGTTCGGCCATTGCCCACCCGGGAACCACAGATCCGACGCCAGCATCGGTCCGCCCGTCCTCACCGCGTCCAAACCGGGCCCCTCACCGAGGGTGATCTGAGCCCACTCGACCCTCTCGGCGACTTCGTCGCTGGCGCAGAGCACTTCGAGCCCCGCTCCGTCGACGTGGACGGCGATGGCTGCCCGTCGTACCGGGAGCGTGCTGACGCAGGCCTCACACAGGCTGGCTGGCCCGTCCCCGTCGGCCTTCAGCCTGCTCAGTTCGGCGAGGAAGCGGGCGCGGGTCCCGAGCGGGTCGGTCACGTCCACGTCAGCCCACCTCACCCTCTATCGTCGGGCGGGTTGCCTCGCTCGGCCACGGACACGCACACCAACCTCGACACTACGGCGTACGGCCGTGCGGTGATAGCAGGATGGCACCCTAGGTGTCGCCGCTGGCCGTGATCCACTCGTCGGTGAATTCGTGGATCTCGCGGATACCGCTCGCGAGCTGCACGGCGACGAAACCGGCAATGGTGCCGCCGAGCAGCGGGACGCGCACGTCGACCGTCCCCCGGCCGATCATTCGCGAACCGCCGTCTGCCGGCGTCACCGACAGCTCGCCGTGACCGGAGACGGGGGCCCCCGGCGCGTCGACGTTGATCGTTCCGCGCAGGATTCCGTCGTCTCCGGCGCGCCAGGACTCGACCTGCACGATCCGAAGAGCGCCGCCAGGCAACAGGTTCATCGGCGGCGGCAGCTGCTCGACCCCGAAGTGGAGGGTCATCGTCACCGTGGTGGTGCCGTCGGTGCCGGTGGTCAGCGATTCCAGCGTGGGTCCGCCTGCGTCGAACTTCGAGAGCCTTGCCCGCCAGTAACTTTCGTTACTAAAGGCGGCGTGGATGCTCGCGACGGGGAAGGGTGACTCGGCGGTCAGTTCGAAGGAGCGCGGCACGGTGCCACGCTACTGGTAGCCAGGGTCTGGCGGGCGCTAGAGTCGGATCCATGCGCTTCGGACTGTTCATTCCGCAGGGTTGGCGACTCGATCTGGTGGACGTACCCCCCGCCGAGCACTGGGGGGTGATGAGGGACCTCGCCCAGTACGCAGACGACGGCCCGTGGGATTCGCTGTGGGTCTACGACCACTTCCACACGGTGCCGGTTCCGACGGGCGAGGCGACGCACGAGGCGTGGTCGCTGATGTCGGCGTACGCGGCGACGACGTCGCGGATCAAGCTCGGCCAGATGTGTACGGCGATGAGCTACCGCAACCCCGTGTACCTGGCCAAGGTCGCCGCCACCGTGGACGTCATCTCCGGCGGCCGGGTGCAGATGGGCATCGGCGGCGGTTGGTACGAACACGAGTGGCGCGCATACGGTTACGGGTTCCCCTCAGCCGGAGTCCGGCTGGCTCGCCTCGACGAGGGCGTCCAGATCATGCGGGACGCCTGGCGCGACGGCACCGTCAGTCTCGACGGCAAGCACTATCAGGTCGACGGCGCCATCGTGCAACCGAAGCCGTTGCAGGACAACGGTATTCCGCTGTGGATTGCGGGCGGCGGCGAGAAGGTGACCCTCAAGATCGCCGCCAAGTACGCGCAGTACACCAACTTCGTCTCCGAGCCCGAGGGGTTCGCCCACAAGTCGCGGGTGCTCGAAGCCCACTGCCGGGACGTGGGCACCGATTACGGCGCCATCGTGCGGTCGGCCAACTTCAACGCCGTCGTCGGATCGTCCGAGCTCGAGGTCGCCGACCGCGTCGAGCGGATCCGCGCCAGGCAGATCGCCAAGGCCGATGCGGATGCCGTCGAGGGGATGCTGTCCAACGTCACCTCGACCGACTCCGCCAGCGGTACCCCGGAACAGATCGTCGAGCGGCTGACCCGGATGCGCGATCTGGGCTGCGAGTACGCGATCCTGTACTTCCCCGAGGCCGCCTATGACCGCACCGGCATCGAACTGTTCGAGCGCGAAGTCATCCCCGCGCTGAGCTGATCAGCGGGCCGCGCTGGCGCTAACCCTCGGGCGACGACAGCTCCCAGACCGTGTTCGACATCGCGTTGGCCACCGCCGCCGCGGTCGCGGGGCCGTCCTGTCCCTCCGTGCAGGCGAACACCCGGATGATGACGTTGTTGCGGCGGCGGGCGTCGCCGGAGCAGCGCCACTCCTGATCCACCAGGTCGGTCTGCTCCGCGGTCCACGCATACGAGTCGGCCGTCGACTCCGCGATCTTCGGCATCCAGGTGTAGCCATCGGAGGTCCGTCGTTCCTGGTCGTCGCACTCCTTGGCCATGTCGCCTGCGGACTCGAACGCCGTCGTAGCGGCCTCGGCGTCGGGGTAGACGGCTGCCACCTCGAGCACGATGTGATCGGCGTCCTGATCGTCACTGGGGGCGTCGTCGAGCTTGCGCAGATAGAACCCGTCCCAGTCATCGCCGAGCAACGCCACCTGGCCCTTGATGCCGAGGATCTCGCAGTCCTCGAGATCGCTGTCGTCCAGCGGGCTGTCGGTTTCGTACAGGTCGGGCAGGTCGGCGCCCACGATGTCCTCGACGGCGGCGGCGTCGATGATCACGCTCTCGGTCTGCCCGCCGTCGACCGGCTTACTGGCTTGATCGGAGATCCATTGGGCCGAGCCCTCGGCGGTCTGCGTGCACCCCGTCGTCAGAGCCCCGACGCAGGCGGTCACGGCAACGGCGACCAAGAATCGCTGACGGCTCCCCATGCGCTGATTTTAGGCGCGCCGAACGTCGGCCGCAGAGGTTTGCCCGTCCGGCAGTTAGATGGCAGGCCCCAGCAGGTCGTCGGCGTCCTTGATGACGTACCCGTAGCCCTGCTCGGCCAGGAAGCGCTGTCGGTGGGCGGCGTACTCGGCGTCCAGACTGTCGCGCGACACCACCGAGTAGAACACCGCGCCACCGCCGTCGGCCTTGGGACGCAGCAACCGGCCCAGCCGCTGTGCCTCCTCCTGCCGCGAGCCGAAGGTGCCCGAAACTTGCACCGCCACACTGGCTTCCGGCAGATCGATGGAGAAGTTCGCCACCTTGGACACCACCAGGGTCTGGATCTCACCCGTGCGGAATGCCTCGAAGAGGGTCTCGCGCTCCGCGGTCTTCGTCGATCCCTGGATCACCGGGGCGTCGAGCTCGACGCCGAGCTCGTCGAGCTGATCGAGATACGCACCGATCACCAGCGTCGGCTCGCCTGCGTGACGCGCGAGGATCGACTTCACCACCGCGATCTTGGTGTGCGCCGTCGCGCACAGCTTGTAGCGCTCCTCGGGCTCGGCCGTCGCGTAGATCATCCGTTCGTTGTCGGTCATCGTCACGCGGACCTCGATGCACTCCGCCGGAGCGATCCAGCCCTGCGCCTCGATGTCCTTCCACGGCGCGTCGTAACGCTTGGGACCGATGAGGCTGAACACGTCGCCCTCCCGGCCGTCCTCGCGGATCAGCGTCGCCGTCAACCCCAGGCGTCGCCGGGACTGCAGATCGGCCGTCATGCGGAACACCGGTGCGGGCAGCAGGTGCACCTCGTCGTAGATGATCAGGCCCCAGTCACGGCTGTCGAACAGCTCCAAGTGGCGATACTCGCCCTTGGTCCGCCGCGTGATCACCTGGTACGTCGCGATGGTGACCGGTCGAATCTCCTTGCGCTCGCCCGAGTATTCGCCGATCTCCTCCTCGGTCAGCGACGTGCGGGCGATCAGCTCGCGTTTCCACTGTCGACCCGCAACGGTGTTGGTGACCAGGATCAGGGTGGTCGCGCCTGCCTTCGCCATCGCCGCAGCGCCGACCAACGTCTTGCCCGCACCGCAGGGCAGCACCACGACGCCCGAGCCGCCCGCCCAGAACGAGTCCGCAGCCATCTCCTGGTAGTCGCGCAGCTGCCAGCCGTCCTGCGCCAACTCGATGTGGTGCGCCTCCCCGTCGACGTAGCCTGCCAAATCCTCCGCGGGCCAGCCGATCTTGAGCAGCATCTGCTTGATGTGACCGCGCTCGCTGTTGTGCACGATGATCGTGTCGTCGTCGATGCGGGCGCCGAGCATGGGGGCGATCTTCTTGTTGCGCAACACCTCTTCGAGCACCGCCCGGTCGAGGCTCACCAGAACCAACCCGTGCACGGGGCTCTTCACCAACTGCAGGCGGCCGTACCGCGCCATGGTGTCGACGATGTCGACCAGCAGCGGCTGCGGCACCGCGTAGCGCGAGAACGAGACCAGCGCATCCACCACCTGCTCCGCGTCGTGACCCGCCGCGCGGGCGTTCCACAGGGCCAGCGGCGTGATGCGGTAGGTGTGGATCTGTGCGGGGGCGCGCTCCAGTTCGGCGAACGGTGCGATCGCCGCGCGAGCCGCGCCTGCGAGCTCGTGGTCGATCTCGAGCAGCACCGTCTTGTCGGACTGCACGATCAACGGGCCGTCAGTCATGCGTGGACTCCATCCCGACCATTATCCCGACTCCGCCGACACGACCGACGTCACACGGTGGATCGCGAACTCTCGCACCCTCCCGGCGGCCGGATCGTAGGCGGTCAGCTGGCCGCCGCGGACGTTGATCGGGGCGACGACGCGCTGAGTGGCCACCCCGGCGGGATCGACGTAGCCGATGACGACCGACGCCTGCCGGTGCGCTGCGCTGTGCAACTGGGCCATCGCCTCGGCGGGATCGAGGCGGGTGCCGTCGAACGGAGTGGCCGCCACCTTGCGCAGCACGGCGACGATCGCGCCGAGAGTCTGCGCCGAAGGACCCTGCGGCGGCCGGTAGCCGCGCCTGCGGGTCGGGGCGGGCACCCGGGCGCCGCGCGAGCGGATGTCGACGATGGTCCCCGACGAGTCCTCGGCGGCGGGCGCGAAGCCCGCGGAGCGCAGCGCAGCCAGCACCTCACCGATCGGCGACTGCGACACCGCGACCGTGGGCGCCAGCGCACGGACGTCGAGACGCTCCAGCGCGGGCGCGGAGATGGCCTGGGCGAGCAGCGAGGGGTCCTCGCAGCGGATGAAGGACGCCGCCATCCCGACGCGCAACTGGCCGTGGCGCCGGGCCACGTCGTCGATCAGATACGTCAGCCCCTGGGGCACTGGCGTCTTCGAGTGCTTCCCGAACAGCGTGTGCAGCTCGCTCGCGGTACGGCCCGCGTCGAGGGCCCGCCGGACCGATGCCTCACTGATCCGGTAGACCATCGCCGCGCCCGCCGACTCGACCGTGGCCACCTCGGACAGCTGCTCGGCGAGAACGCGGTCGAGCGGCCCAGGCACGGTGACCGTCAGGTCGGCCTGCAGCAAGAAGTAGTCGATCGGGGCGGGCAGCGCCTTGCCCATGGCCTTGACGACGTCCTCGTCAGGGTCGCCTGCGAGCAGTTGGCGGATCGGGGTCGGCATGGCGCCACGCCCGAGCGCGCCGACGGCATGTGCCTCGGCGATCAGGTCCGTGACGGGTTTGGGCTGCAGCCGCGCCGCCCATCGGGGTCTTCTCCACGTCAACGCCACCGACGCGCTCGCCGCGTCGACGCCCGCCCCTGGCGGCAGGGCCGCGACCGTGGCCAGCAGCAGACGCCGGTCCAGCGGTGCGGCGGTCGAATACAACGAATCCGAGAGCGCCGCATACGGTTTGTCGTCGGGTCCGCGTTGACCGATCAGGCTGGGGCGGGCCGAGAGGTCCAGCCAGGACGACGCGATCAGGTGCCAGCGCGCGGCGGTGGTGGACTCGATGAAGCGATCCGCTGCCACCGTCGGCGTCCAATAGGAGCCGGTGCCGTCGGTCGGGTCGGGATCGGGGATGCCCGGCGCGATGAGCGCCGCAGCCGCCGCCACTTCGAGGATGAGGCCGAGCCGCTGGTCGTCGATGCCGGTGTTCTTGGCCAGGCGCTTGAGCTCGCGAATTCCGAGACCGCCGCTGCGCAGCTCAGGGATGGGCGATGCGGACAGCGTCTCGAGGACGACGTCGATCTCGCGCAGCAGGTCGATCGCCGAACCGGCCGCCGCGGCGTCGACGTCCCGCACCGTCGTCGTCGCGATCGTCGGGTCGGGCGCGACGAGCCCCGTCGGTCCTGGCGACTCGCCGCGCAGCACCTGGCCGACGAGGCGCGGCAGGATCACCGTGTCGGCGTCCACCTGGCGCAACAGGCCGACCGACAGCAGTCGCTGCACGGGGCGCTCGGGCGGGGTGCCAGGCGCGGCGTCGCGGGTACGGCCGATCGGCGACCCCTCGAGGAGACGATTCAACAGGTCGCGCTGGGGTTGGTCGACGTCCTCCAGCAGTTCGACGATTCGATCGGCGTCGAGCCCGTCGGCTTCGAGGGTGACCTGGCCGGGATGCCAGGCCAGGCCCGCGGCGGCTTCCGGCGCCACCCGGACGGCGGTATCGCCCCAGACGATGCCGCGGGACACCAGCTCCTGCAGGGCGGCGGTGACGTCGTCCCGACCAGATCCCCCGGTCGCGTCGCTCCTGCCCGCCGTCCCGGCCCGGTCGCCGAGCAGGGCATACAGCTTGGTCAACGGAACCCCGTCGCCGCCGTCGGCGTGCAGCACGAGCAGCGCGTCGAGGATCACCAGGGCGAGGAAGTCCAGCCCGTCCGTCGCAGCCTTAACGGACTGGCGCGATTGCGCCCTGGCGGCCAGCGCGGCGATCGACCCCGGCGGTGGTTGGGCGAGGTCTGGCCGCAACTCCAGTAGTCGGACGAGCTGCTCGTCGGTCAGCTCGGCCAGCCATGCGCCCAACGGCACGACGGGAGCTGATTCGGACATTGCTCACCAGCCTAAGCCAGCACGTCGGTGAGAACCTGCGTGAGCCACCGCTCTCGCCAGCTCAGGCCGCGCCTGCCACAATGTGGAGCGTGGCTGACAAGAAACCGCAGAAGAACCGGTACGTCGACAACGGCTGGCCGGCCACCGAAGAGGGTGACCATCCAGTGAGCGAGCTCGCCGCCGACCGTACCGGAGCGCTCTCCCCGTTCGGCGAAATCACGTTCCCGTTGCCCGCCGAGGACCTGCCGTACACGCACCCGGTCACCGTTATCAACAAGTAGCGTGACCGACGGGCCCGAGCGACTGTCGCACCTCGACGAGTCGGGTGCTGCGCACATGGTCGACGTGACGGCCAAGCAGGCCACCAAGCGGACCGCCGTCGCGACGGGCGTCCTGCGCACGCGCGCCGACGTCGTCGACATGATCACCACGGGCGGACTGCCCAAGGGCGATGCGCCCGCCACCGCCAGGGTGGCCGGCATCCTGGCGGCCAAGCGAACCAGCGATCTGATACCCCTGTGCCACCAGCTGGCACTCACTGGTGTCGACGTCGAATTCGATTTCGGCACAACGGATGTCACCATCACGGCTACCGTCCGTACCACCGATCGCACCGGTGTCGAGATGGAAGCGCTGACCGCGGTCAGCGTGGCCGCGCTGACGCTGTACGACATGTTGAAGGCCGTCGACCCCGCAGCGACCATCGACGCAATACAGGTGGTGCGCAAGGACGGCGGCAAGACCGGCACCTGGGAACGGGAGCGATGAGCGCTTCCGCGACGAGTAGGAGGCCCCGAGCATGAACCGAACGGCCAGGGTGATCATCGCGTCAACGCGCGCGGCCACCGGCGTGTACGACGACCGCACCGGCCCGGTGATCGTCGACTGGCTGGCCAACCGCGGCTTCGAGGTCCCCGGCCCGGTGGTCGTCTCCGACGGCATCGGGGTGAATCACGCGCTGTTCGCCGCGCTCGGCGAGCGCGTCCACCTCATCCTCACCTCCGGCGGCACTGGCATCTCACCGACCGACGGAACGGCTGACGCGACGGCCAACGTCGTCGACTACCAGATTCCCGGTCTCGCCGACGCGATCAGGAGCTCCGGGCTACCCCACGTGCCCACGTCGGTGCTGTCACGCGGTGTGTGCGGGGTCCGCGACGGCACGCTGATCATCAACCTGCCCGGCTCACCGGGCGGAGTGAAGGACGGCCTCGGCGTGCTCGACGACGTTCTCGAGCATGCGCTGGATCAGCTCGCAGGCCGCGACCACTCCCGATGAGCGCCACGGTTCTGCGGGCGGAGCTCAGCGAGGACGTGATCGACCTCGCCGAGCACGAAGCGCTGGTCGCGCACCGGGCGGCGGGCGCCGTCGTCGGCTTCGTCGGGCAGGTCCGTGACCACGACGGAGGCCGGACGGTCACGCGGCTCGAATACTCGGCGCACCCGAGCGCACGGCAGGTGATCGCGGAGGTCGCCGCCGAAGTGGCCCGCGACAGCGAGGGCGTCCGCGCCATCGCGGTCAGTCACCGCATCGGCACGCTCAGCATCGGTGACGCCGCGCTGGTCGCCGTCGTCGCCGCCGACCACAGGAGGGCGGCCTTCGAGACCTGCGCGCTGCTGGTCGACACCGTCAAGGACCGACTACCGGTGTGGAAACACCAACTGTTCGTCGACGGATCCGACGAATGGGTCGGATCCGCCTGACGACAGCGGGTTAGGGAAGCGGCGCCGGGGGAGGCGGCAGCAGCGGCACGGCCGGATCGGCAGGAGGCGGCGGCACCGCGCCGTCGACCGGAGCGGCGGGCGCGAGCGGCACGTTGGGGCCGGGAGCCTGGTTCGGGTACGGGGTGTTCATCCCGCGTTGCGCCAGCCCGAGCAGCAGGGCTTCCTTGCCGCTGATGTCCTGGTTCTGCACCGCGTGGTACAGGTCCTTGAGGTAGCTGACGTTGGGGGACTCGGCGCCAGCGGCGTTCGGATCCATCGTCGAGCCCGGCGGCAAGGCGTCCGGGCTGGCGAGGTGCGGCATTCCTTCGGCAGGGACGGGAGTTCCGTCGGCTGACACGGCGACCGGGGCCAGCGGATCGGGTGCGGGGGCAGCAAGCGGGGCCAGCGGATCGGGTGCGGGTGCGGCGATCGGGGCCTGCGCATCAGGGGCCGGTGGCAGCGGCGGTGCGGGCTGTGGGAACACGGGCTCCTGGGGAAGAGGCGTTCCGTGCAGTGCCCACGCCTGCGGCGCGTCGGGGGTGGTGGGAGCGACGTCCCAGTTGGCGACGCTCTCCGCGGGGATCGGGGCGGAGGGCAGCTTCAGCGGGCCGAGGCCCGGCGGCAGCTCGGGTGCCGGCGGCGGCATCGGTGCGTCCAGTGAGACGGCAACGGCTTCCGGCGGGGGCGGCGGGAGCATGGGGTCGGCCGGGGGCGGCACCGGCGCGTCGAGCGAGACGGCCTGGACCTCGGGCGGCGGGGGCGGGAGCATCGGGTCGGCCGGGGGCGGCACCGGCGCGTCGAATGAGACGGCCTGGACCTCGGGCGGCGGGGGAGGAAGCATCGGGTCGGCCGGGGGGAGGGGGGCGTCGAGAGCGACGGCCTGGGCCTCGGGCGGCGGGGGAGGAAGCATCGGGTCGACGGGAGGCGGCACCGGCGCGTCCAGACCGACGGCCTCGGGGGGCGGCGGCGGTGCGAACGGATCGATCGGCGGGGGAAGTTCACCGGCCTGCTCGGGGTTGTCCAGCGGAGCCGGGGCGTCCGCGAGCACGTTGCGCGGCGTGGCGCTGGACAGGCCCGTCCCGCACACCGGCCAGGCGCCGCGGCCCTGGGTGGCCAGCACCCGCTCCGCGATCGCGATCTGCTGGTCCTTGGTGGCGAGGTGTGCCGCCGGGGCGTACTCACCGCCACCGTGGCCGGACCAGGTGCTCGGCGAGAATTGCAGCCCGCCCTGATAGCCGTTGCCGGTATTGATGGCCCAGTTACCGCCGGATTCACAACCGGCGACCCTGTCCCATTCGCCGTCGGTTGCTGCGCCTGCCTGCGCCGCGAAGGCGAGGCTGCCACTACCGATCACGGCGCCGGTGAAGGCGATCTTGGCGACGCTTGCTGCTGATGTAGTGGTCTTGCGGTGCCGTCCACTCATGGGTACAGAAGGTCCTCTCGTCCACGCCCACGAGGTCAGCTGTCGGGTTCGGGCTTGAGAGGTCGCCCGGCCGTCACCTTTCGGATCCGGCTTCACCCCAAGAAGTCGAAATCGACTCCTGGTCCTGCAAACTCGGTGGACCGGTGGGTCCCCCGCCTCCATCCCTGAGGTAGGTCTTGACCATGCCCGACGGATGGAGCTCGGCGTATCGGGCGTGGCGGGCCACCGATTAGGGTCGCGTGGCTTGGGAACTGACCGTAATGGGTACTTCGAAGATCGTCACCTTCGACCGGTGTCGGCGTTTTCGCACGCAGCAAATATTGTGAGAACGTTAAAAGGGCAGCACGGCGTGGCGTTTACCTAGGGTTTTATGCCGGTGAACTGCGGGTGTGGCACTTTGTGATCATTCCGTAATGTGATGCAAATCACGCTCAACCGCCCGCGAACGGCGGTAACACATCGAGCGTCTGGTTTGTTTGGAGCCGTTTTCCGCGATCGCGGACGGCGATGCCGTCGCACAGAAACGAGCAGCGATCCAGCACGCCTGCCAACGTCGCATCTCGGGCGCGCAGCGCCGTGACCAGGTCGGTAACCGTCGCACCGGCGGCAATCGCGACGACCTCGGTCTCCACGCCTGCCGCTGCTCTCGCCGCCGCGAAGTAACGCACGGTGACGTCGATGGTCGTCGCCGTCACGTCAGCCCCCGATGGCGCTCATGGGCCGCACCGGCTGGGTGAAGCCCGGCTCGTTGATGCCGTGTCCCGCCGGCTTGGCCCACATCGCGTCGCGCCAGGCCGCCTCGATCGCATCGTCGTCGGCACCCCGGCGCAGCTGGAGCCGCAGATCGGTCTCCTCGCTGGAGAACAGACAGCTGCGGACCTGACCGTCGGCCGTGAGCCGGGTGCGGTCGCAGGCCCCGCAGAACG
Organism: Mycobacterium sp.; assembly: GCF_040509115.1. Classification (GTDB taxonomy): domain Bacteria; phylum Actinomycetota; class Actinomycetes; order Mycobacteriales; family Mycobacteriaceae; genus Mycobacterium. The sequence goes on along the minus strand of NZ_JBEVLO010000359.1, from coordinate 36,276 downwards.
CGTGCGACACCGACGCGATGACGCCGACCACGGCAGGACCGCCGTCGACGCGCCACAGCTGCGCAGGCGCAGACCCCCGCGGCTCCGCGTCCGGCACCAGCTCGAAGTGCTGACGGAGCGCACTCAGGATCTGGTCGGCACCGATGGTCTGATCGCGCTGCCAACTGTGGCCGGCGTCCAGGGGCATCTGCTCGATGACCCGCAGTTGATAGTCGTGGGCCAGGCAGAAGCGCAGCAGTCCGACCACGTCGTCGAGGCCCGTCGCAGGATCGAGGACGGCGTTGACCTTCACCGGGGTCAAACCCGCCTCCGCGGCCGCGGCAAGGCCGGCGACGACGTCGCTCAGGCGGTCGCGGCGGGTGATGCGGGCGAAGTTCTCGGCGTCGACGGTGTCCATCGACACGTTGACCCGGTCGAGGCCTGCCGCCTTGAGGGCAGCGGCCCGCCTGGCCAGACCGATCCCATTGGTCGTCACCGAGATCTCGGGGCGTGGCCGCAGTGCCGCCGCCGCGGCGATCGCCCCTTCGAGGTTGCGCGACACCAGCGGCTCGCCGCCGGTGAACCGAACGGCGGTGACGCCCAGCCGGGTGACGGCGATGTCGAGCAGCCGCGCGAGCTCGTCGGGACGCAGCAGATCGTCGCCGGGAAGCCAGTCGAGCCCCTCGGCGGGCATGCAGTAGGTGCAGCGCAGATTGCAGCGGTCGGTGAGCGACACCCGCAGGTCGGTGGCCACCCGCCCGTACGTGTCGATCAGCGGGCCACCGGAGGGTGCCTCACCGACAGCGCGTGCCGTCCTGCGCACCGACGGGACGCCCAGTGCAGTCACGGTCACGGAAGGGACCCCACCGACGAGGGCACGATCTCTTTGCCCAACGGGAACAGCGACACCGGAATCAACTTGAGATTGGCCACCGCCAACGGGATTCCGATGATGGTGATGGCCATCGCGATCGCGGTGAGGACGTGGCCGATCGCCAGCCAGATCCCGCACAGGATCACCCAGATGACGTTGCCGATCATCGCCCCGGGCCGCGGCCCCGGCTTCTCGACGACCGTCTGGCCGAAGGGCCACAGGGCGTACATGCCGATCCGGAACGCGGCGAACCCGAATGGGATGGTGACGATGAGGATGAAGCAGATGATGCCCGCGGCGAAGTATCCGAGCGCCAGCCACAGGCCACCAAAGATCAACCAGATGACGTTCAGGATCAAGCGCATGTTTCCCCTCCAGCGGTGGTTCCCAGACTACCGACCAACGTCGGGCAGGGGGTTAATAGGTAACTGCCGGCGAGGAGGCCTTGTAGGATCATCGCATTCGCGTCCTGCATAGGCGGGACGCGTTCGTCATGTGATCGAACGTGTAGAGCCAAGCAAGAGCGGGTGAGAGCAGTGCCGACCGGCAAGGTGAAGTGGTACAGCGCCGAGAAGGGCTTCGGCTTCGTGTCCCAGGAGGACGGGGAGGACGTGTACGTCGGATCCTCGGCGCTTCCCTCGGGCGTCTCAGAGCTCAAGGCCGGTCAGAAGGTCGAGTTCGGCATCGCGGCCGGGCGTCGCGGCCCGCAGGCGTTGAGCCTCAAGGTGATCGAACCGCCGCCCAGCGTGGTCCGGACGCGCCGCGAAGCCACGACGGTCGAGCACAAGCACACCCCCGACGAACTTCACGGCATGGTCGAGGACATGATCACCCTGCTCGAGGGCGCTGTGCAGCCCGAGTTGCGCAAGGGTCGCTACCCCGACCGCAAGACGGCCCGCCGGATCTCCGAAGTCGTCAAGGCGGTTGCGCAGGAGCTCGACGCCTAACCAGACTGGGTGCGTGGCCTACGTCAATCCCGCGGGTGAGTTCAACCGCGACACGAAGTACATCGAGACCCGTATCACCGTCGACGGGCGCGACGGCTACCCCGTCGAGCCGGGCCGCTATCGGCTCGTCGTCGCGCGCGCCTGCCCGTGGGCCAACCGGGCGATCATCGTCCGGCGCCTGCTGGGGCTGGAAGACGTTCTGTCGATGGGTCTTTGCGGACCCACCCACGACGAGCGCAGCTGGACCTTCGATCTGGACCCCGGCGGGGTTGACCCCGTGCTGCAGATCCCACGTCTGCAGGACGCCTACTTCAGGCGCTACCCGGACTATCCCAAGGGAATTACGGTGCCCGCGATCGTCGACGTCCCGACGGGTGCGGTCGTCACCAACGACTTCCCCCAGATCACGCTGGACCTGTCAACGGAATGGTCGGCCTTCCATCGCCCGGGTGCGCCGCAGCTCTATCCCGAGCCATTGCGCGACGAGATCGACGAGGTTGCCGCGCGGATCTACACCGAGGTGAACAACGGGGTGTACAGGTGCGGATTCGCGGGCTCGCAGCCCGCCTACGACGCTGCCTACGACCGCTTGTTCGTCGCCCTCGACTGGCTGACCGAAAGGCTTGGCGGACAACGCTTTCTGGTCGGCGACTCGATCACCGAGGTCGACGTCCGACTGTTCACCACACTGGCCCGCTTCGACGCCGTGTACCACGGTCACTTCAAGTGCAACCGGCAGAAGCTCGCCGAGATGCCGGTGCTGTGGGCGTACGCGCGAGATCTGTTTCAGACCCCGGGCTTCGGCGACACCATCGACTTCGTCCAGATCAAGGAGCACTACTACGTGGTCCAGGCCGACATCAACCCGACCCGGGTGGTGCCGAAGGGGCCGGATCTGTCGAACTGGCTGGAGCCGCATGGTCGGGAGGCGTTGGGCGGCAGACCCTTCGGCGACGGGACACCGCCCGGGCCGACGCGTGAGTCAGAACGGGTGCCAGCGGGACACTCGATCGGTTAAGGCCATTCGGTCGGTTAGGGCCATTCGGTCGAGACCGACCACTCGGCGTGGCGCCACTCCAGTTCGGTGCCGGACTCGTCGACCGCGAGTGTCTTGAGCTGCACGGCGATTCCCGCCAGCCTGCCCCGTTCGGGGTCGGTGGTCGCAATGGTGACGGCCAGCCGGTCGCTGCCGGGCAGGTACTCGGTGATCTTCGGTGGCGTCTGCTCCCCGTAGTCTTGGCGCAGTTCCCACCAGCTGCGGGCGATCGCCGGCGGTAGTGACAGCTGCACCGCGTCGCGGTCGTTGACGACGAGGTGGCCGATGGTTCCTGGTGATTCGCAGGCACCGTTGGTCCTGGGTTGGCAGTAGAAGTACGGACCGACGCGCACCAGCTGACCGCGCGTGTAGGCGCTGATCTCCGGAAGCTCCGAGGTCGGGGTGCGGCTCAACTGCCAGACGAGGACGCCGGTGGCGATGGCGCCGAGCAGGGCGACCGACGCGAGGATGGCGATGACGCGCTTCATTCCCGGCTTTCCTGTTGGGCGAACACCGGCCGGTTCCCGCCGAGCCCGGGGATCAGGGAGTCGCCGCCGTTGCTGACCAGCGTCTGCGCGAGGCCGAGGATCAGCATTGCGCTGATCGCGGTGAAACCCGACCAGAGTTCGGTGTAGATCAGTACGCCCGTCGCGCCGCCCGCTACCCACGCGAGCTGCAACAGTGACTCCGAGCGGCCGAAGGCCGAGGCGCGCGACTCCTCGGGAAGATCGTCTTGCAGCGAGGCGTCGAGCGATGCCTTCGCGACGGCGCTGGCCGCCGAGGAGATCAGCGTGGCGAACGCGGCGACGTACATGCTGCCGCTGACGGCAGTGGCCAAGGCCACCACGGTCACGGCGATCGTCGCGCGCACGACCAGGCGCGCCGGGTGTCCGAGCTGGAGTCGGGCGGCGGTGAAGTTGCCGCCGAAGTTGCCGATCCCCGCGGCGGCGCCGATCAGGCCGAGGGTCTGCAGCTGTTCCCAACCGCTCTCGCCTTGGGACTTGGCCACGAAGGCCGGGTACAGGAACAGGAAGCCGATCATCACCTTGATGGTGCAGTTGCCCCATAGTGACGTAATGATGTTGCGCCCCAACGGTTGTCGCGTCGCCTTGCCTGGCTTGGAGAAGACGGGCGGCCCGAACTGATCGCCTGCGCCGTGGTAGCTCAGCGTGGTCGGCACCTCGCCCTCGGTGATCTCCACCCACTTGGGGATGCGCATCGACAGCGCGGCGCCCGCGACGGTCACGGCTACCGTCACGTACAGCGCCCCCGGCAGGCCGAACAGCCCGAAGAGGTACTCCACCCCCGCGGCGATTGCCCCGCCGAGGATGGTCCCGCCGAGCAGGCCGAACATGGTCAGCCGTGAGTTGACCCGCACCAGGTCGATGGACGGCGGGAGCACCCGCGGGGTCACGGCGCTGCGGAGCACGCTGAACGACTTCGACAGCACCAGCATCCCGAGCGCGCAGGGGTACAGCACCCACGGCGGGAAGCTACCGGTGGCGCTGTCGTAGTTGGCGATCAGGACCACGACCAGCGCAGTGCGCACCGCGAACGACGTGGCAAGCGCAACGCGACGGCCGTGCTGCAGCCGGTCGAGCGCGGGACCGATCAGTGGGGCGATGACGGCGAACGGGGCGATGGTGATGAGTAGGTACAGCGCGACCTTGCTCTTGCTCTCACCGGAGGCGGCCGCGAAGAACAAGGTATTGGCCAGCGCGACGGCCATCGCCGAGTCGGCGGCGAAGTTGGCCATCACGGGGTACGTCAGTGCCGTCAGCCCGGACTTGTCGGCTCCGTCTGCCGTCGCGGCCTTCTGAAAGAGCCCGTACATCTTCGAGCCCATTTCGCGGCTGCGCCGAGCGGCCCCGCCGCGCCCCGGTTCCTGGCGCGCCGACGGTCCCGAGTCGTAGAGATCGTCGCCGCCACCCGTGCGCGTCTTGGCATCGTCGATCGGCGGAAGCCAGCGGTTGGCGCTGGAGGCGTGACCGCCCCGGCCCGCTCGTCCCGCGCCGGCCGGAGAGTGAGGGTAGTTCGCCATGCCGGGGTGTTGCTCGCCGGGCGGACGGGGTGGGTGGTACCGAGGATCGCCGGGACCCGTTGGGGGGTCACTGCTCGATCCGGTCACGGCCTCGATTGTTCCCCATGCGATCCCCTGTCGCCCGCAGGGCGGCCGGTGTGGCTTTGCTCGCTGGTCGTGAGGCAGTATTGGGGGCGATGGATGCCATGATCGAACCCGCCGAGCACGACGCCGACGGCCTGCTTGCCGACGAGCAACGAACTCCTGCGGACCTTGCCGCCGTCCTGATGGGCGCCGTCGAGGTGGCCAGGGCGGCGATCGTGGAGTTCGAGGGGGCGGCCGCCGAAGAACTGGTCGGCGAGTACCTTGGCGCCAGTTTCGAGGACACGACGGCCGCCACGCACCGGTTCCTGGCCACGATGCCGGGCTATCAGGGCTGGCAGTGGGCGGTCGTCGTGGCGGCCCACCCTGGTTCGGATCACGCCACCATCAGCGAAGTGGTGCTGGTGCCAGGTCCGACGGCGCTGCTGGCGCCGCAGTGGGTGCCGTGGCACGACAGGATCCAGCCGGGGGACCTGAGCCCGGGGGATCTGCTCGCGCCCCCCGCCGACGATCCGCGCCTGGTGCCGGGTTATTCGTCCTCAGGGGACGAGGAACTCGACGAACTGGAGGCCGAGGTCGGCTTCGGTCGTCGCCAGGTGCTCAGCGGCTGGGGTCGGATGGAGGCGGCGCAGCGCTGGAACGACGGTGAGTACGGGCCGGGTTCGGCGATGGCCCGCTCGACCCGCAAGCAGTGCCGGGACTGCGGCTTCTATCTCCCGCTGACCGGTTCGCTGGGCACGCTGTTCGGGGTGTGCGCCAACGAGATGTCGGCCGACGGGCACGTGGTGGCGGGCGAGTACGGCTGCGGTGCGCATTCCGATACCCCGCCGCCTGCCACGATCGGTTCGCCGATGTTCGATCCGTACGACGACGGCGTCCTTGACATGACGCAGGACGTGCCGTCCGAGGCCACGCTGGGCGTGCCGTCCGATACGTCGCTGGACGTGCCGTCCGAGGCCACGCTGGACGTGCCGTCCGATACGACGCTGGACGCGCCGTCCGACACGACGCAGTCCTGACCGCCGCTCAGCTCTCGGCCGCGGCCTTGATGCGGCCGAGCGATGCGTTCATCCCGTCGATCAGCTCGCGTTCGAAGCTCGGCACTCCACCCATGAAGGCACCGATCGCGAGGTTCGACAGCGGCTTGACCCCGTTCTCGGCGTGGCGGCTCTCGATGACGCGGGTGCCGGTCGCGGTCGGTTCCAGCTCGTAGGTCCAGACGGTGTTGTTGGTGTTGACCCGGAAGGCGAGCTTGCGTTCGGGGATGAACTCGGTCACTTGGCTGGTGGTGGGCCAGACGAGCAACTTGCGACGGTTCACGTTGATGGTTCTGGTACCCGCACGGAGCGGGCCCAATGCCCGCATGACGCGGCATTGGGGACTCCACTGCGGCATGCGGCGCAAGTCGGACACCAACGCCCACACCTTCGCCGGTGGTGCGTCGATGTCGATCTGCGCTTGTAACAACGGTTCTGCCATCAGTCCTCCGTCATGTCAGGCCGCTCTGCGCGCCGCGGGATCCGCGCCGGAAGGCCCGACGCTGCCACAGGAAGATCGACGTGCCGAGCACGCCGACGCCGAGGCCCGCCACGCACACCGGCCGCCAGTCGTGCAGGCCGGGCACCGTGAAGGCCAACACCACCGCGACGAGCCAGCCCGCGGCGATCGTCACGATCACGGGCCACGGGCGCAGCAGAGCGTCGGGCAACGCCGGGGGCTCTGCCGGGGGCTCTGCCGGGGGCTCTGGCGGGCCGTCCCGCTGCGGCGTCGTCGCATCCATTGCGGACCAACCTAACCGATGGTTTGACGGGTGTCGGTACTGTTTGCGTCGTGAACGACGCCGATGCCCGGCTGGCCAGTGACCTGTCGTTGGCCGTCGTGAGGTTGGCGCGTCAGCTGCGTTTCCGTCGTCCCGACTCACCGGTGTCGCTGTCGCAGTTGTCGGCATTGGCGACGCTGGCGAAGGAGGGGCCGATGACGCCAGGCGCTCTTGCCCTCAGGGAGCGCGTCCGGCCGCCGTCGATGACCAGGGTCATCGCATCGTTGGCCGAGCTGGGATTCGTCGACCGCAGCGCCCATCCCGACGACGGACGTCAGGTTCTGGTGGCGGTGTCCGCGTCGGGGCAGGAGCTGATCGAGGTCGAGCGCCGGGCCAGCCGGGAGTGGCTGCAGCAACGGCTTGCGGCGCTCACGCCCGAGCAACGCAAGACGCTGCTTTCGGCCGCCGACCTGATGCTGACCATCGTGGACGAAGGCACTTGAGCGCACCCAGCGCCGAGATCAACGTCGTCGACGTCGACGATCCCACCGATCCGCGGCTCGACGACTTCCGGGACCTCAACAGCATCGACCGCAGACCCGACCTACCGAGCGGCAAGGGTCTCGTCATCGCCGAGGGCGTCCTGGTGGTGCAGCGGATGTTGGCCTCGCGCTTCGCCCCTCGGGCGTTCCTCGGCACCGATCGCAGGCTCGGTGAGCTGACCGAGGACCTGTGTCGCACCGATGCGCCGTTCTACCGGGCCGCCCCGGAGGTGATGGCCGAGGTCGTCGGCTTCCACCTCAACCGCGGCGTGCTTGCGGCCGCCCCCCGGCCGCCCGAACTCACGATGGAACGGGTGCTCGACGGTGCCCGCACCGTCGCGGTGCTCGAAGGCGTCAACGATCACGAGAACCTGGGGTCGGTGTTCCGCAACGCGGCTGGACTGGCCGTCGATGCGATCGTGTTCGGCACGGGCTGCGCCGACCCGCTGTACCGGCGGGCGGTGCGGGTATCGATGGGGCACGCGCTGCTGGTGCCCTATGCGTGGTCGTCGGCGTGGCCGCAGGACATCGAGGTGTTGCGCGACAACGGTTTTCGCATGCTTGCGATGACTCCCAACCCCGCGGCGGGCACGTTGGCGGAGACGATGCCTGGCCTGATCGACGACAAGGTCGCGATTCTGGTCGGCGCAGAGGGGCCCGGTCTGACCGAGCGGACGATGCGTGCCAGCGACGTGCGAGTGCGCATCCCGATGGCGAGGGGCACCGACTCCCTGAACGTGGCGACCGCTGCCGCGCTGGCGTTCTACGAGCGAGCTAGGCTCGCCTCGTGACCGAGGACGCCACGCCACCGGGGACGTCAGGAGCAGAAGTGCCCTGGGGTACCGGGCTGACGGTGGCGGCGTTCGTCGCGGCCGTGACGGCGAGCGCGATCATCGTGTTGAGCCTCGGCCTCACCAGGGTGCATCCGCTGCTCGCGGTCGGCCTGAACCTGGTGGCCGTTGGCGGGCTGGCCCCGACCGTGTGGGGCTGGCGGGCGCGCCCGGTGTGGCGCTGGTTCGTGCTGGGCAGCGGTGTCGGCGTGGCCGCTGGCTGGCTGGCATTGCTGGCGATGGCGCTCGGCTCGTTGGTGGCGTAGGTCCCGCTGCGCTAGGCACGCATGTTGGTGCGGGCGGCAGCTAGTCGACGCCGCCCGCTGCGAACTGGCCTCTACGGCGCACTGCCTACGGTTGGGTACCGGAGCGCACGCCGAGCAGGACGTCCTCCCAGCCGGGAACCTCGGGGCGCTTGCGGCGCGGCTTGGGCTTGGGTTTCGGCTGCGCGTTGGTTGGCGCCGGTTCGGGTGCCGGCGCGGCGGGTTCGGGCAGAACCGGTTCGAGCGGCTCGGCGAAGTCGAGGGTGGGCACGGCCGCCACCGACCGCAACGGTGGGCGGTCGAAGTTGGGATCGATGAGCTCGGCGGCCGCGTCGTCGAACGCCGTCGCCGTGCCGCCGTGCGCGCCGGGCACGAACCGGAAGTGGGCGACGTTGTCGGAGCGGCCCGCCTTCCAGGACAGCTGAACCGTCCAGCGACCGTCTTCGTTGCGCCAGGCGTCCCACGCCGTGGCGTCGGGGTCGAGACCGCGTGCCACCAGCGCCGTCGACACCGTCTCCAACAGCGTCAGCACGGCGGGTCCGTCGGCGAGCACGGGATGCGAGGCGGTGGCCAGTTCGGCGGCGCGGGAGCGTTCGAGCAGCACGGGATGCGCGAATCGCTCGACACGGCTGGCCTCGGCTCCGGCGGAGCTCGCGACCTGTTCGACGGATGCGCCCGCGCGGATCCTGGCTTGAATCTCCTTGGGGGTCAGCACCGTTGGGACCTCGTCATCGACTCGTGGTGGGCTGACGGCCACCCGCTCACCGCTCAGCGCGGCTCGAAGGCGGTCGTCGGGACGCAGAATGTACTTCTCGCCGGAGTCGGCCGTTTCGCAGATGATGCGTGTGCCATCGACGTCGAGTCCGACGACCTTCAGTTCCCGCATTTTGCGACCTCCTAGGGCGCGGCTTAACGGCTCACCCTACGTCGTTATCCACCCGTAACCGGGCTGACACGCTGGTCCGGCTACAGGCGTTCGACGACCCAGTCCACGCAGGCGGTGAGGGCGCTGACGTCGTCGGGGTCCACGGCGGGGAACATCGCGACGCGAAGCTGGTTGCGGCCGAGCTTGCGATACGGCTCGGTGTCCACGATGCCGTTGGCCCGCAGGGTGGCGGCCACGGCCCCTGCATCGATCTCGTCGGCGAAGTCGATGGTGCCGACGACCTGCGAGCGCAGGGCGACGTCCGTCACGAAGGGGGTGGTGTAGCTGGTGGCCTCGGCCCAGGAGTACAGCCGCGAGGACGAGTCGGCGGTGCGCTTGACCGCCCAGTCGAGCCCGCCGTTGCCGTTGAGCCAGTCCAACTGGTCGGCCATCAGCACCAGCGTGCCGATCGCCGGGGTGTTGTAGGTCTGGTTCTTGAGGCTGTTGTCGATGGCGATGGGCAGCGACAGGAAGTCGGGCACCCAGCGGCCAGATGCGGCGATCTGCTCGACCCGTGCCAACGCGGCCGGGCTCATGATCGCCAGCCACAAGCCGCCGTCGGAGGCGAAGTTCTTTTGGGGCGCAAAGTAATACGCGTCGGTGTCGGTGATGTCGACGGGCAGGCCACCCGCTGCGGACGTCGCGTCGATGACGACGAGCGCATCTCCATCGGGACGTCGTACCGGCACTGCGACACCGGTCGAGGTCTCGTTGTGTGCCCACGCCACGACGTCCACGGAAGGGTCCGACTGGGGCTGCGGGGCAGTGCCTGCGTCGGCCTTGACGATGATCGGATCGCCGACGAACGGGTTGGCCGACACCGCCGAGGCGAACTTGGCGCTGAACTCACCGAAGGTCAGGTGCAACGAGCGCTTGTCGATCAGACCGAACGCGGCGGCGTCCCAGAACGCGGTCGAGCCGCCGTTGCCGAGGATGACCTCGTAGCCGTCGGGCACCGAGAACAGCTGTCGGACGCCGTCGCGGACCCGACCGACGAGGTTCTTGACGGGAGCCTGCCGGTGCGACGTGCCGAACAGGTCGCCTGCCGCCGCGAGGGCTTGCAGCTGCTCCGGTCGGACCTTCGAGGGCCCGGAGCCGAAGCGGCCGTCCTTGGGCTTGAGTTCGGCCGGAATGGTGAGCGCCATGGCGACCAGCCTAAAGAACTAACCCAGGAGCGAAGCGACCGGACCTCGGACTCGGTCGTGGGCACCACCGTCGACTATGACCTACATCACATGTGACCGGGATAACGCGGCTGGCCCACAACGGACGGAACGCCCTGTTCAATTCCCGGGACCTCCGGTACCGTCTTAGACATCAAGCCCGCATATGTAAACCTCGAGTAGGAGGCACGGAATGGCTGTGACGCGAACCGTTCGGCGCTGGCGCAAGAACATGGACGTGCTCGATGACACCCGATACGTGGAAACTCTCACCACGCTGTCCGAGGGGTCGGTGCGGCGCAACTTCAATCCATTCACCGACATCGAATGGGATTCACCGGAGTTTGCCGTGGTCGAGAACGACGAACGGTGGATTCTGCCGAGGACAGATCCGCTCGGCGCTCACCCGTGGTACCAGGCCCAGTCGAGAGAACGTCAGATCGAGATCGGCATGTGGCGTCAGGCCAACGTCGCCAAGGTCGGCCTGCACTTCGAATCGATCCTGATACGCGGGCTGATGAACTACGCGTTCTGGACCCCCAACGGCTCGCCCGAGTACCGCTACTGCCTCCACGAGTCGATCGAGGAGTGCAACCACACGCTGATGTTCCAGGAGATGGTGAACCGCATCGGGGCCGACGTGCCCGGCATGCCGCGGATGCTCAAGTGGCTGTCGCAGTTCATCCCGCTGGCCGCAGGCCCACTGCCCATCGTGTTCTTCTTCGGCGTGCTCGCCGGCGAGGAACCCATCGACCACACGCAGAAGAACGTGCTGCGCGAGGGCAAGGCGCTGCATCCGATCATGGAACGCGTGATGGCGATCCACGTCGCCGAGGAAGCGCGCCACATCTCGTTCGCCCACGAATACCTGCACAAGCGGGTGCCTGTGATGGGTCGACGGCAGCGATTCATGCTGTCGCTGCACGTGCCGATCATCATGCGCGTGCTGTGCCAGGCGATCGTGGTGCCGCCGAAGGCGTTCTGGAAGGAGTTCGACATCCCGCGGTCGGTGAAGAAGGAGATCTTCTTCGGGACGCCCGAGGCTCGTCAGTTCCTACGCGACATGTTCGGCGACGTTCGGATGCTGTGCCACGACACGGGATTGATGAACCCGCTGGCCAAGCTGATCTGGCGGATCTGCAAGATCGACGGCAGGCCAAGCCGCTACCGCAGCGAGCCGCAACGCCAGCACGTGGTGTCCGCCGCCTAGGGGCGGGTCTGTCATGCCCCACGTCGTCACCCAGTCGTGTTGCAGCGACGGGTCCTGTGTCTACGCCTGCCCGGTGAACTGCATCCACCCGGCGCCCGACGAGCCCGGCTTCGCCACCGCGGAGATGCTGTACATCGATCCCGTCGCATGTGTCGACTGCGGGGCGTGCGTCTCGGCGTGCCCGGTCGGGGCGATCTCGCCCGACAGCAGGCTCGACGACCCCCAGCTGCCGTTCGTCGAACTCAACGCGGCCTTCTACCCGAAGCGCGATGGCAAGCTGCCGCCGACGTCCAAGCTGGCCAGCGTGATCGAGGCCCCGGTGGTGCACGCCCGCCCGGGCGGTCCCCTGACGGTGGCCGTCGTGGGATCCGGTCCTGCCGCGATGTATGCCGCCGACGAGCTGCTCACCCAGCGCGGCGTCCGCGTCAACGTGTTCGAGAAGCTGCCCACCCCTTACGGTTTGGTACGCGCAGGGGTGGCACCCGATCACCAGACCACCAAGCGCGTCACCCGGTTGTTCGACCGGACGGCGCGGATGCCCGGTTTTTCGTTCTACCTCAACGTCGAGGCGGGCAAGCACGTCACCCACGCCGAACTCCTGGCGCACCACCATGCGGTGCTGTACGCCGTCGGTGCCCCCAACGACCGCCGCCTCGACGTCGAGGGCATGGGCCTGCCCGGCAGCGGGACCGCCACCGAACTCGTCGCATGGATCAACGGTCATCCCGAATTCGCTTCACTGCCGGTCGATTTGAGCAATGAGCGGGTGGTCATCGTCGGAAACGGCAACGTCGCGCTGGACGTCGCACGCATTCTGACCAGCGATCCCGACCAGCTCGCTCGCACCGACATCTCGGACCACGCGCTGGCAGTTCTGCGCGATTCGCGCGTCCAGGAGGTCGTGATCGCGGCCAGGCGGGGGCCCGCGCAGTCCGCCTTCACGCTGCCGGAACTGATCGGGCTGACGGCGACGTGCGACGTGGTGCTCGACGCGACCGACCACGACCTGGTGTTGCGTGATCTGGCCGAGCAGCCGGATCCGTTGACCCGCAACAAGCTCGAGATCCTCGCCAAGCTCGGCGACGCCGCCGCCCCGACCGGACGCCCGCGCATCCGGCTGGCCTACCGGTTGACGCCACAGCGGATCCTCGGTGAGCAGCGCGTGGCGGGGATTGCCTTCACCGAGACGGGTGGCGGCGAGGTCAGGCGGCTGACGGCCGGTCTGGTCTTGACGTCGATCGGCTACCGCGGCAAGCCAATTCGGGACCTGCCGTTCGACGACGCCACCGGCACCGTTCCGAACGAGGGTGGCCGGGTGCTCGACCCCGTTTCGGGTGGGCCGCTGAAAGGCGCGTACGTGGCGGGGTGGATCAAGCGCGGTCCGACGGGGTTCATCGGGACGAACAAGTCGTGCGCGGCCCAGACCGTTCACGAACTCGTCGACGACTTCAACGCGGGAAACCTGGCCGACCCGGTCGCGCGCCAGTCGGCACTGGCGAAGCTGATCAAGGCGCGCCAGCCCGACGCGATCGACGGGGCGGGCTGGAAGGCGATCGACGAGGCCGAGATCGCCCGCGGTGGAGCCGATCGGCCCCGCGACAAGTTCATCGCCATCCCCGACATGCTTGCTGCCGCGGCCACCGCGCAGGAACCGTCGCTGGGGCAACGGTTGCTCGCGAGCCTGCGCCGCTAGCCCGTCGGCGGGCTACTCCTGGCTCATCGCGGCAGCGATCTCCTCCATGCTGACCTCGCGCACGGGCTGCCCGAGCGACCACTGATGCCCGAACGGATCCACGACCATGCCGAAGCGATCCCCCCAGAACTGATCCTCCAGCGGGGCGACGACGACTGCGCCTGCATCGACCGCCCGCTGGAAGGCCGCCTCGACGTCGGTCACCTGCAGATGGATCGTCACGGGCGTGCCGCCCAACGCCTTCGGCGTCGACGACTTGCCATCGGCGTGTTCGGGGAAGTCGTCGTTGAGCATGACCGTCGACCCGTTGACGGTCAGTGCGGCGTGCACCAGCCTGCCGTCGGGGTGGGGCACCCGGCCGAGTTCGGTGGCGTCGAACGCCTTGACGTAGAAGTCGATGGCCGCCGCGGCGTCGTCGACGACGAGCATGGGGGACAGGGACGGCTGAACTTCGATGGCCATGGGAGTTCCTCTCGACGGTGGGTGTCGAAACTACCGACTGGCCGAACGGACCATTCTCATCGCGGACTCACGTGACAGAGAAGGAGCGCGGGAGTTCGGTGCGCCCCGTCAGGGCCAACAGCAGCTGTTCCCCGTCGCCGAACGCGACTGCGATGCGAGCGGCCAGCACGGTCGCCTCCTCCACCGCGGCTGCGGGCGGCTCGAAGGTGAGCCCGGTCGCGCGGGCGATGTCGAGGCCGTGCACCGTGAGCTCGAACACCCGGGTCGGCAGGTAATTGCTCAATCGAATGCCCATGCCGCCGATCACCTGGATCAATGGATCATCAACTGCGGCAAGGTCGTCGAGCGCGCGTTCCAGCAGGGTGTCGACCGCCGCGGCTGGTTGATCACCCAGGTCTCGGCCCGCCTGCCTGCCGCGTTCGACGATCGCTGCGGCGCCCGCGTTCGACGTGAAGTCGCGCACCATCGCGTAGTAGGCGGCCGCGCTCGCGATGTCCTCGCGGTCGGCTGGTTGCCGCAGGTAGCTGCTCACGGTCACCAGCGAGCGCGACGTATGCCCCACCAGCGACCGGAGCTCCCAGTCGCCCAGACCCGGCCCATCCCACGCTGATTCGGGGATGGCGCGGACCTGCGCGGCGAACGCCAGGGCCGCCGCGGTGAAGGTCTGGACGCTCGTCACGAAGCCGCGATCTGGTCCCAGCCCTCGACGGATTCCGGACTGCGCGCGTCGGGGCCGACGTAGATCGCGGCGGGCCGCACCAACTTGCCAAGTCGCTTCTGCTCGAGGATGTGGGCGCACCACCCCGCGGTGCGTCCACAGGTGAACATGGCGGGCATCATCTTCGCGGGGACGCCCGCGAAGTCGAGGATCACCGCGGCCCAGAACTCGACGTTGGTTTCGATCGCGCGGTCGGGACGGCGCTCCCGCAACTCGGCCAGCGCGGCCTGCTCCAGGGCGGCCGCCACCTCGAAGCGCGGGGCCGCCAGGCGTTCGGCCGTGGCGCGCAGGACGCGTGCCCGCGGGTCCTGGGCGCGGTAGACGCGGTGGCCGAAGCCCATCAGCTTGTCCTTGCGGTCGAGGATGCCCTTGACCACAGCGCGGGCGTCGCCGGAGCGCTCGACCTCCTCGACCATCGGAAGGACTCGGGCAGGTGCCCCACCGTGCAACGGGCCGCTCATCGCACCCACCGCGCCGGACAGCGATGCCGCGACGTCCGCGCCCGTCGACGCGATCACCCGCGCCGTGAAGGTCGAGGCGTTCATACCGTGCTCGGCGGCCGTGACCCAGTACGCGTCGATGGCCTCGACGTGGCGCGGATCGGGATCACCCTTCCAGCGCGTCATGAAACGCTCTGTCACGGTGGAACATTCGTCGATCGTGCGCTGTGACACCGCAGGCTGGTGGATACCACGGGCCGACTGCGCCACGTAGGACAGCGCCATCACCGAGGCGCGTGCCAACTGATCACGGGCGGTGTCGTCGTCGATGTCGAGTAGTGGCAGATAGCCCCAGATCGGGGCGAGCATCGCCAGCCCGGCCTGCACGTCGACCCGGACGTCGCCGGTGTGGATCGGCAGGGGGAATGGTTCGGCGGGGGTCAGTCCGCGCCCGAACCGGCCGTCGACGAGCAACGCCCACACGTCGCCGAACGTGACGCGCTTGCTCACCAGGTCCTGGATGTCGACGCCGCGGTACCGCAGCGCGCCGCCGTCCTTGTCCGGCTCGGCGATCTCGGTGGTGAACGCGACGACGCCCTCGAGGCCATCGGAGAACCCGTCGGGGAGCTGTAACGCACGAGTCATCACCAGATTCTCGCACCAGGGGAGTTGCCGTCTTCTACCGGCCGGTAGCCAGCGTTCAGGTTCACCGGCGTAGCGTCGCCACCGTGGTTTTGGAGGGCGGTAGTGACGTGACCGGCGACGACGAGCAGCTGGCGAGGATGCGCGTCGAGTACGGCTCGCCCGAGAAGGACGGTAGCCCCGACCTCGATGCCGACTGGCTCGCCGACGGCTGGATCGCGTTGCTGCACAGGTGGTTAGCCGATGCGCGGAATGCGGGTATCGCCGAACCCAACGCGATGGTCGTCGGCACCGTCGACGCCGAGGGAAGGCCCGTCACGCGGACCGTGTTGTGCAAGGGCATGGACGACGCGGGCATCACCTTCTACACCAACTACGACTCGGCCAAGGGTGAGCAGCTCGCTGCCACGCCGTACGCGTCGGCGACGTTTCCGTGGTTCGCCCTGGGCCGTCAGGTACACGTCCGTGGTCGGGTCACGAAGGTGCCCGCCGAGGACACGGCCGCCTACTGGACCAAGCGACCGCGCGGCTCCCAATTGGGGGCGTGGGCATCACACCAGTCCCAGCCCATCGAGTCGCGGGAGGCGCTCGAGCGCCAGCTCGCCGACGTCTCGACGAGATTCGCCGACGTCGAGGCGATCCCCGTGCCGCCGCACTGGGGTGGTTACCTCATCGCGCCGGACGTGGTCGAGTTCTGGCAGGGCCGAGAGAACCGGGTGCACAATCGCATCCGGGTGACCGGGCCCACGGGTGCGGCCGTCGTCGAGCGGCTGCAGCCGTAGTGGCGACGTTCTTCGCCGACACCACACCACTCAAGACGCCCGACTTCCGCAAGCTGTGGCTCGCGGGCATCGTCACGGTCATCGGCGCCAACCTGACGATCTTCGCGGTGCCCGTACAGCTATACGCGCTGACGCAGAACTCCGCATACGTCGGACTGTCCGGGTTGTTCGCGCTGGTCCCCCTTGTCGTCTTCGGGCTGTGGGGCGGCGCATGGGCCGACGCCATGGATCGCAGACTTCTGCTGGTCATCGCGTCGGTGGGGTTGGCGGTATCGTCGGTCCTGCTCTGGGTTCAGGCCGCGATGGGCCTGAACAACGTGTGGGTGGTGCTGTGTCTGCTGTCGGTGCAGCAGGCCTTCTTCGCGATCAACAGCCCGACGCGGGCCGCCGCGATCCCACGGATGCTTCCGCCAGAACAGTTGCCCGCGGCCAATGCCCTGAACATGACGGTCATGCAGTTCGGGGCGATCGTCGGACCGCTCTTGGCAGGCGTCATGCTGCACTTCGTCGACCTCTCGACGCTGTATGCCATCGACGCCGTGACGTGCGTGGCGCCGATCTGGGCGACGCTGCAGCTGGCGAAGATGCCGCCGACGGGCACTGCGCAGGGTTCGGCGCGGTGGGGCTTCGCCGCGGTGCTCGACGGGTTCAAGTACCTGGCGGGCAACAAGGTGGTGTTGATGTCGTTCGTCGTCGACCTGATCGCGATGATCGCAGGCATGCCGCGGGCCCTGTTCCCGCAGATGGCCCACGAAAGCTTCGGCGGGCCCGTCGAGGGCGGCACGACGATGGCCTACCTCGCCTCGGCGATCGCGGTCGGC
Organism: Mycobacterium sp.; assembly: GCF_040509115.1. Classification (GTDB taxonomy): domain Bacteria; phylum Actinomycetota; class Actinomycetes; order Mycobacteriales; family Mycobacteriaceae; genus Mycobacterium. Next base: position 19,068 of record NZ_JBEVLO010000359.1, on the reverse strand, counting down.
GCCGTGCTGGGCGGGGTGTTCTCGGGATGGTTGCCACGAATTCACCGTCAGGGTCTGGCCGTCGTCGTCGCGATCATCGTGTGGGGGGTCGCGATCGTCGGATTCGGGGTGGCGGCCGGACTTGCCGACGGAACTGCCGGAGCGTTGCTGTGGGTCGCCGTGGGATTCCTGGCGATCGGCGGAGCGGCGGACATGGTGTCGTCGGCGTTCCGCAACACGATCCTGCAGCAGGCGGCTTCCGACGACCTGCGCGGCAGGCTCCAAGGCGTGTTCACGGTGGTCGTGGCGGGTGGACCGCGGTTGGCCGACGCCGTGCACGGTGCCGCGGCTGCGACGGTCGGCACCACGATGGCCGCAGCCGGTGGCGGTGGCCTCGTCGTCGTCGGCGTCGTGGTTGCTGTTCTCGTCGTCCCCGCGTTCATTCGTTATCGGGTTTGACTGGGCAGTCAGTCACTCGAGCGCGCTCCCGGGTTAACATCTCCGTGTGGCGGACGTGTCGGGTGAAATGTCGCCGGGTCTGCGTGAACGCAAGAAACAGCGCACCCGAGCAACGCTCATCGAAGCTGCCATGGACCTCTGCCTCAAGCATGGCTACGAGCACACCACCGTCGAGCAGATCGCGTCGGCCGCCGACGTGTCGCCGCGCACGTTCAGCCGCTACTTCTCGACCAAGGACGCCGTGTTCCTCACACTCCTCGAGGACTACGCGCACGAGGTCGCCCTCGAGCTGGAGCAGGTGCCATCGGACGCGGGTCCGCTGGAGGCGATGCGGCGGGCACACGTCGCGGTACTCACACGCGTCGCCACCAGGCGGGTCGGCCGACTCAGCACGGATCGCATCATCCTGATGCTTCGCGTCATAAATGCATCAGATGCCCTGAAGCAGGCGGCGTTCGAGTTTAGACACGACGTGACCGAGGTCGTGCTGGCGAAGCGGATGGGTGTCGACATCGAAGACCGAAGGGCGCGTTTGGTTTCGGTGATCTTCTCGGCGACGATCGTCGCGGCGTGTGGGGATCTGATCGCCGATACCGAAACCGTTCGGCTCGGTCCGATGGTGATGGTCGACCGCCTCAACGAGGCGTTCGGGCAGCTGGCCGCGATGACCGCCGACCTCCGATCGCCAGAACCGTCTCCCGATTACGAGCCGGTGTATGGCTGAATCGTCCGGAACCTTCGGACTGCGGGAACGCAAGAAGCTTCGAACCCGCGCCACGTTGATCGAAGCCGCCGCGGAACTGTGCCTCAAGCAGGGCTATGACAACACCACCGTCGAGCAGATCGCCGCGGTCGCGGACGTGTCGCCGCGGACGTTCAGCAGGTACTTCCCCACCAAGGAGTCGGTCATCATTGCGATGAGCGGCGACATGGACGAGTTGGTGGCCGAGGCGCTCGCGCGGCAGCCGACGGGCATCACGGAGTACGAGGCGTTGCTGCGGGCGTTCCTCGACGTGTTCGGGCCGTATCAGCCGTACCAGACGCCGGGTTTCAAGCGGATGGCCGTGCTGATCCAGATCATCAACAACGCGGCGTCGCTTCGGGCGTCGGCGTTCCTTCATCAGCGGCCGATCGAGGAGCGGACGGCCCTGTCCGTGATGGGGCAGCGGATGGGCCTTGCGCCAACGCATCCGGCCGTGCGGCTGATCTCCGACACCTGGACCGTGCTGTTCACCAACGCCTTCGCGGGACTGGGCACGCCCGGCCACGACCCGCTCGAACCGCGCGTTCTGTGTGACCGCATTCACGCCCAGTACGACCTCTTCCGCCGAACGTGGTCGCCGTGGATTACCGAGGACGCTGGTGACCGGAACCCCACGCAAGCGCGCCAAGTGGATAGCGACTACCTTCCAGTAGTGACGGACAGCTTCGTTCCGGTCGACAACCGTAGAAGGGGTTAACGTGCCCGAAGACTCCAGTTCTCGCCACGATTCGGACGAGGTGGCCACCCTCCGTTACCCGGGAGGCGAGATCGACCTGGAGATCATGAAGGCGACGGAGGGATCCGACGCCATCGCCCTGGGTTCGCTGCTGGCCAAGAGCGGCTACACCACGTTCGACGGCGGGTTCGTCAACACCTCGTCCACCAGGAGTGCGATCTGCTACATCGACGGTGACGCTGGCATCCTGCGGTACCGCGGGTACCCGATCGAGCAGCTGGCCGAGAAGTCGACGTTCATCGAGGTCAGCTACCTGCTGATCTACGGGGAGTTGCCGACGGCCGACCAGCTGGCGACCTTCACCGATCAGATCCAGCGGCACACCCTGCTGCACGAGGACCTCAAGCGCTTCTTCGACGGCTTCCCCCGCAACGCGCACCCGATGCCGGTGCTGTCCAGCGCGGTGAACGCCCTGTCGGCTTACTACCAGGATTCGCTGGACCCGCTGGACAAGGAGCAGGTCGAGCTATCGACGATCAGGTTGCTGGCCAAGCTGCCGACCATCGCCGCCTACGCCTACAAGAAGTCGGTCGGTCAGCCGTTCCTGTACCCGGACAACTCGATGACGCTGGTGGAGAACTTCCTGCGGATGACGTTCGGGCTGCCCGCCGAGCCGTACGAGGTCGATCCGGAGATCGTGCGGGCGCTGGACCTGCTGCTGATCCTGCACGCCGACCACGAGCAGAACTGTTCCACCTCGACGGTGCGCCTGGTCGGCTCGTCGCAGGCCAATCTGTTCACGTCGATCTCCGGTGGCATCAACGCGCTGTGGGGCCCGCTGCACGGCGGCGCCAACCAGGCGGTGCTCGAGATGCTGGAGAGGATCCGCTCCGGGGACGACGACGTGGAGACCTTCGTCAAGAAGGTGAAGAACCGCGAAGAGGGCGTGAAGCTGATGGGCTTCGGTCACCGCGTGTACAAGAACTACGACCCGCGGGCGCGGATCGTCAAGGAGCAGGCCGACAAGATCCTCGGCAAGCTCGGGGTCCAGGACGAGCTGCTCGACATCGCCAAGCAGCTCGAGGAGGTCGCGCTCACCGATGACTTCTTCGTCGAGCGCAAGCTATACCCGAACGTCGACTTCTATACCGGTGTGATCTACCGCGCGATGGGCTTCCCGACCCGCATGTTCACGGTGTTGTTCGCGCTTGGGCGGCTGCCGGGCTGGATTGCGCACTGGCGTGAGATGCACGGCGAGCCGAGCCGGATCGGCAGGCCACGTCAGGTGTACACCGGGTACACGGAGCGGGACTACTCCGAGCTCGGCGGTCGCTAGCTCCCCGTCCTCCCCGCGGTGAGTGTTCGATCGGCCACACTGGTTTGCAAAACTAACAGTTGTAGTTTCACAATAGTTGTGTGAATACAACTGATGATGCTGGTGGCTTTCGGCCCAGCTCCGTCGATGCGCTTACTGCACGGCGCAAGGCCATCATCCTGGGGTCCTGCTGCCTGAGTCTGCTGATCGTCTCGATGGACGCGACGATCGTGAACGTCGCCATCCCCGCGATCCGGACCGACCTCCACGCGTCGGCCTCCAACCTGCAGTGGGTCATCGACGTCTACACGCTGGTGCTGGCTTCCCTGCTGATGCTCTCTGGCGCGATGGGGGACCGCTTCGGCCGTCGACGCGTGTTCCAGACCGGGCTCGCGGTGTTCGCGGTCGGCTCGCTGCTGTGCAGCCTGGCGCCCAACATCGAGATGCTGATCATCGCTCGCCTGCTGCAGGCCATCGGGGGATCGATGATGAATCCCGTTGCGCTGTCCATTATTTCGCAGATCTTTACCGGCCGCGTCGAGCGCGCCCGCGCGCTGGGCCTCTGGGGCGCGGTGGTCGGCATCTCGATGGCGTTCGGCCCCGTAGTCGGCGGCCTGCTGATCGAGTTGGTCGGCTGGCGTGCGGTGTTCTGGATCAACCTCCCGATCTGTGCAGTCGCCATCGTCCTGACCGCGATCTTCGTGCCGGAGACCAAGTCGGCCACCATGCGAAACGTCGATCCCGTCGGACAGGGGCTGGCCGTCGTGTTCCTGTTCGGGACCGTGTACGCCCTGATCGAAGGGCCTGCGCTGGGCTGGTCCCACCCGCGCGTCACCATCGCCGCCGCCGTCGCCGCGGTCGCCTTCGTGGCGTTCCTCCGCTACGAATCACGACGGCACGATCCCTTCATCGACCTGCGCTTCTTCCGCAGTATCCCGTTCTCGTCGTCCACGGTGACCGCGGTGTGCGCGTTCTCCGCGTGGGGCGCGTTCCTGTTCATGATGTCGATCTACCTGCAGGGCGAACGCGGCTACTCCGCGATGCACACCGGCCTGATCTTCCTGCCCATCGCCATCGGCGCGCTGGTGTTCTCGCCCATCTCCGGCCGGCTGGTCGGCAGGTTCGGCGCCAGGCCGTCACTGCTCGCCTCCGGGATGCTGATCACCCTCGCCTCGGTGCTGCTGACGTTCCTCACCGCGACCACCCCGGTGTGGGCGCTGCTCGTCATCTTCGCGGTCTACGGCATCGGCTTCTCGATGGTGAACGCCCCCATCACGAACGCCGCCGTCAGTGGAATGCCGCTGGACCGGGCGGGCGCCGCCTCGGCAGTGACGTCGACCAGCCGCCAGGTCGGCGTGAGCATCGGTGTGGCGCTGTGCGGTTCGGTCGCAGGGCAGGCCCTGAACCCGTCGGGAGTCGACTTCGCCGCGGCGTCCCGCCCCCTGTGGTTCGTCTTCGTCGGGGCAGGCGTTGTCGTCACGGCGCTCGGATTATTCTCGACCTCGGGGCGGGCGATCACGTCCGCCGAACGACTCGCGCCGCTGATCGCGGGCGGTGCGGCGCCGAAGGTAGGTGCGCATGCCGGATGACGCGACCGCCGACGAAGTCTGGCGCGCCATGGCCGCGGTGGTGTTCGACAACCGCGACGCCTGGAAGCGCGACGTCATCGAGGCCACCGGACTGCCGTTCAGTAGGGTGCGCGTGCTGCGCAGGCTGGCCAGAAGACCGATGACGGCGAAGGAAATAGCCGAGGCGGCCACGATGGACGCGCCGGCGACCAGCGTCGCCGTGAACGATCTGGAGGGTCGCGGACTCGTCGTCCGCGAGACCAACCCGACCAATCGGCGGTGCAAGGTCATCTCGCTGACCGAGGAGGGTCGCCGCGTTATGGCGAGCATCGACGACGTCGACGACCCCGCGCCTCGCTCGTTCACCAACCTGGATGAGTCGGAACTGCGCGGCCTGGCCGCAGTTCTGGCAAAGCTGACCACGAACTGAGCGAAATCAATTGGCGTGCCCGTAGGGTGACGATTACCTATATTTGACGTTCCGGGTGATTCGGGGTCACCCGCGAAGGGGCGGATCACGGTGGCGCCAACGTGCACGAGATGCGGTGCCGCACTGCGCGACGGTGCCCGATTCTGCGACGCCTGCGGGTCGCCGGTGGCCAGCACGGACCCGCTCGCCGAGTACAAGCAAGTCACCGTCCTGTTCGCCGACGTCGTGCACTCGATGGACATTGCTGCCGCGCTCGGCCCAGAGCGGTTGCGCGACATCATGACTCGGCTGTTCGCCGCCTCGGCTCGCGCCGTCCGGCGCTACGGCGGCACCGTCGACAAGTTCACCGGCGACGGCGTCATGGCACTGTTCGGGGCTCCGGTCGCCCTCGAAGATCACGCGGTCCGCGGCTGCCTCGCCGCCCTCGCCCTTCAGCGGGAGGTGCAGCGCCTGGCCGCCGAGTTCGAGCGCGAGGGCGTCGAGATGGTCGTCCGCGTCGGACTGAACTCCGGGCAGGTCGTCACTGGCGAATTCGGCTCGAGCCCGCCGTCCTACACGGCGATCGGCGAGCAGGTGGGCATCGCCCAGCGGATGGAATCGGTCGCGCCGCCGGGCGGGGTGATGATCTCGGAGTCGACGGCGCGACTCGTCGAGGGCGTCGTCGAACTCAGCGAACCCGAACTCCTGTTCATCAAGGGCAGGCGCGAGCCCGTCCCCGCCCGGCTGCTGCTCCAGGTCAAACCCCACCATGCGCTCTCCGGGCGCACCGACTCCGCCCTGGTGGGACGCACGTGGGAGCTGGCCGCACTCGGGGCGATCTTCGACAGGGTCGTCGAAGGCAACGGCGGTGCGATCGTCGCGATGTGTGGCCCTGCCGGGATCGGCAAGAGCCGACTGGTCCGCGAGGTCGCCGCGATCGCCGCGACGCGCGGTGTCGAGGTGTTCGGCGCGGCCTGCGAATCGCATGCCCGCGAGTTGCCGTTCCACGTCGTCGCCGAACTGCTCCGCGCCGCGATGAAGGTCGGTGACGGCGACCCGGCCGCCGCGGTGGCTCAGCTGGAGTCGCAGCTGCCCGATGCCGGACCCGAGGACCTGCTGCTCGTCGGTGATCTGCTCGGCGTCAACGAGCCGCAGGTCGAGGTGCCGCGGTTGGATCCCGATGCCAGGCGCAGGAGGCTGACGGCGGTCATCAATGCGGCATGGATGAACCGCAGGACGCCTGCGGTGTACGTGATCGAGGACGTGCAGTGGGTCGACGAGGTCAGCGAGTCGATGCTCGCCGACTTCCTCGCGGTGGCGCGCAGAACCCTGTCGATGGTGCTCATCACCTACCGGTCGGACTACCGGGGTGTGCTGTCCCGACTGCCCGATGGTCAAACGATCAACCTCGCCGCGCTGAGTCGTTCGGAGGCGGAGACGCTGATCGCCGAACAACTCGGGTCCGACCACACCGTGGCCGGACTTTCCGAGACCATTGCCGACCGCGCGGTCGGCAATCCCTTCTTCGCCAAGGAGATCGTGCGTGACCTCGCGGAGCGGGGCGTGCTGCACGGTGAGCGCGGCCGGTACACGTTCGACACCACGGTGAACGGGGTGAGCGTGCCGCCGACGCTTCACGCCGCGATCGCGGCGCGCATCGATCGACTCGGCAGGGATGCCAAGCGCACGCTGAACGCGGCCGCCGTCGCCGGCTCCCGCTTCGGGAAGGATCTGCTGGCGGCGATCGGTGTCGATCCGGCCTTCGACGTGCTGGTCGACGCCGATCTGGTCGACCAGGTGAAGTTCTCCTCGCCGGAGGAGTACGTGTTCCGCCAGCCCCTGATCCGCACGGTCGCCTACGAGTCGCAGCTCAAGGCCGATCGCGCCGATCTGCACCGACGGTTGGCGGCGGCGATCCGGGAGCGCGATCCCGATCAGGTCGAGCAGGACGCCGCGCTCATCGCCGAACACCTCGAGGCGGCAGGCGATCTGGCAGGCGCGTACGGGTGGCACATGTTGGCCGGTGCATGGGCGAGGAATCGCGACATCACGGCGGCAAGGATGGGCTGGGCCAAGGCCAGGCAGGTGGCCCACGAGCTGCCGGTCGACGACCCGACGCGACTGTCGAAGCTGATCGCGGCGGGCACCCTGCTGTGCGCGACGGCATACCGCACCGCCGCGAGCATCTCCGACTCGGGATTCGAGGAGCTGCGCGAGCTGTGCAATCAGGCAGGCGACAAGCGGTCGCTGGCGATAGCGATGTTCGGGCAGATGACCGACCACATGGCGCACGCGCGGGTGCGGGAGGCCTCGGCGCTTGGCACCGAGCAGATGGCGCTCCTCGAGGCGATCGACGACCCGGTCCTGACGGTCGGTCTCGCGTTCGCGCCGTTGACCACCATCAAGCAGCAGACGGGTGAGATCGCGGAGATCCTGCGGTCGTCGCAGCTGGCGATCGACCTCGCCGACGGTGATCCGGTCAAGGGCGACTTCGTGTTCGGCTCGCCGCTGGCCCTGGCCCTGGTGTTCCGCGGCATCGCCCGGTATTGGCTCGGCATCCGCGGCTGGCGGGAGGACTTCGACGAGGCGCTCGGGATGGCGCGGCGCGTCGACGAGGTCACGTTCGGCAAGTGCGTGGTGTACAGGTCCGGCACGGCCGTATTGCACGGGGTGCTGGTTGCCGACGACGAGATGGTCGCCGACGTCGAGGAGGCGTTGCGCATCGCCGGCCAGTCGGGCGACCACAGTGCGGTCGGCATGGCCAAGTACACCCTCGGCGGCATCCTGCTGGAACGAGGCGACCGCGATCGTGGCCGCATGCTGCTTGCCGAAATCCGCGAAATGTGTGGCCGCGGTCAGTTCTTCAAGAGTCAGCTGCCCGTACTCGACTTCCTCGATGCGCGCGAGAAGGCCAGGGACGGCGACGTCGACGGCGCGGTCCCGCCGATGCGTGCGGCCGTGGACGACATGTTCGACCTTGGCCAGTTCACGTATGCCGCGACCGCGACCCGGGTGCTGGTCGAAACGCTGCTGTCGTGCGGCCGCCTCGACGAGGCCGAAGCGGCAACCGAGCGACTGGTGGCAGCACCGCTGGCCGGGCTCGTCGTGGTCGAGGCCATCGTGGCGCGCCTATACGCGTTGCTGGCCAGGGCCCGCGGGGACGAGGACGGCTACCGGCGCTTCGTCGATCGCTACCGCGAGCTCGCGGAGTCCCACGGTTACGCGGGCCACGTCATGATGAGCAGGCAGATGACCTGACCGCGAGCACCGCCATGGCCGCGTTGTGTCCACCGATGCCCGAGACGGCACCGCCGCGTCGAGACCCCGAGCCGCACAACAAGATTCGGTCATGATCGGTGGCCACGCCCCAGCGTCGGGCAGGTGTGTCGAGCGGTTCGTCGTCTTCGGTGAACGGCCAACTCAGCGCCCCGTGGAAGATGTTGCCCGCCGTCATGTTGAGCGTGGCCTCCAGATCCGCGGTGGTCTTGGTCTCCACGCACGGCGCACCGTGCGCATCCGTCATCAACACGTCTTGAATGGGTTCGGCGAGAACGGAGTTCAACGACGCGAGGACGGCGTCGGTGAGCTGCCCCCTGGCCGCATCCGGATCGGCAGCGGCGAGGTCGTGCGGCGTGTGAAGGCCGAACACCGTGAGCGTCTGCGCACCTGTGCGGCGTAGCTCGTCGGACAGGATGGTCGGGTCACTCAGCGAGTGGCAGTAGATTTCGCACGGCAACGGGTTGGGCACGCTGCCCGCCTTCGCCGCGTCGTATGCCGCATCCAACTGTCCAAGGGTCTCGTTGATGTGGAATGTTCCGCCGAAAGCCTGTTCGGGAGTTACCTTTTCGTCGCGAAGCCGCGGCAGCCGTCGTAGCATCAGGTTGACCTTGACCTGCGCGCCGGGTGTCGCCGTGGGCGTTGGCTCGTCCAGCAGCCGCGCCAGCACCGTCGGCGTCACGTTCGCAAGCACGAACTCCGCCCTTGCCGTCCGCTCTGCGCCGCCCTCGCGGTAGTGCACGGCACCGTCGGGATCGATGGCGTAAACCTCTGCGCCGGTGACCAGTTCGGCACCGTGTGAGGCCGCGGCCGCCGCCAGCGCGCCGCTGACGGCGCCCATGCCGCCGATGGGTACGTCCCACTCGCCGGTGCCGCTACCCAGCAGGTGATAGAGGAAGCACACGTTCTGGGTGAGCGATGAATCGTCGGTCCTGGCAAAGGTGCCGATCAGCGCATCGGTGGCCATCACACCGCGAAGCAGGTCGTTGTCGACGGCGTCGGAGATGGTGACGCCGATGGGCTGCTCGACGATCTCCCGCCAGGCGGCATCGGCGTCGGCGGCACCGCCCGCCGCGACGTGGCTGCGCGCTTCGGACCGGCTGCGCAGCGGCTGGAGCAGCGTGGGCCACATGCGTTGCGTGACGATCCGGCAGCGGCGGTAGAAGTCGTCGTAACCCGGCACGTCGTCACCCGCGCCGACGCTCGCGAAGTCACCGCCGGGACCGACGAGGAGCCCGGTGCGTCCTCCGGTCGCCGGGTCGGGGGTGTAGGACGAGTAGCGTCGCCGAGCGAGGCGGACCCTGGCACCGAGGTCGTCGGTGATCGTTCTCGGCAGCAGGCTGACCAGGTAGGAATACCGCGACAGCCGGGCGTCCACGCCGTGGAACGCATGCGCGGAGACGGCGGCGCCTCCCACGTTCCCGAGCCGCTCGAGAACCCTCACCCGCAATCCGGCGCGGGCCAGGTAGGCCGCCGCGACCAGGCCGTTGTGGCCGCCGCCAACGACGACGGCGTCGAGCTGGTCGGAAGGCGTCATGGGCGCTCAGCCCAGGTAGCCTTCGACTTCATCCTCGGGGCGGACACTGGCCTGGTCGGGGTCCTGGCCGGTCTCGCGCAGCGCGCGTCGCTGCCGGAGCAGATCCCAGCACTGGTCGAGCTGCACCTCGAGACCGCGAAGACGCCGATGCTCCTCGGTCTCGTCGATCTCGTGGTGCTGCAGCTTCGCCCGCAGTTCCTTCTCCTCGGCCACCAGCGAGTTCACTTGGGCGAGGATGTTTGCATCTGTATTTGGGTCCGTAGCCACCGGTCCAGTCTGCCCGACTACGGTGTGAACCGTGGCCACTAAACCCGAGATCGAATTCCCCGACGGTCCCGCACCTGCCGAGCTCGTCATCGAAGACGTCATCGTCGGCGATGGCGCCGAGGCGGTACCCGGTGGCACCGTGACGGTGCACTACGTCGGTGTCGAATACGACACCGGCGAGGAGTTCGACAGCTCCTGGAACCGCAACGAATCCATCGAGTTCCCGCTGCGGGGCCTCATCGAGGGCTGGCAGGACGGCATCCCAGGCATGCGGGTCGGCGGACGTCGCAAGCTCGTCATCCCGCCTGCCAAGGCATACGGCCCGGCCGGATCGGGACACCAGCTGTCGGGCAAGACGCTCATCTTCGTCATCGATCTGCTCGACGTCCGCTGACCCGGCGAACGTCGACCGACCCGGTGGCCGGCAACGACACCCCGCCGGGGCGGGCCCAGACTCGCCGCGTCGAGATCGCCGTCGGCGCAGGCTAGGACGGGCCGGGCAAGCGCAGCAACAGCCGCACTCCGCCCAGCGGGCTGGGCTCCAACGATGCCGTGCCGCCGTGCAATTCGGCTTGCTGTGCCACCAACGCCAAGCCGAGTCCGGAGCCCGAGTGCGACGCAGTCGACCCGCGCGAGAATCGCTCGAACACGATCTCTCGTTCCTCCTCGGGGATGCCGACCCCGTCGTCGTCGATCGCGATCTCCACGCCGGCGCGCGAACTGACCGCCGACAGCTGAACCCGCGTGGCGCCTCCGTGCTTGACCGCGTTGGCGATCGCGTTGTCCACGGCCAGCCGTAGCCCGGCGGGCAGGCCGACGAGAATCACGGTGGGCGCGGGCACCATTGAGACGTCGAGCTCGGGGTACACGCGCATGGCGTCGTGGGCGGCGCGGTCGAGCAACTCGGTGATGTCGACGGGCACGTGGTCGTCGGAGGTCGAAAGTTCGCCCTGGGCAAGCCGTTCGATGGCCCACAGCGTGGCCTCGATGCGGGTCTGGGTGCGGATCACGTCGCCGAGCACCTCCTTGCGCTGATCCTCCGCGAGATCCAACGTGGCCAGCACCTCGAGGTTGGTCCGCATGGCGGTCAGCGGCGTGCGCAGCTCGTGCGACGTCACGGCGGCGAAGTCGCGGGACGAGACGAGGGCGGCCTTGGTGCGGTCCTGCTCGTCCCAGATGCGTTGCACCATCCCGTTGACCGCCTCGGCGATCTCGACGGCCTCGGTGGCGCCGCGCACGTCGATGTCGGGTGCCTCGCCGCCGACGTCGATCGCGCGGGTCTGCTGGGCGAGGCGCTTGAGGGGCCGTACCGCGAACGCCGCGAGCATCCAGCCAGCCACCGCGGCCGCCCCGATCGCGAACGAGCAGATGATGATGACGCGGCGGTGAAGGTTGTTGGTGTCGTTGATCGTCGCGTCGTACGTCGCGCCGACGGCGGCCGTCATCGGCCCTTGCGGGCCGCTGATCTCGACCGTGCGAACCCGGTAACGCTGCCCGTCCATGGTGGTGTCGGCGTATCCGGCGGGCAGCTCCGGCAGCGTCACGTCGGAATTGGACGTCACCTGGCCGTCCGCGCTGCGCACGGTGATGATCGCGTCCTGGTCGTTGGGGGACTTGGGGATCTGGTCAAGACCGCGGGGCAGGAACGGGATCGCGAAGCCCGCCGCTTCGTCGAGGCGACGGTCGAGGCGCTCCTTGCGGTCGTTGGTGATGCCGATCCACACGATCGTGCCGACGATGCCGACCACGATCGCCGCCGCGATGGCCGTCGCGAAGGCCACGCGTGTTCGCAGGGACGGTGTCCGCCGGAAGACGCGCGACAGGGTGTTCACGTGCTACTGCTGCCGGAGGACGAAGCCCACGCCGCGCACCGTGTGCAGCAGCCTGGGCGCACCGCCCGCCTCCAACTTTCGTCGCAGGTAGCCGATGAACACGTCGACCACGTTGGTGTCTGCGGCGAAGTCGTAGCCCCACACCAGCTCCAGCAGCTGAGCGCGAGACAGTACGGCGGTCTTGTGTTCGGCGAGCACGGCGAGGAGGTCGAACTCCCGTTTGGTCAGGTCGACGTCGACGCCGTTCACGCGGGCCCGCCTGCCGGGGATGTCGACCTCGAGTGGGCCGACCGCGATGGTCTCCGACGAGAACGTTGCCGTCGCGCCGCGGCGCCGCAGCAGGGCCTTGACCCTGGCCACCAGTTCGGCGAGCACGAACGGCTTGACGAGGTAGTCGTCGGCGCCGGCCTCGAGGCCGGCCACCCGGTCGTCGACGGAGCTGCGGGCCGACAGCACGCAGACCGGCACGTCGTTGTCCATCGCCCGCAGTGCCGTCACCACGCTTACCCCGTCGAGGACGGGCATGTTGATGTCGAGGACGATCGCGTCGGGCCGGGTCTCCGTGGCGCTGCGCAGGGCCTCGGCGCCGTCGACGGCGGTGGACACCTGGAACCCCGACAGTCGCAGGCCGCGTTCCAGGGAGGCGAGCACATCGGGGTCGTCGTCCACCACGAGTACTCGGGGTGCAGCGCCGGCTCCCATTTCCATGGGGTCATCTTGCCTGATGCGTCATCGCTGATGCGGGAGGCGCGTGGCGGCAGCGGATAGCCGCTGGCGGGTGCTAGCTTCGACAGTCGTGCAGCCGAGCGGCCCCAGCCTGATCGTCGAACCCGACGATGGGCTCGAACCGGTCCGTCAGTTCATCGCGTCGGCGCGGTCATCGCTTCTGGTCAAGCAGTTCACGTTCACCGACGAGAGCCTCATCGACGCCGTCATCGAGCGCAAGCAGGCCGGCGTCGAGGTCCGGGTGATGCTGAACGCGGCCCGTTCGGGCGGGGACCGGGCCAACGACGAGACCCACGAGCGCTTCGCCGCAGCGGGGATCGACGTGCAGTGGGCCAGCCCGAAGTTCTACGTCACGCACGAGAAGTCGGTGGTCGTCGACGAGAAGGCCGCACTGGTGGCCACCTTCAACATGTGCCTCAAGTACTTCACGCATACTCGCGACTACGGCGTGATCACCCACGACCCGGAGCACGTCGCGCAGATCGTCGAGGTGTTCAACGTCGACTGGAACCACCAGGACTGGGTGCCGTCCGGATTCGAGGGTCTGCTGTGGAGCAACTCGGGCTCCCGGTCGCACATGGCTCACTTCATCGACACGGCCACCCGCCGCATCGACGTGCAGCACCCCAAGTTCGTCGACGCGGTCATCACCGACCACCTGGCGGCCGCGATCGCTCGCGGGGTCAAGGTGCACGTGCTGTGCGGCGGCAAGCACGGCATCAGTGAGTGGGACGTGCTCGACACGTTCGCCTCGCTGCGGACGCTGCGCCGGTTCGGCGCCAAGGTGCACAAGCAGAAGAACCTCCGGGTGCACGCGAAGCTGCTGATCGTCGACGACGAGCGCGCGTTGGTTGGCTCGATGAACATCGACCGCAGTGCGTTCGACCTGCGCCGTGAACTCGGCATCACGGTCGACGACCCGGCCGTCGTCGCGCGTCTGAAGGCGGTCTTCGACGCGGATTGGGAACTCTCCCACGCGTACTCACCACCGGATCCGCTGGACCCGTCGACCCATCACGAGGACGACTTCCCGCACGACCCGGAACTCGCCCACGAGTGACCACCCCGGCACCTGCGAAGGTCGGACTGTTCGAGCTGGCGTTGACGTTCAACCACATCGCGTTGGCGTCGTTCGGCGGCGGGCTGTCGGCGTGGTCGAGGGAGATCCTCGTCGTCGAGAAGAAGTGGATGGGCGAGGCGGAGTTCCTGTCGGCGATGACGATGTGCCGGATCCTGCCCGGCGCCAACCAGGTGAACATGGCGGTGTTCGCAGGTACCAAGATGCGGGCCATCCCCGGTGCGGTCGCCGCCATCGTCGGGCTGTGCTTCTTGCCGATGGTCTTCGTGTTGGCGATGTCGTTCCTCTACTTCAGCTTCAAGGAAGTGCCCGCGGTGAAGGGCGTCCTGCACGGCGCGTCCGCGGCGGCGGTGGCACTGACGTTGACGATGGTGATCAAGACGGGGCAGAAGTGCCTGAACGGGTTGGTCCCGGTGGCTTTGTTCGCGGGGGCGTTCGTGCTCAACGGTCTGCTGCGCTGGCCGCTGCTGGTCACGCTGGCGATCATCGCGCCGCTGAGCCTGCTGTGGGCGTGGCCGAGGAAGCCACCCGCGTGAGCACGTACCTCGAGCTGATCGTCATGTTCGGCTCGTTGTCGCTGATGTCGATCGGCGGTGGCAACGCGGTGCTGCCCGACATGCATCTGCAGGCCGTCAAACAGCACCATTGGATGACCGACAGCCAGTTCGCCGATCTGTTCTCCATCTCCCAGACGGCGCCGGGGCCGAGCATCCTGATCGTCTCGATGGTCGGGTACGGGGCGGGTCTGCACGTCGGTGGGGTGCCCGCGGCGATTCTCGGCGGCGTCATCGCCACGATCGCGATGGTCGTTCCGGCGGCGTCGCTGGTGTACGTCATCACGCAGTTCTGGCAGAAGGCGCAAGAGTCGAAGTGGCGGGTCGCGGTCGAGAAGGGCCTCGCGCCGCTGACGGTCGGGCTGATCCTGGCGAGTTCGCTGGTGATGAGCCGCGCCGCCGACCACGACTGGCGGGCCTACACGCTGACCGGCCTTTGCACGCTGATCTTCGTCTTCACCAAGATCAACCCGTTGATCATCGTCGCCGCGGCGGGCGTGATCGGCTACTTCGGCGTCGTCTAGCCGTGATTTCGGCGCGCTCGCGTTCGCTGAGCAACAGTTTGCGCGCCGAAGTCACGGGCTGGTGGGCGAGAAACGGGTATAGCGCCTCTGATGAATAGCGTGGGTAATGAATTGACCTCATCAATTGTTGAGGTTTTACGGTGATGAAATGAGCATGGAGTATGCGGCCAGCCGGGCCCTCTACCGGCAAAAATCCGCACGCGGGGGTGACCTGCGCGCGCTGGCCAACCGTGCCCTCTTGAGGCGGATCTGGAGCTTCTCCGCCCGCCACCACCGACGCCTCGGCTGGTTCGTCCTGGTCAGCGTGGTGGGCGCCCTGCTGGCGGTGTCGACGCCGGTGCTGGCAGGCCGCGTGGTCGACGCGATCGTGCACGGTCCGGACGCGCGAAGCATGCTGGGTCTCAGCCTGCCGGGCACCGTCGTGCTGCTGGCCTCCGTCATCGCCGCGGTGGCGCTGGCCGAGGCGGCGGTCGGACTGCTGACGCGGTGGCTGTCGTCGAACATCGGCGAGGGGTTGATCCTGGACCTGCGGACCGCGGTGTTCGACCACGTCCAGCGGATGCCGGTGGCGTTCTTCACTCGGACCAGGACCGGCGCCCTGGTCAGCAGGCTGGGCAACGACGTCATCGGCGCGCAGCGCGCCTTCTCCGACACGCTCTCCGGCGTCGTCGGCAACGTGGTGACGCTGGCCCTGACACTTGGGGTGATGCTCAGCATCTCCTGGCAGATCACGGTGCTGTCGCTGGTGCTGACGCCGCTGTTCCTGCTGCCCGCCCGACGGATCGGCCGCACGATGGCGACGCTGAGCCGCGAGAGTGCGATCTACAACGCGACGATGAACACCCAGATGACCGAACGTTTCTCGGCTCCCGGCGCGACGTTGGTCAAGCTCTTCGGCAATCCGGTGCACGAGTCCGGTGAGTTCGCAGCACGCGCCGGGCGGGTCCGCGACATCGGGGTGAAGACCTCGATGCTGCAGGCCACGTTCATGAACTCGCTGACGTTGATGTCGGCGCTCGCGCTTGCGCTGGTGTACGGCCTCGGTGGCGTGCTAGCCATCGGCGGGCATCTGCAGGCCGGTGCGATCGTCTCGCTCGCGCTTCTGCTGACCCGGCTGTACGCGCCGCTGACCGCCCTGGCCAACGCGCACGTCGAAATCGCCAGTGCGCTAGTCAGTTTCGAGCGGGTGTTCGAGGTGCTCGATCTGGTACCGCTCATCCAGGAGAGGGACGACGCCCTCGCGCTGCCCGATGGTCCAGTGGGTGTCGAGTTCGACGACGTCCGGTTCGGCTATCCGTCCGCCGACAAGGTGTCGCTGGCCTCGCTCGAAGAGGTCGCGGTGCTCTCGGAGGGAGACGTGCGAGCCGGAGCGGAAGTGCTGCACGGCATTTCGTTCACCGCCGAGCCCGGTCAGATGGTGGCCCTGGTGGGCTCGTCCGGTGCGGGCAAGTCGACCATCGCCTCGCTGCTGGCCAGGTTGTACGACGTCGACTCCGGTGCGGTCAGGCTGGCGGGCACCGATGTTCGCGACGTGACGTTCGCGTCGCTGCAGGACACCGTGGGCGTCGTCACGCAGGACGGGCATCTGTTCCACGACTCGATCCGCGCGAATCTGACGCTGGCCGCTCCCGGCGCGTCCGACGATCGACTGTGGGACGCCTTGCGGCGGGCCAGGCTCGCCGACGTGGTCGCCGACATGCCCGATGGCCTCGACACCGTCGTCGGGGAACGCGGATACCGGCTCTCCGGCGGTCAGCGGCAGCGCCTGACGATCGCGCGCCTGCTGCTCGGACGGTCTCGGGTGGTCGTGCTCGACGAGGCAACGGCGTCATTGGACTCCGAGTCCGAGGTGGCCGTGCAGCAGGCGCTTGCCGAGGCGCTGGCGGGCCGCACCTCGCTGGTCATCGCCCACCGGCTGTCCACGATCCGCGCGGCCGACGTGATCCTCGTCGTCGAGGACGGTCGAATCGTCGAACGCGGGACGCACCGCAAGTTGCTGGGCCGCGGCGGTCGATATGCGGAGTTGTACGAGACGCAGTTCGGCGACGAGAAGACCGCCGCATGACGGATCCGGCACGAGGATCCGGCATGAACCGAGCCGATATTCGGTTGTCCAGCGTGGGAACCTGGATGTCGGGGGAGTGACCGCCACTCGCGATGACGACGCAGTGTCGCAGGGATCGGATAGACGTCGCAGGGATGGGATAGACAAGGGACTGATGGGTGAAGTGATGGGCGCGCGCGAATCGGGGTTCCGCTCCGAGCCTGCCGTCGCGCCACCGCCCCGTCGGATCAGATCGTCGTCGGACATCCTTCGGCTGCTGCCCTACCTGAAGCCGTATCGCACGCGGTGGATCGCCATGCTCGTCGCCGCCTTGCTCAGCCTGGTCGCGACGGTGGCCATCCCGCTGATGACGAAGGCCGTGATCGACGGACCGGTGCGGCACCAGGATCAGCGTGGTCTGTGGATACTTGGCGGCGCCGCGCTGGCGGTCGGCATCTCCGAGGCGCTGCTGTGGTTCATCAGGCGTTGGCTGGTGTCGCGGGCGACGATGGGCGTCGAGGCCGACATCCGCAAGGACCTCTATGCCCGCCTGCAGATCCTGCCGATGTCGTTCCACGGCAAGTGGCAGTCCGGGCAGTTGCTGTCCCGCGTGATGAACGATCTGAGCGCCATCCGCCAGTTCCTGTCTTTCGGGCTGATCTTCTTGCTGCTCAACGTCACTCAGATCGTCGTCGTCACGGGCATCCTGCTGGCGATGTATTGGCCGCTCGGCGTCGCCGTCGTCGTGTCCATCGTGCCGATCACCGCGACCGTGCTGCACTTCCAGCGACAGTTCACCAAGCTTTCGCGCGCGTCCCAGGATCAATCGGGCAACGTCGCAACCCACGTCGAGGAGCAGGCACTCGGGCTGCGGGTGGTCAAGGCGTTCGGTCGCGAGGAGTACGCCTACCGACGGTTCGACGAGCGGGCCCGCGATCTGTTCGACACCGAGGTCGGCAAGGTGTCGGTGTCGGCGAAGTTCTGGACGCTGCTCGAAGCGATTCCGAACGTCACCCTGATCCTCGTTCTGGGCTTCGGCGCGTACGCGGCGGGTAGCGGTCTGGTGACCATGGGGACGCTCGTCGCCTTCATCACGATGATGCTGTCGCTGGTGTGGCCGATCGCGTCGCTGGGCTTCCTGCTGTCGATGATGCAGGAGTCGATGACGGCGGCCAACCGCGTCGTCGAGATCTTCGATGCGCCACGGGAGATCACCGACGGCCCCGCGATCGACGCACCCCGCGGCGGACGGCTGGAGCTCGTCGACGTCGGCTTCCGCTTCGCGGGCAGCGACGACGGGGCCGCGTCCGGCGAGCCGGCGAAATGGGTTCTCCGCCATCTGAACCTGGTCGTCGAACCGGGGGAGACCATCGCCCTCGTCGGGGCGACCGGTTCCGGCAAGACCGTGTTGACGGCACTGCTCTCACGGCTCTACGACGTGACGGAGGGCTCGATCCGCATCGACGGCCGCGACATCCGCGAGATGTCACTGCCCGTGCTGCGCAAGGCGGTGGCCACCGCGTTCGAGGATCCGACGCTGTTCTCGATGTCCGTGGCTGAGAATTTGCGGCTCGGCAGACCGGACGCTACCTCCGAGCAGGTCGCGCAGGCCGTCGAGGTCGCCGCCGCGCAGTTCGTCTACGACCTGCCGTTCGGCCTCGACACGCGCATCGGTGAGCAGGGCATGAGCTTGTCCGGTGGTCAGCGGCAACGGCTTTCGCTCGCCCGAGCCCTGCTGGCCGGGCCGTCGATCCTCGTGCTCGATGACACGTTGTCCGCGCTGGACGTGCACACCGAGGCGATCGTCACCGAGGCGCTGGATCGAGTGCTGCGGGAGGTCACCGGCATCGTCGTCGCCCACCGGGCGTCTACCGTGCTGCTCGCCGATCGCGTCGCCCTCCTCGACGGGGGGACCATCACACGGGTCGGTACCCACGCCGAACTTCTGGCCGACGCGCCGGAATACCGGTACCTGCTGGCCGCCGACGAGGACCTCGATGACGGCGCCGAACGCGATGCCGACTGGGAGGACGACGAGGAACGCGACCAACTCGAGCGCGC
>NZ_JBEVLO010000358.1:0-3214 GCF_040509115.1 Mycobacterium sp. | reverse complement strand
CGGATGCACGTCGGAACCGACGCCCGCCGCCGCGGCACCCACGGTCACCACCGCGCCTGCCCCTGTGCCCGCCCCTGGCGCGGTCAAGCCCACCGTCGTACTGGTGCACGGCGCCTGGGCGGACAACTCCAGCTGGGACGGCGAAGTCGCCGAACTGCAAAAGGAGGGCTACGACGCCCGTGCCATCTCCAACCCGCTGGAGAACCTCACCACCGATGCCGAATACGTCAAGGCCTTCCTCGCCACGATCAAGGGACCGATCGTCTTGGTGGGCCACTCCTACGGCGGATCGGTGATCACCAACGCCGCCGAGGGCAACCCGAACGTGAAGGCGCTGGTCTACGTGGACGCGGCGGCACCCGACGTCGGCGAGACCACCAAGCAACTCAGCGGCAAGGACTCGGTCTTGAGCACCGACACCGACGCCCAGCTGTTCGACCCCGTGCCCTACCCGGGCGCCCCCGCGGGTGCCATGGACCTGTATCTGAAGAGGGACGTCTTCGTGGGCGACTTCGGCAACGACCTACCGACCGACGTCGCGACCAAGCTGTGGGCCAGCCAGCGCGCGGCATCGACCGTCGCGTTCGGTACCCCGTCCCAGTTCGCGGCCTGGAAGACGATCCCGTCGTGGTACTTCATCAGCAGCGGTGACCGCATCATCACACCCGACTCCGAGACGGCGATGGCCCAGCGCGCCCATTCCACGATCACCACCTTCGACGGTGGCTCACACTTGACGCTGATCTCGCATCCCGAGGCCGTGACGGCAGTCATCAACTCCGCCATCGCCTCGGTGCACTGAAAAGCTTTGGAACAAGGGGAAAGTCATCGTCATGGACACGCCGACCCGCTGGGATTCTCGACGACGCGCCAAGGCCGAACGCGTCGCCGCGGGTGGCGCTCACGCCGACGGCAAGGTAATCGACCCCGCCCAGCTCGGTGCACTTCTGGAGGCCGTGATCAGGCCGGGTGACCGCGTCGCGCTCGAAGGCGACAACCAAAAGCAGGCCGACTTCCTGTCTCGCACCCTGGCCGACTGCGATCCGAAACAGCTGCACGACCTGCACATGCTGATCTCCTCGGTGTCGCGCCCAGAGCACCTCGACCTGTTCGAGCGGGGCATCGCCGACAAGCTCGACCTGGCCTACGCGGGCCCGCAGAGCGTCCGCATCGCGCAGATGGTCTCCGACGGCACGGTGCGCATCGGCGCCATCCACACCTACGTCGAGCTGTACGCCCGCATGTTCGTCGACCTCGCACCGGACGTCGTCCTGCTGTGCGCCTCGACGGCCGACCGTTCGGGCAATCTCTACACCGGGGCCAACACCGAGGACACCCCGACGATCGCCGAGGCCGCCGCGTTTCACGACGGCGTGGTGATCGTGCAGGCCGACGAGATCGTCGACGGCGTCGGCGGGCTGCCCCGTGTCGACATCCCCGGCGACTGGGTCGACTTCGTCGTCCAAGCCGATCGACCCTTCGCACTGGAACCGCTGTTCACCCGCGACCCTCGCCAGATCGGCGACGTCGAGATCCTCAAGGCGATGATCGCGATCCGCGGGGTCTACGAACGTCACCAGGTGGTGTCGCTCAACCACGTCGTCGGATTCGACACCGCGGCCATCGAACTGCTGCTGCCCACCTACGGCGAGCAACTCGGCCTCAAGGGCAAGATCGCCAAGCACTGGGTGCTGAACCCGCACCCCACCCTGATCCCCGCCATCGAATCGGGCTGGGTCGAATCGATCCACAGCTTCGGCGGCGAATCCGGGATGAATCGTTATGCCGCAGCGCGACCCGACGTCTTCTTCACCGGCGCCGACGGATCGTTGCGCTCCAACCGGGTGCTGGCCCAGCTGGCGGGCCAATACGCGATCGACATGTTCATCGGCTCGTCGCTGCAGATCGATCGCGACGCGAACTCCTCCACGGTGACCGACGGGCGACTGTCCGGGTTCGGTGGCGCACCCAACATGGGCCACGACCCGCACGGGCGTCGCCACGCGTCGGCGGCCTGGCTGGACCTCGCGTCCGGCGACGGGGCCAGCAGGCGCGGCCGAAAACTGGTGGTGCAGATGGCCCAAACGTTCCGGGCGGGCGGGGTGCCGACGTTCGTCGAGACGCTCGACGCGGTCGAGGTCGGGAAGGACGCGGGCATGGCGCTGCCGCCCGTGATGATCTACGGCGACGACGTCTCTCACGTCGTCACGGAAGAGGGCGTTGCCTATCTCTACAAGGCGCCCTCGCTGGCCGATCGCCGCGATGCGCTGGCCGCGGTCGCGGGCGTCACCCCGGTGGGACGGACCGCCGAGGCCAAGCGCACCGAGTCGTTGCGCCGCGACGGACTCGTCGCGTTCCCAGAGGACCTCAAGGTCGAGACGCGCCTGGCCAACCGCTCGCTGCTCGCCGCCCGCAGCATCGAGGATCTCGTGGCCTGGTCGGGCGGCCTCTACGAACCACCGTCGAAGTTCAGGGATTGGTGATCGCGATGACCGCAATACTGTCCACTCCAACGACTCTGGACGCCCTGGCCATCGCCGACCTGGCCGTCGCAGTGCTGCACGACGAAGCCGACCTGACCCCCAAGCCCGGGCTCGTCGACGGACGGGGCCCAGGGACGCACGCCGACATGTCACTCGCCATGCTGCACGACTCGGCGGATGCGCTGCACCTCGCCTTTGCAGAATGTGCTTGGGCGGCAACCACTCTCGACTTGGGGACTGAACTACGTGCACTGATCGGCGTCATCGGTCGCGTCGGTGAGCAGCACATGCTGACCGCGACGGGAGGCGTCAACACCCACCGCGGGGCGCTGTGGGCCCTCGGCCTCCTGAGCGCCGGTGCAGCGCGGGGCGGCGGAATCGTGGAGATCACCGACTTCGCCGGACGGCTTGCCTCGATCCCCGACCCGGCGCTGGTGGCAAGCGACCGAATGTCGCACGGCGCCGCTGCGCGACACCGCTTCGGCGCGCATGGTGCGCTGGGGGAGGCGCAATCGGGCTTCCCTCACGTCACCCGCCACGCACTGCCGACGCTGCGTCGGGCCCGGTGCGCGGGTGCCGACGACGACACCGCACACCAGGATGCGCTGCTGGCGCTCATCGCCCACCTCGACGACACGTGCATCCTGCACCGTGGTGGCCGCCGGGGGCTTCGGGCCGTGCAGTCGGCCGCGGCGGCGGTGATCAGCGCGGGCGGCTTGAGCACGCCAGGC
>NZ_JBEVLO010000357.1:0-4492 GCF_040509115.1 Mycobacterium sp. | reverse complement strand
CCGTCGCGGCGGCCGTGACGACGACCAACAGCGAGAACACCAGGAAGTTGACCGGGAGGCCCAGGAAGTTGCCCTTCTTCACGGCCTGGTAGCTCTTGCCGTAGCGGGCGAAGTCACCGAAGTTCAGCATGGGGCCGGAGAAGTAGGACACCACCAGCGCGATCGCGCCGAGCATGATGACCAGCGAGTTGCCCTTCTTCTCGCCACCGAGGGACAGGCTGACGTGCCATCCGGACTTCCACAACAGGTAGCCGCACAGGATGAACATCACGACGTAGACGGCGGGTCCGCAGAAGTCGATGAACTTGCGGATGGACTCCATGCCGCGCCAGAACACCGCCGCCTGGAGGATCCACAGCAGGGTGAAGCTGCACCAGCCAAGCAGGGACAGGCCGGTGAAACCGTATTGGTCGACGTCGGCGTAGGGCGCCAAGCCGGGGAACAGCTTGAGCAGCACGACGTCCAGCGCGGCAGAGGCCAGGTAGGTCTGAATGCCGTACCACGCCACGGCGATCAGGCCACGGATGATCGCCGGGATGTTGGCGCCGAGCACGCCGAACGGGCTGCGGCACACCACTGGGTAGGGAACGCCTGCCTGCTGGCTCGGCTTGGCGACGAGGTTGCACAGGAAGTAGACGATGACGATGCCCACCAACAGGGCGATGAGCACCTGCCAGCTGGCAAGGCCGAGGGCGAAGAGGCTGCCCGCGGTCACGTAACCGCCGACGCTGTGCACGTCGGACATCCAGAACGCGAAGATGTTGTACGTCGACCACGATTGCTTGGCCAGCGGCGCCAGGTCCTCGTTGGTCAGCCGCGGGTCGTAGTGCTCCTTGATCAGCCCGCCGCCGACGGGATGCCCTGCGGCCTCGACGATGTCGCCGGCGCCGATCACGGCGCTCGGGGGTGGTTCCTTGACGTCTGTCATTGCTAGCTCCTGATCTGCGTGCAAATGATGCAATGCGATGGAGGAAAGCTAGCGGCGAGTTGTTGCGGGACCGTTGCGGCGAAAATATATCTTTGTCGCGTCATGCCCTCACGACGCGGTCTTCAGTGTTATTCGTCGACGTTATTCGTCGACGTTATTCGTCGACGTTAGTCGTCGTCCTCGACGATGAGGCCGGTATCTGCGGGGAGCGTGGCCACCACCTCGTTCAGCCTGCGATGGTGTGCGGCGCTGGACGCCAGCAGGCGGTCGACGTCGCGGGACAGGAAGGCGTCGAGCAGTTCCCGATGGTCTTCGTGCAGGCTGGCGCGTTGGGAGTGTTCGACGTGAACCATCACCTGCACGGGTTCGGTGATGTTCCAGGCTGATTCGAGCATGTGGATCAATCGCAGCATGCCCGACGGGCGCGTCAGGCCCATGTGGAACAGCCGGCTCTGGCGGTGATACGCCTGCGGATCGTCTTCTGTCACTGCGAGTTCCAGCAGCCGGTTGACGTCGGTGACGTAGGCGCGCTCGGCGTCGGTGGCGCGGGTGACCGCCGCGGCCAGCGCAGCGGATTCCAGCGTCTCGCGCACGATGTACATCTCGGCGAGTTCGCTGGCCGTCAACTGCGCGACGGCGTATCCGATGTTGGTCTGATGGGCGACGAGTCCCTCACCGGTCAGCGTCTTCAGACTTTCGCGGACCGGGATGTGGCTGACGCCGAACAGATCGGCCACCTCGCTGACCGGGATGGGGGTTCCCGGTGGCACGGCGCCGTCGAGGATCACCCGGCGAAGCTCGTCGACGATGCTCTGCTGCGAGCCGCCCCCGCGGTGGACCGCCAACTTGAAGAGCAGCGCGGAGTGGCGGCGGGCTGACATCGACTCATCCTCCTACGTTTCGCGCGCCGAGGCTGACGACGACCAACATTCCACTATTGACATGTCATGTCTGGAGTGTCATTGTGGAGGCAGCGCGAACGAGACCACCCAACTGCCCAGGGAGACGCGACATGTCCGACACCGACACCGAGACCACCGCCGTGCAGGAGTCCGAACTCTTCGGCACCGGCACGTTCTATCAGCGCGGCAACTACGCCCCCGTCCAAGACGAACTCACCGAATTCGACCTGGTCGTCGAGGGATCCCTCCCGCCAGAACTCGACGGCTGGTACCTGCGCAACGGGCCCAACCCACGTGAGGCCACCGGACACTGGTTCAGCGGCGACGGCATGCTCCACGGCATCCGCGTCGAGAACGGTCGAGCCGCCTGGTACCGCAACCGATGGGTGCGCACCGACTCCTTCGAGGAAGACTTCCCGATCTACAACGCCGACGGCACCCGCAACCTGCGGTCCGCGAAGGCCAACACCCACGTCGTGAACCACGCGGGCAAGACCTTGGCGTTGGTCGAGTCATCGCTGCCCTACGAAGTCACCAACGACCTGGAGACCATCGGCGCCTACGACTTCGGCGGCAAGCTCGTCGACTCGATGACAGCCCACCCCAAGATCTGCCCTACCACCGGCGAGATGCACTTCTTCGGGTACGGCAACCTGTTCGACCCGCACGTGAGTTACCACCGGGTGGACGCCAACGGCGAACTGACCATCAATCGTCCGGTCGACGTCAAGGCCCTGACGATGATGCACGACTTCGCGCTGACCGCCGACCACGTGATCTTCATGGACCTGCCCATCGTGTTCGACCTCGACATCGCCACCAAGGGCGGCGGGGACATGCCCTACCGATGGAGCGACGAGTACGGCGCCCGACTGGGCGTGCTGCGCCGCGACGACCCCTACGGCCCGATCCGCTGGTTCGAGATCGACCCGTGCTACGTCTTCCACGTCGCCAACGCATATGACACGGGCAATTCCATCGTCATCCAGGCGGCCCGCTACCCCGAATTGTGGCGGCACAGCGGCGGTTTCGATGCCAACGCGGTGATGTGGACCTGGACGATCGATCTGGCCAGGGGCACCGTCAGCGAGCAGCAGCTCGACGAGCACGTGGTCGAGTTCCCCAGAATCGACGACCGGCTCGCCGGGCTGCAGGCGCGGTACGCCGTATCGGTGGGCGGCGACAAGCTCGTACGCCAAGACCTCGTCACCGGCAACTCCGTCGAACACGCCTTCGGCACCGCGGCCTCGCCTGGTGTTCCAGGGGAGGCGGTCTTCGTCCCCTCGACCGGACCCGCCGACGAGGGCAACGGTTACTACCTCGGTTACGTCTACGACCCAGCGCGCAACGGCAGCGACCTGGTCATCTTGGACGCCGCCGACTTCGCCGGTGCCCCGGTGGCCACGATCAAGCTGCCGCACCGCGTGCCGTTCGGCTTCCACGGCAACTGGATCAGCGCCTAGTCAGACGGCGGGCGCAGCGACCGGCGGCTTGCCGTGGCAGGCCCGGAATCGGGCCCCGCTGCCGCAGAAGCACGGGCCGCTACGCGGGATCGGCAGCATGTAGACGTGGTACTCGCGGACCTTGGCGATGGCGTTCTGGAGCCGCAGGGCAGGAGCGGGCGTGCCGCGATGCGTCTGCCAGGCCGTCGCGACCGCGAGAGCACTGAGCAGCATCACCACCTTCACGGCTTCCCCGGGCGCCTCGCGGAAACGGAACCAGGCCGCCACCTCGGTGTTCTGGAGTTCGATGGCCTTGGTGATCTGGGCGGTCGACGGCAGCCCCATCTTGAGCTGGTCCAGCAGGACGTCCTGCAACCGGCCCAGCTCGTCGAGCGTCATGGCGCACAACGCCGATTCGACGCGGGCATCGGCGGAGTTTGGCAGCGCCGCCGCGCGTGCACCCGGATGGCTGGTGGAACTGGTAGTGGCCATCGCATCCCCCGACCCCTCGCGTCGGCGTCGCCCCCCGACGTTTCCGACCCTTCAAACGATAGGCCCGGCGCCAGGCTTCACGAATCGGGGAAAACCCTCGAGTTCTCAGCGGGCGAGGCTGCCGTTCTTGTGGTGCCGCGCGGTGACGTCCCCCTGACAGCCGCCCGGTTTATCGTGTCCGGATGGCGGTCAAGTGGCTCGATGCCCCAGAGGATCACGACTACGACGCCGCAGCGGACTACCTGAGTCTGGTCGCCGAGGCCGACGCAGTGGCCAAGACCGTCGACGCCCTCAAGACGGCTGAGCCGGTACTGCGCAAGGCCAAGGACATCCTGCGCGCGGCACGGCTGACGCTGCTGGCCGACTCGAACCCGCGCGTGAAGACCGATCTCGCGAAGATCGCTGCGGGTAAGCGGCTTTCACCGATTCTGCTGGTGCGCGGTAAAGTGCTCGACGGCATCGCACTGGAGATCGCCGACGGATACCACCGCGTGTGCGCGAGCTACCTCACCGACGAGAACACCCCCATTCCGTGTCGTCTGGTGTCCTGGCAATCGTGACCGACTGACATGTCGCACTTCGGGTTTCACACCCTGGCCCTGTTGGTCGTGATCGGCATGGCCGGCCCACTGCTCACCGCCGTGCCGCACCTGAGGATCCCCGTCATCGTCGGTGAGCTCGTCGCGGGAGTCGTCATCGGCAAGACGGGTTTCGACGTCGTCGACACC
>NZ_JBEVLO010000356.1:0-3473 GCF_040509115.1 Mycobacterium sp. | reverse complement strand
TGAACGGCTTCCCGGACAATCGCAACCTGGACAAGGCGCGCCAACTCCTGTGGCCGGTGAAGAAGAAGTTCGGCCGCAAGATCTCGTGGGCCGACTTGATGGTCTTCGCGGGCAATCGTGCGCTGGAGTCGATGGGCTTGGCGACGTTCGGGTTCGCAGGCGGTCGGGAGGAGGTCTGGGAACCGGATCTGACCTACTGGGGTTCGGAGAGCCAGTGGTTCGCCGACGAACGGCACAGTGGCGTCCGGGATCTCGAATGCCCATTGGCGGCCACCGAGATGGGTCTGATCTACGTCGACCCGCAGGGCCCGGCCACGGTGCCCGACCCGAGGGCATCCGCGCGCGACATCCGCCAGACGTTCGGTCGGATGGGGATGAACGACGAGGAGACCGTAGCGCTGATCGCGGGTGGGCATACGTTCGGCAAGTCCCATGGTGCGGCCGCCCCAAGCAGCTGCCTCGGTCCCGAACCCGGAGGCTCGCCCTTGGAGGCCATGGGTCTGGGCTGGGTGAGCACTCACGGCACCGGCAATGCCGCGGACACCGTCACCAGTGGGCTGGAGGGGATCTGGACGCCCACGCCCACGAAGTGGGACAACAGCTTCCTCGAGACGATGTTCGCCTACGAGTGGGAAGTGGAGCTCAGCTCTGGCGGGTCGTGGCAGTGGATCCCGCGCGACGGTGCGGGAGCGGGCACCATCCCAGACCCTCACGACCCATCGAAGACCCACGCTCCTACGATGCTCACCACCGACCTCGCGTTGCAGGAGGATCCGCGATACGAGGCGATCGCACGGCGTTTCCTGGAGAATCCGGACCAGCTTGCGGACGCGTTCTCGCGGGCCTGGTTCAAGCTCATGCACATCGACATGGGCCCCATCCAGCGCTATCTCGGATCGCAGGTCCCGTCCGAACGAATGATCTGGCAGGACCCGGTCCCAGAGGTCGATCACGAACTCGTGGATGCCGACGACATCGTCGCGCTCAAGCGTCAGATCCTCGAGTCGGGTCTGTCGGTGGCGCAGCTCGTGTCCACGGCGTGGGCCTCGGCCTCGACATTCCGAAACAGTGACAAGCGCGGTGGTGCCAACGGCGCGCGCATCCGTCTCGAACCGCAGCGCGGTTGGGAGGCCAACGAGCCAGAGGCGCTTGCCGCCGTATTGGCCACCCTGGAGCGAATTCGCGCTCGCTTCAACGATTCCCAACGCGGGGGCAAGAAGATCTCGCTTGCCGATCTCATCGTGCTCGGGGGGTGCGCCGCGATCGAACACGCCGCCGCCAAGGCGGGGCACGACATCGAAGTCCCCTTCCGGCGGGGGCGTACGGACGCAACGCAGGAGTGGACCGACGTCGAGTGGTTCTCGGCGCTGGAACCGACTGCGGACGGATTCCGGAACTACTACGGCACGGGCAATCGCCTTCCGGCGGAGGAACTGCTCATCGACCGCGCGAGTCAGCTAACCCTCGGTGCCCGCGAGATGACGGTGCTGCTCGGTGGGTTGCGCGTCCTCGGCGGCAACCACGGTGGGTCGCTCCTGGGCGTCCTCACCTCGACGCCGGGCACGCTGACCAACGAGTTCTTCGTCAACCTGCTCGACGTGGACACCGAGTGGGCACCCACGGCGGCCTGCATCGCCGGAATGGCAACGTATGAGGGCCGCGACAGGGACACCTGCGAGGTCAAGGGGATTGCCAGTAGCGCCGACCTCGCTTTCTTGGCCGACCCCGTGTTGCGCTCCATTTCGGAGGACTATGCGAGCCAAGACGGTCGGGAGAAGTTCGTCGGTGACTTCGTCGCCGCGTGGGACAAGGTCATGACTCTCGACTTGTTCGACCGGCTCTGATTCAACGCCTCCGCCCTGGCGGTGCTCTTCTCGGCGGTGTTCTTCTCGGGGGTGTTCTTTCTCGGCGGTGAATTGGCCATTCCCCAAATCCGCCGCATTCGTTGTCGAACTCCTCCGCCAAAGCGTGCCCCTTTTGGGGTGAGAGATGGACGGCGTCGCCAAGGTCTGTGAATCCGACTCCGGCGGGCGCACGGCGTCGACGCTTGCCCGGTCTCGCAGCAAACGAGCAGCTCCTAGGCATCTCACGGTGCCGGTCCCGCACCGCCCGCTCCTCTTGGATGTGACAGGCATCACTACGAACGGCGCCTAGTGGGGTGCGAACGGCGATGTACGACCGCCCTGCGGTAACGCCTGTACGAAGCGGTCGACCAAACCTATCGTTCGATTAGTTACAGACTCGAAACAGGCGCTCGGGTGAGTGAAGCCATTCGGCGACCGCAGAAGTTCAAATCGAGATGTGACCGCCCAAATGGAGCCGAGGATGCATGCACAGCAGCCAGAGTTTCGGCTCACCGGATTCAGCAATTTGGGATTCGGCGAATTGGACGTGAATGCGAGCCGCCTCGGAGGACTTTCGCATTCCACACAACGAACAATGACGTTTCACTGATGAGGAGGTGAGGTCCAATGACGATCACTGAAGAACGAGAAGACCTGTTGACCGAGCTCGGCCTGAATGCGCAGAACAGGGCGACCATCGGCCGAATGCTCGGAACTGGCTCAATCGCGCGGGCCACCGAGCGGGACGACGGCACGATGGAGGGCACCCTGACGATCCTGGAGGACTCGGGCGGCTGGGAGCCGGCCGTCTTGGTCATGCCGCACGGTGGCTCGATTGAGCTCACGGTCATCAACGATGACAAGAACACGCACTCTGCGTTGTTCCCCAGCAATGGCGACAAGCAGTTCCTCGGGCTGCTCAACCATTCGAGGGGCAAGGCGACGCTGACCTTGGACGGTCCGGGCTTCTACTGGTACAGCTCGCCAGGTGGCAACGACGAAGGTCGGGGACTCACCGCCGCCATCGTCGTGCTCGGCGAGGTGCCGCCGGAAGCCCGTCTCGACCGTCCCGACCAGCCACGCCCGTAGGAGGAAACCCAAAATGACTGTTGTCCCAGACATTTCCGACGAAAACATCAAGGTTGAATACGTGGAGGCCGGGGACGCGATCCCCCACTCCGCACTGAGCGCCATCCCTGGAAGCGCACCTGCGGTAACGGATGACGTCAACTCCGAACGTCTGCTCGATGCGCGTTCGGAATCACAGAACTGGCTCACCTACTACGGTGCGTACGACGGTCAGCGGTACAGCCTGCTGGACCAAATCAACAGCGGAAACGTCAAGAGCCTCAGCCCGGCATGGATCTTCCAGGCCGGCTCCGCCGGTCACATCGCGGGTTCCTCGACCTATGCGTTCGAGGCATGCCCGCTGATCGTGGACGGCGTCATGTTCGTCACCGGTTGGGACGGCTGGTTCTGGGCTCTCGATGCGGTGTCGGGCGAGCTGCTGTGGCGCTACAAGCACGCAGTGCCGTTCGACGTCTCGCTCTGCTGTGGCAACGTCAACCGCGGCTGCGCGGTGGCCAACGGCAAGGTGTACTTCGTCACCCCGAACGCACAACTGCTCGC
>NZ_JBEVLO010000355.1:0-4526 GCF_040509115.1 Mycobacterium sp. | reverse complement strand
GCGCCTGCAAACGGTGTTCGCCGATCTCTCCGGCGTCGATCCAGCGATTCTCACCCCCGATACCACCTTCGTCGACATCGGCTTCGACTCGCTGTTCTTGACGCAGGCGGCCAGCGCACTGCAGAAGGAGTTCGCGACCGAGATCACCCTGCGCACGCTGCTCGACGACGTCCCGACGTTGAACCTGTTGGTCGAGCGAATCCTGCCGACCCTGCCCGACGACGTGGTGCCGGCTACGGCACCGGCCCCCACCGAGCAGTACCTCGCCGAGATACCAAACGCTGCACAACATCTCGACGCCGGCTCGCTCGCAAGCATCACGCAGCAGCTCGCGCTCATCTCGCGGCAGCTCGAGATGCTCGGCGTTCGGCCCGGGGTGGCGGCAGCTCGTGTCCCAGCAATTCCGACGCAGGCCGATCAGCAGACCCTCGCGGTGGCCGCCCCGTCCGACGGTGAGCGAACGTACCGTCCGGTCGATCGCGGCGAGTGCGTCGCGTTCCTGCGCGAGGCGATGCAGCTCACCGAGCAACAGCGCGCGATCGTGCCGCTCGAAACGGGCGGAACGCGAACCCCGATCTTCGCCTTGGGCGGGCACAACGGCGACGTATTCGCTTATCGCGCACTCGCGCTGCATCTCGGTCCGGATCAGCCCTTCTTCGGCCTGCAGCCGCCCGGAATCGACGAGGATGGCGAACCGCTGACGCGCGTCGAAGACATGGCGCGCCATTTCGCGGAGCAGATCCGCTCGTTCCGCCCCGTCGGGCCCATCACGATCGCCGGATTCTGCGCCGGCGGCACGATCGCATTCGAGCTTGCGCGCGAGCTGTTGGACTCCGGCGCCGATGTCACGAACCTCATTCTGTTCGGCGCACCATACTACAGCTCGTACCGTCGCCCGTTGAACTGGAAGGTAGCTCAGACCCGGGACTACACAAGCCGATTCGTGACAAGTGCTCGCGCGATGCGCACGATGTCCGCCGCCGAGCGTGCGCGTTATGTTGCCGAACGCGCCCGCAGGGCGCTGCCCCAAGAAGAGGTCGTCGATCCCGCGCTGATTCGACGCGACGGCGTCGAGAGGGCGACCATGGCCGCGGTCCGCGCGTATTCGCCGGCGCCGTTGCGTAGCCACGTCGACTTCATGATCGCCTGCGAGTCGTCGAAGCGTTCGTGGGCCCATCCGTTGCGATGGAGCCGGCACGTCGCGAGCAGCACGGTGTTCGTCGGGCCCGACGATTGCGACAAGGACACCATGCTCCTGCCCGAGTACGCCCCGACGTTCGCCGCATTCGTGGCCGATGCACAGCGACGCCATGCGATAAGCCCTGCATCGTGACCGAATCCTTAGCCGCGCGGAGCTTTCCGTGCCTCGCGAGAGTTGAGCCATGACATGGATCGGCCGCGCATGGGGCTCCATCGTCGCTGCTAGCCGCGCCTCGCGCCCGCGGCGTGGCCGCGAACGTCGGGGAAGACGCGTGGCCTTCTGATGTGTGGCATCTGCGGCATTTGGAGCGGCGTCGGTGCTACGCCTGCTCAGGGACGTATCGACCGCATGCTCGATGCCATCGTCCACCGTGGCCCGGACGGCGATGGGCGATTCGACAGGCCGGGCCTCGCCCTCGGGATGCGCCGCCTGGCCATCATCGACCTGGCCGGCGGCGACCAGCCGATCTTCAACGAGGACGGTTCGGTCGCAGTCGTCTTCAACGGCGAGATCTACAACTTCCGCGAGCTGCGTGACGAACTCGAGCATCGGGGCCACCGCTTCGCCACCCGTTGTGACACGGAGGTTCTCGTCCACGGCTACGAGCAATGGGGCGACGACATGCTCCACCGCCTCGCTGGCATGTTCGCCATTGCGCTATGGGACGAGGGCCGCCGCCGACTGCTCGTCGCCAGGGACCGGTTCGGCAAGAAGCCCCTGTACTACTCACGACGTGGTGGCGAAGTCGTGTTCGGTTCCGAGATCAAGGCTCTCTTGGCCGCAGGTGTGTCCGCTGATCTCGACGACGCCGCTCTGCAGGATTACCTTGCGCTGCGCTATGTCCCGGCGCCCCGGACGCTCTTTCGGTCAGTGAGTCAGCTCCCCCCCGGCCACAAGATGGTCATCAGCGACGATGAATTCGACGTCCAGCGTTGGTGGCGGCTGCGGTACGACCCGAAGCCGGCGATCACGCTCACCGACGCCGCCGCGGAGGTCGAGGACCTCATGAGGACCGCGGTCGAACGGCGGCTCGTCAGCGACGTGCCGCTGGGCTGCTT
Organism: Mycobacterium sp.; assembly: GCF_040509115.1. Lineage (GTDB taxonomy): Bacteria > Actinomycetota > Actinomycetes > Mycobacteriales > Mycobacteriaceae > Mycobacterium. The sequence goes on along the minus strand of NZ_JBEVLO010000355.1, from coordinate 2,267 downwards.
CCTGTCTGGTGGTCTCGACTCGAGCACGGTCCTGTCATTCATGTCGGAACTGATGGACGAGCCCGTACGCACCTTCTCAATCGGTTTCGACGAGGGTTGGACGAGCGACGAGCTACCGGCCGCCCGTTCAACGGCGCAAGCCTTTGGCACGCGCCATCACGAGACCCGACTTGGACCTGACGAGTTCCTCCGGCTGATGCCCGCGGCGGTCTGGCACCGCGACGAACCGCTGGCCGAGCCATCGGAGATCCCTCTGCTGGCGCTGTCGCGGATGGCGAGCGAGCACGTCACGGTGGTCCTGTCGGGAGAGGGGGGCGATGAGTTGTTCGGCGGATACCCGAAATACCGTGTCGACGCTCTCCTGGACCGTGCGGGGCGACCCGCGCGTGCCCTGGTCGGTGAGCACCGGCTGCACGCCATGGCGGGCTGGCATCGGCTGCCGCGACGGGCTCGAATGGCCGTCGGCGCCCTGGCGACAGCGGACCGGGGCGAGCGCTGGCCGGCCTGGTTCGGTGCCGACCGCCTGGCGGGGTTGTCGACCAACGGCGTGCGGCCGCTCGATTCGGCGCTCGCCGACATCGACGCCGACCTCGACGGCGGCCTCGACCCCCTCGACCGGATGCTTGCGCTGGACGTCGAGACGTATCTGGTCGACAACCTGCTGGTACGCGGCGACAAGATGACGATGGCCGCGTCGATCGAGGGGCGGATGCCGCTCCTGGACCACGATCTGGCCGAGTATGCGGCCCGGTTACCTGGGAACCTCAAGGCCTCACCGCGTCACACGAAGATCGTGATCCGCGAGGTCGCTCGTCGGCGCCTCCCCGCTTCGCTCCTGTCACGCAAGAAGGTTGGGTTCGCCGTACCGGTGGGATCGTGGTTTCGCGGCACGCTTGGCGATGCGTTGGAGCGCACGATCTTGGGACCAGAAGCGCGGCCCGACCCCATGGTGGACCCTGAGCGAGTCCGCCGGGCACTCGCACTGCACCGGGCCGGTCGCTATGACTTCGGCAAGGAGCTCTGGAGTGTGCTGACCCTCGACGTCTGGGCGCGGATCTTCCTCGACGGCGTCGAGCCTGCCAGCATCACGTTCAAAGCCTGACTATGTCAGGGTAATTGGCTCCGAGAGCAGGGCGGCACCTGCTTGAGCTCACCGCACCGGGTTCTACGCCGCAGAACGTCCGTCGAGGCCCGACCGCACGGCCATCAGCGACTTCGTCATCAGGAAGAGACGCTCGCTCACGATGCGGGCGTCGCCGAAAAGGCTTGCCATTTCGGCGCGATCGAGCAGATACCAGTCGGGGCTGGTGTGCTTGACCCAGAAGCGATTGGTCAATCCGAGCAGCGGCACCAGCGCGCGCCGCGGCAACCATGCCACGAAGGGCAGCCAGCTGTGGCTCTCGACCGGGAAGTGCCGGTATGGAGTTTGGACGAAGTACTGTCGGCCCAATCTGCGCACTTCAGCGGCGAAGGCGCGCTGGCTTTCTCGCGCTTCCCGTCGGAATTGCACGCCGCTGCGTAGTTCCCAGACGCGAGCCTTCGGCACGGTCACGTGCTCGATCACCGACGAGCAGTACACGATGTCGGAGTAGCGGTCGGGGAAGGGTAGGCGGCCGGACTCGTCGATGGGCACGGGTACGAAGCCGTAGCGCTGGCGTCCCAGCTCGATGGCTTCGTGGTCGATGTCGGCGATGTGGACGTTCTCCGGCCGCACGTGGGTGCCTTCGAGCACGGCGTGAATGTTTGCCCCCGTCTCCGATCCGAGGTCGAGGATGCGCGTCGGGGACGATAGCGAGAAGGACTCCCTGAACCTCGCCGCGCGACGCGCGCGAGCCCGTGCGGAGACAGCGGTGCCGAGCTTGCGGAAGACGTTCATCCCATTGCTCCTTCGCGGACGTGGCCCACGGGTCCTGACCCGAAGTCCCCGTGCCCGCTCGATGATTCGGTGTGCTGATCTGGGGATTTCCAAGCCTGCTTGCGGTGCGGTCGCGGTCGCGATGCTGGTTCGATAATAGGCTCACCCGACAACGGATAGAGCCGTTTGGCATAACGGAACGCTCGCTTCGGAAGCGACCGCGCGTTTGCAATGAGTCAGATTCCAGCGCTGGTGGCGGCTACGCCTGCGTCCCATGGCGCTTGTTAGCTGTAATTGACGATGGCTGGCGAAGGAAAACGTGGACACCCCACCGCTCGAGGCATAGGCTCGGCTGCGGGGAGGTGAGGCCGGTGAGCGATACCACGTGGCCACATTGAACAGGCGGCAGGTG
>NZ_JBEVLO010000354.1:0-33461 GCF_040509115.1 Mycobacterium sp. | reverse complement strand
TCGAGGTGCGGCTCCCGCTGGCGGGCGAATAACCCGCGAGATTGCAGCCACGCAGGCACCTTCTCGCACTTCCGCTGCGCCAGTGCAATCTCGCGGGCTAGTCTGGGACGGAGTCGCCAAGCCGCTGGGCGGCGGCGAGGTAGTCCTCGATGAATTCGAGCACCACGGTGCGCGCGGGCTTCACCTTGTTCATCAGCCCGACGCCCTGCCCGACGAAGTAGGTGGCCAGCTCCTGCGCGCCAGGATGGCCGCTGGCGGCGAGCTTGTCGATGCGCCGCAGAGTCGGCTCGACCAGCATCGACTGCAGCGGAAGCGGAAGCGGCTTCTGCCCACCGGGATTCGGCGCCCACGCGTTGGTCCAGTCCGAGACCAGTTGGCGCGACGGCTTACCCGTGCGGCCCGCGGAGCGGACGGTGTCGCGGGACGTGGCGGCCAGCATCTTGGCCACCGTGTGCGGCGCCGTCTCGGCCTCCTCGGTGGTCAGCCACACCGACCCCGTCCACGCGCCGTCCGCACCCAGCGCCACGGCAGCGGCCATCTGACGGCCGGTCACGATCCCGCCCGCCGCCAGCACCGGGATGTCACTGTCCATGGCCGAAAGCGCCTCAAGCACTTCGGGAATGAGGACCAGCGTGGTTACCTCGCCGCAGTGTCCGCCCGCCTCCGTGCCCTGCGCGACGATGAGGTCAACCCCCGCCGTGACCTGCTTGACCGCGTGCTCCTTGGCGCCCACCAAGGCGGCGACGGGCACCCCGTGTTCACGACCGGCCTCGAGCATGTAGTCCGGGGGCACGCCGAGTGCGTTGGCGATCAGCTTGATCGGATGGCTCAACGCCACCCGTAGCAATTCCTCGCCGGCGTCGCCGGTCAGCGACGACCCCCCGAGGCGCGGCGCGGCGTCCAGTTCGATGCCGTGCTCGGTCAACAGCCGGGCCACGAAATCCCGGTACTCCTCGGGAATCCGATCGGTCAACTCGGTGCGCGACAGGTTCTCGCCCTTGCCCTCGAACTTGGCGGGCACGATGATGTCGGCGCCGTACGGCTTGCCGCCGACGTGGTCGTCGATCCAGGTCAGCTCCTTGTCGAGCTGATCCGGCGAGTACGCCGTCGCCCCAAGGACGCCGAAACCACCCGCGTTGGTGACGGCGGCGACCACGTCGCGGCAGTGGCTGAACGCGAACAACGGGAAGTCGATGCCGAACTGTTGACAGATGTCGAGTTTCACCCCGCCAGTATTCACCCGGGCGGTGGCACGTCGCGGCCATCTCCGCTGCTGCGGGGAGTCAGCCGCGCAGCGGCGCGAACGCGAACTCCTCAAGGCCGTCGGCCGGATCGATCGCCGCACGGAAGCCGAGCACCTCGGCCGCCGCGGCCGGATCGGCCACGATGTGCCGGACGTCGCCGCTGCGATACTGGCCCGTGACGACGGGCGGCAGCCCCCCGCGGGCCGTGCAGATCCTCGTCGCGACGTCCATGATCGAGATGGGCCGCCCCGAACAGACGTTGAACGCCGCGAAACCGACCACGTCCGCACCGACCGCCGCCACGTTGACCGCCGCCACGTCGTCGACGTGAACGAAGTCACGCATCTGGCCGCCATCCTCGTAAACCCTTGGCGGTTGGCCTCTTTCGATGGCCGACCGGAAGATCGCCGCGACCCCGGAGTACGGGGTGTCGCGTGGCATGAGCGGGCCGTAGACGTTGTGGTAGCGCAACGCCACCGCCGACCCACCCGTCGCCTCGGCCCACGCCAGCGCGTAGTGCTCCTGCGCGGTCTTGCTCGCCGCGTACAGACTGCGCGGCCGCAACGGGGCATCCTCCCCCACCAATCGCCAGCGCAGTTCCTCGCCGCCGACGGGACAGCGGTGCTCGAAGACGTTCGCCTCGAGATCCTCGCGGGTGCGCGGCAGCGGATCGACCGAGCCGTGCTCCGGACAGTCGTAACCACCCTGGCCGTACACCACCATCGACGATGCCAGCACCAGCCTTCGACAACCCGCCGCGAACATCTCCGCGAGCAGCACCGTCGTGCCGAAGTCGTTGTGGCTGCCGTAGTTCGGCGCGTCGGACGCGTCCACCCCGGCCCCCACCACGGCCGCCTGATGACACACCACGTCGACACCGGGCAGCAGCGACGCCAACCCGGACGCATCCCGCACGTCGACCTCCAACACGCCCTCCGGTGGGGTGGCGACGTCGCCGTGCGCGGCGGACAGCATGGCATCGATCGCCACCACCTCGTGGCCCGCAGCGGCCAGCGCCGCACACACCCGGCTGCCGATGAATCCCGCGGCGCCGGTGACCAGAACTCTCACGGCAGTTCGATCGGTAGCTTCATGCCCTCGTGCGGCAGGCAGTCCGTGCAGGTGCGCTCCTGGGTGACACCCGCGATCGCCTCGTGGACCAACTGCTTGAACGGCACCAGGTTGCGCTCGAACTCGGCGAAGACGTCGACGGCCTTCACGCCGGCGCCCGTCTCGATGCCAGCGTCGAGATCGGTCACCAAGGCGATTGCGGCGTAACACATCTCCAGCTCACGCGCGAGAACGGCCTCGGGGTACCCCGTCATGTTCACCAGGGTGAAGCCTTGCGAGGCGAACCACCGGCTCTCCGCGCGCGTCGAGAACCGCGGCCCCTGGATCACCACCATCGTGCCGCCATCGACGACGCCGGGAAGGACCGTCGCGGCCTCGCGCAGCGTCGCGCAATACGGATCGGCGAACCCGACGTGGATGCCACCGGAATCGAAGTAGGTGTCGGGGCGGGCGCTGGTGCGGTCGACGAGCTGATCGGGCACCACCATCGCGCCGGGCCCCAGATCGGGCGTCAGGCTGCCGACCGCGCACGGCGCGAAGATCCGCCGCACCCCCAGTGCCCGCAGCGCCCACATGTTCGCCCGGTACGGGACGGTGTGGGGCGAGAACTCGTGGTTCACCCCATGCCGCGGCAGGAACGCCACCTCGTGGTCACCGACGGTGCCGACGGTGATCGGAGCGCTGGGCATGCCATACGGGGTGTCGACGCTGATGCTGCGCGCATCGCTACCGAAGAACGTATAGAAACCACTACCGCCGATCACTGCGAGCATTAGCCCATTGTCGGCCATGCCTTCTCCCCACCCGTGGCGCGGTGGGTCACGCCAGTCACCCGGACGCTGAGGTTGCCGTTTCCCCCGTGAGACGATGACCGGCGTGGCCAGTTTCGCGCAGTGGGTGGAGGGCGCACGTCCGCGCACGTTGCCCAACGCCGTCGCCCCGGTGATCGCAGGGACGGGAGCGGCGGCATGGCTCGGTGACGCCGTGTGGTGGAGGGCCCTGTTGGCGCTCATCGTGTCACTCGCGCTGATCGTCGGCGTCAACTACGCCAATGACTACTCCGACGGCATCCGCGGCACCGACGACGTGCGCGCCGGACCGCTGCGGCTCGTCGGATCGAAGGTGGCATCGCCGCGGGCCGTCGCCACCGCGGCCGCCGTGAGCCTCGGAGTCGGCGCCGCCGCCGGCCTGGTCCTGGCGCTGGTCAGCCAGCCATGGCTGATCGCCATCGGGGTGGCGTGCATCGCGGGCGCGTGGTTGTACACCGGCGGTTCCAAGCCGTACGGCTACATCGGCCTCGGCGAGGTCGCGGTCTTCGTGTTCTTCGGGCTGGTCGCCGTCCTCGGCACGCAGTACACCCAGGCGCTGCGGGTCGACTGGGTCGGCGCCGCGCTCGCCGTCGCGACGGGGGCGCTGTCGTCGGCGGTGCTCGTCGCCAACAACCTTCGGGACATCCCGACCGACAAGGAGTCCGGCAAGATCACGCTGGCCGTCCGGCTCGGCGACGCCCGCACCCGCGTGCTCTTCCAGGTTCTGGTGGCGCTCGCGTTCGTGCTGACAGTGGTGCTGGTGGTCGCGACGCCGTGGTGCGCGGTGGGCCTGGTGGCGCTGCCCCTCGCCGTGCGTGCCGCGGCCCCCGTGCGTGGCGGTCGCGGCGGCAGGGACCTGATTCCCGTGCTGCGCGACACCGGGTTGACGATGCTGGTGTGGTCCATCGCGGTGGCTGGCGCGCTCGCCATGGCCTGACCCCGCATCGACTGTGCGGTGGCGGCACACTCGGCGGCGCCACCACCGATGGTGGCATCCTGGCGATGTGGGCATCATCTTCCGCTTGGCAGAGCTACTGCTCCTGCTGGTGCCCGTCGCAGGCGTGATCATCGCCGGCATCAACGTGTGGAAGCGGGTCCAGAGGCCATCAGAGGCATCCGCCAGGCCCGTCGACGACGAACCGGCCCCGACGCCCGCACCGCCCGTCAACCCCGCCGCGCAGTGGCGCGCCATCACCCGCACCGTCGAGGAGCACGCCCGCACCGACAAGCGCTGGATGGAGTACGAACTCGACGTCGAGAAGCTGCTCGACTTCCCGTTGATGACCGACATGCGCGATCCCCTGACCACCGCCTTCCACAAGGCCAAGCTGCGCGCCGATCTGCTGCGACCCGCGAAGGCGGAAGACCTTCTCGACGATCGCGAGTCGGCGGCCCAGTACCGCACCGCCGTCGAGGACTACGCGTCGGCATTCAACGCCGCCGAGGCCGAGGCGGTGCGCAGGCGCCGCAGCGACTTCTCCACCGAGGGACGGCAGCGGTTGGCGCGCGCCCGCAGCCTGCTCAACGTCGCCTCGGACCCCGGCGCCACGCCCAACGAACGCGAACAGGCCTACACGCTGGCCACCAAGGAACTCGACGGGCTCATCGTGCTGCCCCCAGCCACTCGCAAGGGCATCGAACGCGGCATCGCCGGCCAGCTCGACGGGTGACGCTCACCCCCTGAGGGCGCCGACCAGCCGATCCAGATCGTCGTCGGTGTTGTACAGATGAAAGCCCACCCGCACGGCCCCGGCCCGGACCGACGCCCGAATCCCCGCGCCTGCCAACTTCTCCGCGGCGTCGGCGAACGGCAGCGACACGATCGCCGAATCCAGCGGCGGCAGATCGAACTCGCGACGCAACCGGGTGGCCAGCGAAACGCAGTGCGCCTCCACGGCCGCGGCGTCGAGCGACGCCAGCCACGGCAGCGTCAATCCCGAACCCAGGGCGCTGAACCACGCCGGCGACGTGTCGAAGCGACGCGCATCGTCGGCCAGCCGCAGCGGCAACCCGTAGATCGTCGACCACGGATCCTCGCCCGCATACCAGTTGGCGAGCAGTGGCGTCATCACCCGGGACACCCTGTCACTCAACGACATCCACGCCGTCCCGCGCGGCGCGAGCAACCACTTGTAGATGGCTGCCGCGGTGACGTCGACCCAGCCGAGGTCCAGGCGCTTCCACCCGGCGGCCTGCGTCACGTCCACCACGGTGATGGTGTCTGCACCGGAAAGCGCGGCGCGCAGCCCGTCGACGTCGAGAACGTCGCCGTTCGCGGACTGGACGAGGCTCGCGACCACCACGTCGTACGTCGCCGCCGAGGCCACCAACTCCGCCGCGGGCAGATCGGTGACCGTGACCCCGCGACCCTCCTGGGCCGCGAACGGAAAGGTGGTACTGGTGAATTCGCCTGCCAACGTCGCGACCCTCGCGCCGTCGGGGATCGAAGCGGCCACCAACCCGAGCACCGCCGAGACGCTGCCCCCCATCGCGACGGATGCGGCGGACACCCCGACCAGACTCGCGTAGGCCTCGCGGCCGCGCCGCACGTGTCCGTCGAAGGAGGGCACGTCCATGGTGCCCGCCCGCCACTGGGCCAGGTGCCGGTCGATCTCGTCGACCAGGAACGTGGGCGGAAGACCATACGTCGGCGAACTGAGAAAACCTGCGGCGCCGGTGAATTCTGCGCCGAAGGCGACCCGCGGCTGGGGCGAGTGAAGCGACGGGGGGTGATCCGTCATGGTTTCGTCACCCCGCGGTTTTCTCGTCACCGTGCAGTCGCGCCCGCAACTGCTCGCGGTCCCGCCTGCGGCGCTCGTCGAACACCGCGATGCTCGCCGTGGCCCGCCGACGCAACGGCGCGAACAACCAGATCCCCATGGGAAGGGCGAGCACGATCGCAAACAACACCGCGACCACCACGGGAAACTCGCGGACGCCGACGAGATGGCCGGCCCCGATGATCACCGCGGCGAGCACCACCGCCAGCAGGATGCGGGCAACCAGGTAGGCCAGAACGTCGACGACCATGCGCGAACCCGGTCGACCGGGCGACGGGTGCCCGTCGCCAGCAACCGAATCCCCGGCCGCTTCGTTCCTGCCATCCGAACCAGACACGGGCCCGAGCCTACCGACGACGCGTATATTTACACCAAGGAGGTTTTCGGTGCAGTTCTTGCTCCTGGTAATGATCTTGGCGGGCTTGGCCTACGTGGCTTGGCGGGTCATCCGCGCCTCGGCCGACCGACCGAGGACACGGGTGATCGGTCCGGACGACGATCCCGACTTCCTCAATCGCCTCGGCGGCGGTACGGGTCCCCGCTAAGCCGACCTATTGAGGTCCCGGGAAGCCGCTTGCCACCACCGATGCCAGTTCGGTCAGCGCGTCCCGGGTTTCCGGCTTCAACCTGTCGAGGCTGATCTCGGCGCCCTCCTCCAGATGCGGATCGAACGGCACCCTCAGCACCGCGCGGCACCGTCGCGAGAAGTGGTCAACGACCTTGCCCTGATCCACCCGTGAACCGCCCCGGCCCGAGCGCGGCCGCACGGCGTTGATCACGGCGATCGAGTCCTTCACCAGCTGCTGATAACCGTGGGCGTCCAACCAGTCCAACGTCGCCGACGCGCTTCGGGCGCCGTCGACCGAGCCGGAGCTGACGACGATCAACACGTCGGCGTTGTCGAGCACCGCGGACATCGCCGAGTGCAACATGCCGGTGCCGCAGTCGGTGAGCACCAGACTGTAGAAGCGCTGCAACACCTCGAGCGTCCGCGTGTAGTCGTCGCTGCTGAACGCCTCCGACACGGCCGGGTCGCTCTCCGAGGCCAGCACCTCGAGGCGGCTCTCCCCCTGTGAGGTGTACGCGCGGACGTCGCTGTAGCTGGTGATTCCTTCGGCGTCGCGCAGGAGATGACGCACGGTCGACGGCGTCTCCAGCGGCACCTTCTGGCTCAGCGTGCCCCGGTCGGGGTTGGCGTCCACCGCGATCACCCGATCACCGCGAACGGACGCGAACGTCGCGCCGAGCGTCGCCGTGATCGTCGTCTTCCCGACCCCGCCCTTCAGCGAGAGCAGTGCGATCCGGTAGCACCCCCGAAGCGGTCGACCGGCCTGCGCGGCGAGCGCCTTGCGCTGCAACTCCTTGGGCCCCTCGCCGAGATTGACCAACGTCGCGGTACCCACGTACAGCCAGCGACGCCACCCCGCCGACGGCTTCCGCTTGGGCTGGCCCAGCAACGCCACGGTCGACGGGTCCAGAAAGGGGGCGTCGGGCTCGCGGAGCACCGGTTCCTGACTCTCGACCACCCGTACGACGGGAATGCCGTGGGGCGGGGTGGCAGCGGTCCATTCCGGCGGTACCGCTGGGGGGCGGTCCTGGGACGGATCGAGGAACCGATGCTGGTCGCGGAACGAGCCTGCCGACGTCAAGCTCAGCCCACCCCGGCGTACGAGTGCAACCCCGTGATGACCAGGTTGATGAAGAACAGGTTGAACACCATCGCCACGAAACCGACCACGTTGATCCAGGCCGCCTTCTTGTCCCGCCACCCGGCGGTCGAGCGGGCGTGCAGGTAGGCGGCGTAGATCACCCACGCAATGAACGCCACCGTCTCCTTGGGATCCCAACCCCAGTAACGTCCCCACGCCTCCTCGGCCCAGATGGCCCCGAAGATGACACCGAAACCGAAGACGGGGAACGCGAAGATCGTCGTGCGGTAGGCGATCCGGTCCAGCGTCTGGGCGTCGGGCAACTTCGCGACGATGGCGCGCACGCGAGGAGCAATCCCATCACCAGCGACGACACCGTCACGACCCACGTCGCCCAGCGGCGACATCTTGAGCAGGAACAGCATGCTGGCGACGCCGGCGACGAGGAACACGCCAGACCCGAGGCTGACCACCGACACGTGGATCGGCAGCCAGTAGGACTGCAGCGCAGGCATGACGGGCGCGGCGTTGGAGTACAGCCACTTGCCCGACACGGCCAGCAGGATCAGCACCGGCAACAACACGAACGCCCACAGCGGGCGGTACTTGGGCCTGCGCAGCGTGATTGCCGCGGCGACCAAACCGCAGAAGCACGTCAGGTTGATGAACTCGTACATGTTGCCCCACGGCACCCGCGACGTCGCGAGCCCACGCAGGACGATGCAGCCGAGGAGCGCCGCGGTCCCGACGTAGACCAGCGCGACGCCGGCGCGGCCGATCCGCTCGTCGCCCGCGCGCGTGGGGGTATCGGCCACGACTCCGGGAGTCGCGCTGTCCGAGGCGACCGAACCGCCTGCGCTCACCAGTTCACGGGCGTCGGCCCTGCGGCTGCGGCTGTAGGCCAGCTCGACCGCGAGCAGCAGCAGGGCGATGACGAGGACGACGAGCGACGAGGTGAACGCCCAGTCCGAGTAGCGCGCCAGCCCGATGTCGATGACAGGATTCATGCGCGATCTCGCTCCGCTTCTCGCTTGGCATTCATGCGCGATCTCCCGCCTTCCTCACCCGGTGACACCAGCCGCGCGGTCAGCCTCTCGAACTCGTCGCCCCACCCGGAGTTGTCGGTGCGCGCGAGGCCTCCCAGCTCGACGTTTACCGTACCCGGCCCAGCTGGGGACAACCGAACCCAGACCCGGCGGCGACGGACCACCAGCGACACCAGCAGGCCCGCCATCATCGTCAGCGACCACACCAACACCCAGATCTGGGCGGGGTCGTGGGACACCTGAACGTTGATGAAGGGCACCGCGCCGTCGAAGCGGACCGCCGTGCCGTCCTTCAGCGTCGTCGACTGGCCCGCCTTGAGGTTGACCCGCGCCTCCTTGGTCAGCCGGTTCTGCCCGATGAGCCGGGGATCCAGGGTGAACAGCGACTGAGGCCGGCCCGTGTCCAACCCGGTGTCGCCGCGATAGACGTCGATCGCCACCGCCGGATCGTTCAGCGCCGGAAAACCCGATGACAGCAGCGCGCCGTCCAGCTGCTCGGTTGGCGCGAACAGACCCTGGATGGCGATCTGGTTCTTGCGCCGCTCGGCGGCATCGGGATACGTCCCCCCCGGCGGGTCGACGCGGATGACGCCGGAGGACAGCAGCGTCAGCGGATCATCGGGCCGCCACTGCACGGTCTGAGTGCGCGTCTGACCGTCGGGGAACGTCACCGTGAACGTCGGCGCGTAGCCGTGGCCCTGCAGGTAGATGCGGTCCCCGCCGAGGCGCAACGGGTGGTTGACCTCCAGGCGGTAGGGCCGCCACGTGTCGGTCACCAGGTCGTCGCCTGCCTGATAGTCGACGTTCGCGGCGAAGCTGAGCGCCTGACCGGTCGGGAGGTAGTCGGCGTCGAAGTCGTTGACCCGCAAGCAGATCGGATTCAGCGAGGTGCCATCGACGGTGTTGCCCGCGCGAAAGGAGTCGAACGCGGCCGGGGAGGCCGAGCAGAAGCCGGGTCCCCCGTTCGCGATGACGATGACGTTGCCCTCATACCCGAACAGCTTGCCGACGGCGATGGCCACCAGCAGACCAAGCAGGGAGAAGTGGAAGACGATGTTGCCGACCTCGCGCAGATAGCCCTTCTCCGCCGAGATTTCGGTGACTTCGGCGTCGTCGCCCACGCGCCGGGTGACCTTGCGCCATCCCTTGAGTCGGTCCTCGACGCGGGCGGCCACGTCGTCTGCCTCACCCGTGATCTCGACGGAGGCGTGCTTGGGCAGTCGCGCGAGGTTCCTCGGTGCGGCGACCGGGGTGGCCCGCATGCTGCGGACGTGCTCAAGAAGGCGCGGTGACAGGCAGCCCACCAGCGAGATGAACAGCAGCGCATAGATGGCCGTGAACCAGAAGCTGGAGAACACGTCGAACGCCTGCAGCCTGTCGAGCCAGGGGCCGATCAGCGAATGCTGGGCCAGGTACTCGTCGACCTTCGCCGCATTCAGGCTCCGTTGCGGTAGCAGCGCACCTGGAATCGCCGCCAACGCCAGCAGGAACAGCAGCACGAGCGCGGTGCCCATCGACGTCAGCGTGCGCCAGGTGTTCCTGGCATACGCCGCAAGGCGCTTCACCAGCCTCATATGGGCAGTCGCATGTCGGAGACGAACGCATCGCGCACCCAGGACACGAAGTCGGCCCACACACCGGTCACCAGCGCGATGCCGACGAGGATCAGCAGGACGCCACCAAAGATCTGAATCGTCCTGGTGTGACGTCGCAGCCAGCCGAGGCCGCGGACGGCTCGCGCCGAGCCGAGGGCCAGCACCAGGAACGGGATGCCGAGACCAAGGCAGTACGCGACGACGAGCACGACGCCGCGCGTGACGGACGTGCCGTCGGTCGCCGACGCCACCGCGATCACCGCGGTCAACGTCGGGCCGAGGCACGGCGTCCAGCCGAGCGCGAAGACCGCCCCGAGCATCGGTGCGCCGCCGACCGTGGACAGCAGCCGAGGACTGAACCTGGCTTCGCGTTGCAAGGCGGGGATGAAGCCGATGAACGCCAGTCCCATCACGATCGTGACGGCGCCGCCGATGCGTTGCAGCAGAACCTGATTGATCAGCAGCGAGGTGGTAACGCCAAGGACGGCGACGGTGCCGAGCACGAACACCACCGTGAAGCCAGCCACGAACAGCCCCGCGGCGCCGACCACCCGCCACCGCGCGGCCCTGACGGCGACGGCGGATCCGTCCCGATCCTCCACTCCGACGACCGCGGCCAGATAGGACAGATATCCGGGCACCAGCGGGACGACGCACGGCGATGCGAACGACACCAGCCCGGCCAACGCACTGACGCAGAAGGCGAGCGCCAACGGGCCCGCCGCCACCAACTCGTCGACCTGATCGAGGGTGGCGGCAAGCACCGTCACGTCGGGCGTCACTTCGCAGTCGCCGCTTCCTCGCCGGCCAACCGCTGCACCACGGGCAGCAGATCCTCGGCCAGCAACTCGCGCAGGAACACCGCGGCGACGCGATGCTCACGATCGAGCACCACCGTCGACGGGATGACGGTGGTCGGGTACCTGCCGCCGAACGCGATCATGGTGCGCATTGCCGGGTCGTAGATCGACGGGTACGTCACGTTGCGGTCGGTGACGAAATCGACTGCGGCATCGCGGTTGTTGTCGCGGACGTCGATGCCCAGGAATTCGACACCGTCGGCCTTCGTGGCGTCGTACACCTTCTCCAGCTGTGGGATCTCCGAGCGGCACGGCCCGCACCACTGACCCCACACGTTGATCACCACGACCTTGCCCGCGAAGTCGTCCAGTGAGATGGTCTTCGACTCGTCCATCAGGTCGGGACCACTGATCTTGCCTGGGCGACTTCGGCTTTCGGGCGGATCGTAGAAGATGTCGGTCTTCCCGCCTGGCGCCACGAACTCGAACGTGCCGCCCTGGGCGACGGCGTCGTCACCGGTCGAGCAACCGGCCAGCAGCAGCACTGCCGACAGGAAGGTGACCACCAGCCATCTCACTGGCCTGCCAGCTCCGCGTAGCTCCAGCCGACCACCTCGGCATCGTGAAAGTAGAACGACGTCAACGACGCGTGATTGCACATCCGATTCGCGGCGGTGGGCAGGTGGTGCAGGGTCTGGCCGGTCAAGGACCGCCGCAACGTCGCCACCGGCAGCTGGTGGCTGACGCACACCGCCTCGTGGCCGATGGCCTTGTCCCTGGCCCGATACAGCGCCGCCTGCATGCGTTCGGCGATGTGTGCGTACGGCTCGCCCCACGACGGTTGCCGCGGGTTGCGCAGGTGCCACCAGTTGCGCGGGTTGCGCAGCGCACCGTCGCCCGGTGACACCCGCTCGCCCTCGAAGACGTTCGCGGACTCGATCAGCTCGGCGTCGGTGTCGATCGACAGGCCGTGCGTGGCGGCGATCGGACCCGCGGTCTCCTGGGCACGTTCCAGCGGCGACGCCACGACGTAGACGACGTCGCGACCGGCCAGCCAGTCGGCGACCCTCGCCGCCTGGGCCCGCCCCTTGTCGGAGAGATGGAAGTCGGGCAGCCTGCCGTAGAGGACCTTGTCCGGATTGTGCACTTCACCGTGGCGCATCACGTGCACGATGGTCTTGACGGGCGTGGCGGCGTTCTCGGTCATGCGGGCCTCTGCGCCTCGGCTGCGGCACGTGCCGCGGCGGGCAGTGCGGTCGCGATGCGTTCGAACGCGTCGTCGTTCAGCGCCGTCGAGACGAACCACGCCTCGAACGCGCTGCACGGCGGGTAGACGCCCGCGTCGAGCAGGGCGTGGAAGAACGCCGGGAAACGCCAGGTCTCGGTGGCGCGTGCCGAGGCGAAGTCGACGACCGGTTCGTCGGTGAAGAATACGCTGAGCATGTTCCCCGCCCGCGAAACAGTATGTGTGACAGAGGCTTCCGTGAGCGAGTCGGTGAGCAGACCCGCGAGGCGGTCGGCGTTGGCGTCCAACGTCGCGTACACGGCATCGTCGGCGGCGCGCAGCGTCGCGAGCCCGGCGGCCATGGCCACCGGGTTCCCCGACAGCGTGCCCGCCTGGTAGACCGGACCGAGCGGGGCGAGACGGTCCATCACCTCGGCGCGGCCACCGAACGCCGCGGCGGGTAGGCCACCACTCATCACCTTGCCGAAGGCGAACAGGTCGGCGTCGACGGGATCGATTCCGTACCAACCGGATCGGCTGACCCGGAAGCCCGTCATCACCTCGTCGAGGATCAGCAGCGCCCCGTGCTCGGCGGTGATGCGGCGCAGGGCGGCGTTGAAACCGGGCAGCGGGGCGACCGTGCCCATGTTGCCCGCCGCCGCCTCGGTGATGACGCAGGCGATGTCGTCGCCGAACTCGTCGAACGCCGCTTCGACGGCGCCGACATCGTTGTAGGGCAACACGATCGTGTCGACGGTGGCGGCACCGGTGACCCCCGGCGAGGACGGCAGCCCCAGCGTCGCGACACCTGATCCCGCGTCGGCCAGCAGCGCATCGCTGTGACCGTGGTAGCAGCCGGAGAACTTGACGATCTTGGCGCGACCGGTGAAGCCGCGGGCCAGCCGGATCGCGCTCATGGTGGCCTCGGTGCCGGAGTTGACCAACCGCACCTTGTCGACGGCACCGACCCGGCCGACGATCTCCCTGGCCAACTCGCTCTCGGTCGGCGTCGGCGCCCCGAAGCTCAGTCCGTCGACCGCGGCCCGCTGAACCGCCTCGACCACCGCGGGGTGCGCGTGGCCAAGGATCATCGGCCCCCACGAACAAACCAGATCGACGTAGCGGTTGTCGTCCGCGTCGGTCAGCCAGCAGCCGGCGGCCTTGGTGATGAACCGTGGCGTCCCGCCCACCGCGTTGAAGGCACGGACCGGTGAGTTGACCCCGCCGGGAATCACGGCGGAGGCCTCGGCGAACAGCCGTGCCGAGGTGGGTGTGTCAGCACGCATGGCAACCAGTCTCCCAGTCGGCGAGCGGGCGTCAACTACAGGGTGTAGTGGGCCGCTCCCGCGCGCTGACGCGGATCGGCCCCTTGGCCACCGTCGTATAGGGCACCTCGACGGGGAAGTCGTCGTCGACCGAGCGGATCTCGACCGAGCCGATGATCGTGGCCAGCGCCAGCGTCGTCTCCAGCAGGGCGAAGTGCTCCCCTATGCACGACCGCGGCCCGCCGGCGAACGGGACGAACTGCCAGCGTGCGCGCTTGGCCGACGCCTCCGGGCTGAACCGGTCCGGGTTGAACACCATCGGGTCGTCCCACAGGTCGGCATCCCGGTGCACGGCCTGAATGCCCACCGCGACGATGCTGCCCGCCTGCACCCGATAACCGTCGACCGCGAAGTCTCGCACCGCCAGCCGCCCGACGCCCGCCGCAGGCGGGCACAACCGCAGCGCCTCGTTGAGCACTTGCCGGGTGTACGAGAGCCGGGGGACGTCGGCGGGGGTCAGCTCCCGTTCGCCGAGCGCAGCGACCTCGGCAGCCACTCGATCCTGCACCTCGCGATGATGACCGAGCGCCCACAGCGAGTAGGTCAGTGCCGTCGCAGTGGTGTCGTGCCCGGCCAGCATGAAGATCAGCAGGTCATTGCAGATGTCGCGATCCGACAGCGCTTCGCCGGTCACCGGGTCCTTGGCCGCGATCAGCGCATGCACCAAGGGCGCGTCACGCGAGGGGTCGGCGCGGCACGCCTGCAGAATCTCGTCGGCGACGCCCAGCATCATGTCGACCGCCCGGCGCGCGCGACGGCGTGCGGGAGTGGGCAGCCAGCGGGGCGCCCGCACCGGTCGCAGCGCACGATCGGCGGCGTACGTCGACGCGACGTGCATGCACTCGGCGATCACGTCACCGCGGTCGTTGAGGTCGAGTCCCAAGATGGAGCGGCCGAGCGACTGCATCGTCAATCGGCGGCACGCGAGGTCGAGGTCGACGTCGAGCCCGGCGTCCAGCCCGACGAGGCGCCAGTCGTCGACCACGGCCCGCGCCGCGTGGGACATGTGGCCGCCGAAGCGACGCACGTTGTGGTTGGTGAACACCGGCTGAAGCGCCCGCTTGCGCGGCACCCACCGCTCGTTGGGCAGTACCCACAGGCTGTCGCCGGCCAGCTGCCTGACTTCGTCGTGGACCATGCAGCGCTCACCGAACACGTGGTTGCGGGCGAGGAGGTCTCCGATGCCGCTCGGCGAAGTGACCAGGATGAGCGGCGGAACCAACCACTTCGGGCCCAGCGCGATGCGACTCACCGGCCCGCCCGCCGCACTGATCACCTCGCCTCCGGTATTGAAGACCCGTACCGCCTTCAGCAACTGCCGCAGGGACAGCGGGTTGCGTGGCACCAACGGAAGCGCACTGACGTCTAGCGTCTTGACTGCGGCGTCACTCATGGCGTCCCTCAACGTCACCTGGCTGGGGTCAGCGCGGAGATCGGATGGTCGGCGCCGTCGGGCAGTCGTTTCCAGTAGCCCTCGACTTCCTCAGCACGACTCCGGGTGAAGACGTTCGCGGTGAACCACGGGGGCTTGAGGTAGGCCATGGGTAGCAGTCTGCCTTGGCGGCCGCAGGTGTGCTCTTGAACCCAAGTGGTGCTGCGGGTTTGATGGCCGTCATGCAGGCTCCGCAGTGGCTGGCGCGGTTCAACCGGCGCGTGACCAATCCCGTCCAGCGGCTGTGGGCGGGTTGGGCACCCGCCATGGGCATCATCGAACACGTCGGGCGACGTTCGGGGAAGCCATACCGGACTCCGCTGATCGTCTTCGGCACGGACGACGGCGTCGCGGTACTGCTGACGTACGGACGTCACGTCGACTGGCTGAAGAACATCGTCGCGACAGACGGAGCGTCCATGCGCAGGCACGGCAGGACGATCGCATTGACCGCTCCCACCGTCGTGTCCAGGGCTGAGGCCGCCCGCCGCGTCACGGGATTCTGGAAGCCGATCGTGGCGCGGCTGCCGTTCGACGACGCCGTGCTGCTGCGACTCGCTTAGCGGTGGCGAGGCGGGTCGTCCAGCGTGCGCACGCCGAGCTGTTACTCGTCGCTCATCCCCTTTTGACGCTTCCCCATGACGTCCTCGCGCTTCACGCCATCGCCGTCTTCGACGTCGCCGAACTTGGGGTTGCCGTCGTCGTCGACCCACTCGTTGACGGCCTGACCCGCCACGGTGTTGCTGCTACCGGGCAGTCCGATGGTCGGCCGGTCGTCTTGATAGGCCTTGGCCATCTCCTTGGCCTTGGCCTCGTGTTCGTCGGTGACTTCGGGCTTCTCGGTCAGGTTTTGCTGTTCGCTTCCCATCCCAGTGGGCTGCCCGATTGTGTGACGCACGAAACAGTTGGAGCTGGGGTCGTGGGCCGCTCGACGGTGAATCTGGCGACGCGAATACCGAGTGCAGCGTCGTCGAGTTCACACTCGATCACCACGTGAAGCCACGCTGCCGCAGGGCCGCCTGCACGCGGGCGACGTAAGTCGGCTTCCGGTACCTGAGCAGGTCGCGACTGACCCGGATGATGATCCAGTTCAGCGCCGTCAACTCGAAGATCCGGTCGATGTCGCGCTGCCGCACGACCGGGTCGGTCCAATGCTGCGCCCCGTCGTACTCGATGCCCACCTTGACGGACTCGTACGCCATGTCGAGGCGCGCGACGAACTCCCCGAAGGCGCCACGCACCTCGAATTGCGTTGTAGGCGCGGGCAACCCGGCGTCGACCAACACCAGGCGGGCGGCGGTCTCTTGGGGTGATTCGGCCCCGCCGTCGACCAGCGGCAGCACGGCGCGCAGCCGGGACAAGCCACGAACGCCGGGGTGGGCCGCGGCCACGGCCTCCACCTCCGCGCACGTGACCCGGGTGGCGCGGGTGAGAGCGTCGAGCCGCTGAACGGCCGCCAACCGTGACGCCGTGTGCCGCCCGACGTCGAAGGCCGACCGCCCCGCGGTGGTGACCGCAATGCCGCCGACGTCGAGCACCTCGCTTGGATACACCGTCTCGGTGCGGACGGTGAGCAGCCGTGGTGGCTTGCGGTTGGCGTAGATCAGTTCGGCCGCATGTCGGCCGTCGACCCACTTGGCGCCAAGCAAGGCTGCGGCGGATTGTCCGCCAACCACGCCACGGCGCCCCGACCACAGCCACGCCGCCTCAGCGCGTTGTCGGGCCGACGGTTCGACGCCGCGCGGCACGTACACGCCGGGATAGACCCGCTCGTAGTCGCGGCGCATGGCACGCTCGGCGATCATCCCGGCGGCCAGCACCTCCGAGCCGACGAAAGGCCAACGAAGCTCCCCCATGCCCGCATGCTGAGGGAAGACCCCGACCTCGCGCCGAATTCATCCACAGGCCCACCCCGAGTGTGAACTCAACGACGCAAAACCCAGGTGGAGCGTCGTGAAATTCACACTCGAAGGGGGGAGACGAGCGCCGCAGGCAGGCTGGGCAGGAAGTGCCGCCTGGCGAACGTCCGCAGCTCATCCGGAGTGTCCAGCGACTCCGCGTTGGGCAGTATCAAGACCACCGCCGCGTACCGCAAGATCGTGTCGGCGAGGTCGTTGACGGCCGCGGGCCCGATCCGTTCGGCGAACCCGGCCGGGAAGATCACCCGCAGCGCCTCCGCCATCCGCTCGATCGCCGCGCCGTAGTGGCGGTGGAACAACTCCAGAACCAGCGCGGGCTCGTCGAGCATCATGCGGTTGAGCACCCGGTGCCTGCGAAACATCAGGATCGACTGCGTGAACGCCTCGACGTAGAAGTTCTGCGGGGTCCGCGCATCCTTCAACTCGGCCGCGATGTCGGCGAACAGCGCCACGTTCTCGCGCTCGACGACCGCGGCGACCAACTCGTCGCGATTGGCGAACCGGCGATAGATGGTGGTGCGGCTGACCCCGGCGCGGCGGGCGACGTCGTCGAGGGCGACTCGACGAAAGCCGTGCCGCTCGAACTCGACGAGCGCCGCGTCAAGGATCGCCTGCGTGGCGTCACCCGCGGGCATAGCCGTCTTGGGCGAACTGGTTGTAGCGCACGCTCATCGGCAGACGGTCCCACGCCCAGTTCACGATTCGCGATCGCCATGCCGCCGCGAACAGTTGATACGCCTTCTCGCGACGCCGGCCCCACGGCAGACCCAGCAGATCGCGGGCGCGCGGCGGCATCCCGCCGGTGGTGATGAATGCGGCGACGGGATTGAACAGCGGCGAGACGAGCCGCCACGCCAGCGGCGACACGCCCTTGGGCCGCGGGAATCCCTTGGTGACGTAGCCGACGCCGTACCGCGCGGTCGGATGGGCCACCAGGACCTCGTCCATCATCCGGTCCCAATACCGTTGGAAGCCGGCGTAGTCGGCGGGCATCGGTCGATCGCTGACGCCGTAGCGGCGGTACCACGTCTTGGATTCGAGGTAGATCCGTTCCTTCTCGTCGTCGGTGAGTCGCTTGACGAACGTGTCGGCGAAGTAGAACACCTGCTCGACGAAGGTGGCGTGCGCCCAGAAGTACGTATCCGGATCCAGCGCGTGGTACCGGTGTGTCACCCCATTCTCGGCGGGCATGTCGCCCTTGATGCCGGTGTGGAAGTCCCGCACGCGGGTACCGGCGTTGTCGTCGTCGGCGCCGTACACGGTCATGAAGATCGGCGGCAGCGACCTCTTCACCCGGGCTGCGGTGTCGGCGAAGAACACCGAGTGATCGAGCACGCCCTGCCCCAACTCCGCGAGCATGTTCTGCAGCACCGCGGGCCTGGGTCCGATCAAGTACATGCGGTTGTCCCCGAAGTATCGCCAGACCAGCGAGTCCGGTCCGAGCGGTAGCGCGTCGGCGCGCTGCGGCGTGCTGGCCAGTTCCGTCATGGGGAACAGTGTTACAGAGTTTGTACTTTGTACCAACCAGCCTGTGGTCAGGATCACCCCCGCCGCAGTCGCGCCACCCCGAGCACCAGCAAGATCCCAGCAGCGGTCGCGAGAATGAGGGCAAGCAAGATCATCGACGGGTCGTACACCATCGTCTCCTTGCTGGGCTCACCATCGGTGACGGGCGCGGCCACCTCGACAGAACCGGCCATCGACCAGCTGACCACGCAACCGACCAGCGCCACGACGGCGAGGACCAGTTCGACCCAGGCGCGGGCCCTCACCGGGCGGGCTCGCTCACCAGCGACTCCAATGCAGTCCTCAGCTCTCGATGTCGGCGGGCCCACGCCTGGGCCTTGCGATCGTTGGACAGCTTCACGCCGATGCCCGTGCGTCCCCGCGGTACCCCGGTCAGCTCGCCGAGCGCCCGGTACGACTGCCACGCGGGAACGTCGGGCCCGCCTGCCTCGGGATAGACCCGCAGAATCTCGGAGACGCCGGTGACCTCGGTGCCTTGACGCAGGTGGGCACGGGTCAGCTCCACGGACGTGTGGATCCGGGCGGCCTTGATCTGCACGGCGAGGAAACTCGACACCAGAACGAAGAACACCGCAGGCAGAAGGGGCTGCCAACCCAAGCCGGAGGACAGCTGGATCCCCAGCATGGTGGCCGCGGACACCGGCCCGGCCAACAGCCACCACCACGTGGCGCCCGACTCGCGGAACAGCACCTTCGGCCCAGGATCCGGCACCGTGTCCATGGCTGGATCCGTCACGGAGCCTTACCCGTTGCGCTCTGGCTCTCGTACCACTTTTGCGACGCCGCACGCTGATTCATCGCCGAGCCGACGATCTCCAGCAGCATCACCAAGACGATCGCACCGAGGAAGAACACGCCGGGACCGAGCAGCAACACCACCACCGCGAGGAACACCACCGACGCCATCGCCAGCCCGAGGGCGGCCCGGGCGAACCGAATGTCCCCCTTGCGGGCCCGGTCGGCCAAGAAGGCCAGCGCCAACCCGGCGAGCAGCAGCAGCCCTCCGATGATCCGGCCGCCAGGAATGCTCAAGATCATCAGCCCCAGGGCCGCGGTCAGCACGGCGGCGACCAACCAACACCAGAACGCAGCGGTGACGGAGCCCGGACGGGTGGCGGGCGATGGCGTTGCGCACATGATCGGGCCAGCCTATCGCCCACTCAGCGGGTGAAGTAGGCGTGGGCGTCCTTGCGGTGCAACAGGTACATCCCGCCCGCGATCGCCACCGCACCAATGATCGCCGACACCGCGAACACCAGCGCAGCAACCGTTGGCCGGTCGATGCCGAACAGGTTGGTCACCACGTACGCCAGCGTGGCGGCGGCCCCACCGGTGAGAAGCGTGCGCGCCCACCGGTAGCCCTGTCGCATCAGTAGACCGAAGGTCAGCACCAGCGCCGAGAGGACGACGAGGAAGATCGCCGACACCGCGTACACGTATCCCGCGGGCATCTCGACCGGCACGGTCACCAGGTCGACGACGTAACCGACGACCATCAAGGGAAGGGCGAGCATCCACAGCCAGAAGGCGGTGTCGACGTCGTCCGGACGGGCTCCCGGCTCGGTCTGCGGAGGCGGGGTGGCTGGTGGTTGGGTCACGCCAGCCAGTCGGCGGCCTCGGCCGCCCAGTAGGTCAGCACGATGTCGGCACCGGCCCGCCGGATGCTGGTCAGCGTCTCCAGTGCGACGGCGCGCAGGTCGATCCAGCCATTCGCGGCGGCCGCGCTGATCATCGCGTACTCCCCGGAAACCTGGTATGCCGCAACGGGAACCGGTGAAATGTCCGCCGCGGCACGCACCACGTCGAGATAGGCCATCGCGGGCTTGACCATGATGATGTCGGCGCCCTCGTCGAGGTCCAGCTCGATCTCGCGGACCGCCTCCCTGGCGTTGCCCGAATCCTGCTGGTAGGTGCGACGATCACCCGTGAGGCTGGACCCGACCGCCTCCCGGAACGGCCCGTAGAACCCGGACGCGAACTTGGCCGCATACGCCAGGATCACCACGTCGCTGTGCCCCGCGGCGTCCAACCCGCTGCGGATGGCTGCCACCTGACCGTCCATCATGCCGCTCGGACTGACCACATGGGCCCCCGAATTGGCTTGCGCGACGGCGAGTTCGACGTAGCGGTCGTTGGTCACGTCATTGGCGACTCGGCCCGACGCGTCCAAAATGCCGCAATGTCCATGGTCGGTGAACTCGTCGAGGCACGTGTCGGCCATCAAGACCGTGGCGTCACCGAGCTCGGTGGCCAAATCCCGCAGCGCCACGTTGAGGATGCCGTCCTCGGCAATCCCGACCGAGCCCGTGGCGTCCTTGTCCTCGTCGCGGGGAACGCCAAACAACATCAGCCCGCCGACACCCGCCTCCACCGCCTCGGCGGCGGCCTTGCGCAGCGAGTCCCTGGTGTGCTGAAAGACCCCTGGCATCGAGGTGATGGCCCGAGGTTCCGCCAAGCCGTCGGCGACGAACATCGGCAGCACCAGATGCCTTGGCTCCAGGGATGTCTGAGCCACCAGCCGACGCATGGCTGGCGTCGACCGGAGCCGGCGTGGGCGATGACTGGGCATGCCGATCCCCGCTACCGCCTGCGGCTCTTCTTGCGCGGCGGCGGCAACGCGCCCTCGGCACGCAGCCGGGCCGCGTGCTCGGCGAGCGCCTCGACGAGCGGACCCACCGCGGCGGTCTCCGGCTGCACGTCGACGCGAAGCCCGAATTCGGCTGCGGTCTCGGCGGTCTTCGGACCGATGCACGCGACGATGGTCCTGGCGTGCGGCTTGCCTGCGATGCCGACCAGATTGCGGACCGTCGAGCTCGACGTGAAGCACACCGCGTCGAAGCCACCCGTCTTGATCATCTCGCGGGTCTGCGCGGGCGGCGGGGCCGCCCGGACGGTCCGGTAGGCCGTGACGTCCTCGATCTCCCAGCCACGCTCACGCAGGCCTTCGGCCAGCGTCTCGGTGGCGATGTCGGCGCGCGGCAACAGCACCCGGTTCACCGGGTCGAAGATGTCGTCATACGGCGGGAACTCGTCGAGCAGACCGAGCGAGCTCTGCTCACCCGACGGCACCAGTTCCGGATTGATGCCGAACGCGCGCACCCGGTCGGCGGTGGCCTGCCCGACGCATGCGATCTTCACCCCGGAGAACGCCCTGGCGTCGAGACCGAACTCGTTGAACTTCTCCCACACCGCACGCACCGCGTTGGTGGAGGTGAAGACCACCCACTGGAAGCGGCCGTCGACGAGACCCTTCACGGCGCGCTCCATCTGGGCGGGGCTGCGCGGCGGCTCGACGGCGATGGTCGGGACCTCGATGGGCGAGGCACCGTGGGAGACGAGCCGTTCGCTCATTTCGCCTGCCTGGTCCTTGGTGCGCGGCACCAGCACGGTCCAGCCGTACAGGGCGCGGTTCTCCCACCAGTTCAGCTTCGCCCGGTTCGAGACGGTCTTGCCGATCGTCACGACCAAGGGGCCGACCAGCGGGCCGCCGGACAGGCCGTCCGACCCCGCCGCCGCCAGGGTGGCCTTGTCAAGCAGTCCCGCCAACGTCGATTCGACCGAACGCTGTTGGCACGTCGTGCCGTTCGCGGTGACCACGCACGGCGTCGACTCGGTCAGTCCGTACTCGATGAGCGTCCTGGCCGCCTCGGGAAGATGAGAAGCGGTGGCGTGCAAGATCAACGGGCCCGGTGCAGCCGCAAGCGCAGCCCAGTCCACGTCGCCACGGACGTCGGCCACGGTGTGCGAAGAGCCCAGCGGCAGCCCGGCGTACGTCGGCACGGCCGTCGCGGGCGACAACCCCGGCACGATCTCGAAGTGCGTCTGGGTGCGCGACAGCGCACTCACCTCGGTGATGACGGAGTCGTCCGACAGCGGGTCACCCGCGACCAGTCGCACGACGTCGACGCCCGTGCGCGCCTCGTGTACGAGGAGCTTGGCCACCTCGGCCGGATCACCCAGGGCGGGGCGGACATCCGCACCACCGGGGAGGGTGGCGGTTGCCACCGAAATGCCAGCGGCGCCGGCATCCGTCGGCCCCGCGTCGTCCGATTGTGCTGCGGCCTCCGCAGGGCCCGACGTGGGCGGCAGCTCGGAGCCAACTATGGCGAGCACCGCCTCGGGTACGTCTGGGTCCGTGAAGACCAGTGCCGCGTTGGCCAGCACCGCGCGCGCCCTCGTCGTCAGCAGGCCCGGATCACCCGGTCCCGAACCGACGAACGTGATGCGGCCGGGCTTGCTCTTACGCCCTCGGGTCGTCATCTTTCACTCCCGCTCTGTCGTCCGCTGATCCAACAATTCCCGCGCCCCCAGCTCGAACAACTCCGCCGCGACCGAGAGACCAAGCTCTGCGGCCCGCTCGGGTGTCCCGATGCCGGACGCACGGATCACGTCGGATCCGTCCAGCGTCGCCACGCAGCCACGCAGCGACAGCTCCTCGAAGATGCGGCCCTCCTCGTCGATGGACTCGACCACTTCCGCGATCGCACCCACCGGCGCGGAACACCCCGCCTCGAGTTCGGCGAGCAGGACTCGCTCTGCGGTGACCGCGGCGCGCGTGTCGGAATCGTCCATCTCCGCCAGCAGCGCCGCCAGCTCTGTGTCGCCCGCGCGACACTCCACCGCGAGCGCACCTTGAGCCGGCGCTGGCAACATCTGCACCGGCTCCAGAGTCTCGGTGACGTCGCCTTGCCGTCCGATGCGGACCAAGCCCGCCCGGGCGACGACGACGCCGTCGAGATCACCGTTGCTTACCCTGTTCAACCTGGTGTCTAGGTTGCCTCGTAGGGGGCGAATTTCCAAACCGAGACCCAGTGCTCTAAGCTGCGCGGTCCGCCGCGGGCTCGACGTACCGATCACCGAACCGACTGGCAACTCGCCAAGCACCAATCCGTCCCGGGCCACCAGTGCGTCCCTGGCGTCCTCGCGTGGCGGGATGGCCGCTATGACGAAGCGGGCGTCGGGCGCCGTCGGCAAATCCTTGTAGGAGTGCACGGCAACGTCGACGACGCCATCGGCGATCGCTTCGCGGAGCGCAGCCGTGAACACGCCGACACCGATGTCGGCGATGGGCTCGCTGGAACGATCACCGGCGGTGGAGATGATGATGAGCTCCGCAGCATGCCCCTTGGCGGCAAGGGCGTCTCTGACCAAGCCGGCCTGGGTGGTAGCCAGCAGGCTTCCCCTCGTGCCGATCCGGATGACCGTATCGCGCGTATTCGCCAAGTGCTTACTCGGCCTTGCCGAAATCCAGCCGAGGGTTTCCCGACACCAGATCTGTTGTCACGATGGGTAATTCGCCTCCGGCGACTGCGTCGACGGCTTGGGGGTCGAGCTCGAACAGCTCGCGGAGCGCCTCGGCGTAACTGTCCCCGCCCGGCGCGCTGGCGAGTTGCTTGACCCGGACCGTCGGGGCGTGCAGGAGCTTGTCAACGACACGGCGCACGGTACGCGCGACCTCGTCGCGGTGCGCTGCCTCCAGCCCGGGCAGCCGGTTGTCGAGCCGCAGCAGTTCCGCCTCCACGACGTCGGCGGCGCGCTGCCGCAACGCCGTCACGGTCGGCGTGACCTCCGCCATCCGTTGTCCGGCAAGGTAGTTGGCAACCTCGGCAGCGACGATTTCACGGGCCGCATCGGCGTCGGATGCCGCCGCCCTCGCCGCAGGCTCCCGCTGGATGCGGTCCATGTCGACGACGTACACCCCTGGCAGTCCAGCGACGGCCGGGTCGACGTCACGGGGCATGCCGAGATCGCAAATCACCAATTGCTTGGGCACCTGGCCGTGCGCGAGACCGCGGTGCACGTCGGCCAGCGAGACCACGGGCCGCACGGCGCCGGTGCAGGACACGACGACGTCGGCGTCGGCGAGGACGGGAGGAATGTGATCGAACGGGAAGGCCTGGGCCTCGACGCCCTGCTCCCGAAGGTTCTGGACGAGTCGCTCCGCCCGTGGCAGCGAGCGATTCACCACGTGCACCCGGCCGATACCGGCCCGCACCAGGTGCGCGGCCGCCAGGGAACCCATCGAGCCGGCCCCGATCACCGCCGCCGAGCGGCCCGCCAGTCCGGACCCCGAAGCGCCCGAACCGGCCAGCCTGCGCTCGGCGATGTCGAGCGCCACCGACACCACCGAGGCGCCCGCGGCATCGATGCCCGTCTCGGAATGCACGCGCTTGCCCACCGACAGCGCACGCTGGGCGAGTTCGTGCAGCGTGCGGCCGACGGTTTGATTGGCCTCCGCGGCGGCATACGAGCGGCGGACCTGGCCAAGCACCTGCTGCTCGCCGATCACGGCCGAGTCCAGCCCGCTGGTCACCGCGAACAGATGCTCGACGGCGGCCTCGGCGTACCGGACGTAGGCGTACTTGGTCAGATCATTCAGCGACATGCCCGAATGCTCGGAGAGTACGGAGCCGACCACCGAAAGACCGCCGTGGAACGCCTCCACCACCGCGTAGATCTCGACCCGGTTGCACGTCGAGAGCACCATTGCCTCGGTGATCAGCGACGACCGCAGAAGTTCTGTGACGATCTTGGCCTGATCGGACTCGTCGGTGCTCAGCTGCTCCAACACGGAAACTGGCGCGCTCCGATGCGAAACCCCGAATAGAAGAACGCTCATGGCCTCGTCACCGTGTTACTCCCCGTCGCTTCTCTCGCCCAAGGATCGCCCTCGAAGATAACCGTCCATCAGCCCGCCGGCCAAATTTGCGGTGAGGGTCACCCCGCCGCAAGATCCTCACGTAGGCGGGGTTCGTCGACCTCCCAGTAGCCGTGCTGCTCACCGTCGAGGAGCACGACGGGAAGCAGGTCGCCGTACGCGGCCCGCAGGGACGCATCACCCGCGTCGGCGGCCGCGTCGACGTCGGTGACCACTAGCTCGAACCCGAGCTCCTCGGCGAGACGTACCAACTGCCCACTCGCCTTCTCGCACAGACTGCACCCGGCGCGCGTCATCAGCTCGACGGTGTGTTGCCGTCCTTGCTGGCCCGTCCCCTGGAGTTCATCCACGGGCTCCAGTATCCCGTGCCCTACTGTTAGAGCGTGTCCGAGTCAGGGGCCCAGGCCGGCGATGAAGACGATGCCGTCGACTACATCCTCGCCGACGAGTCGTCACGGTCCGAACCCCCGCCGCCCGATCTGACCGCCGCCGCGTTCTTCGACGTCGACAACACCTTGGTGCAAGGGTCATCGCTGGTGCACTTCGCGCGGGGACTGGCGGCCCGCAAGTACTTCACCTACGGCGACCTGGCGAAGTTCGGGTACGCGCAGGCGAAGTTTCAACTCACCGGCAGGGAGAACAGCGACGACGTCGCCGCGGGCCGCCGCAAGGCGTTGGCGTTCATCGAAGGCAGGCACACGTCGGAGCTGACCGAGGTCGGCGAGGAGATCTACGACGAGATCATCGCCGACAAGATCTGGCAGGGCACCCGCGCTCTCGCCGAGATGCACCTGGACGCCGGCCAGCAGGTGTGGCTCGTCACCGCGACGCCCTACGAGCTGGCCGCCACCATCGCCCGCAAGCTGGGTCTCACCGGCGCGCTGGGCACGGTCGCCGAATCCGTCGACGGTGTCTTCACCGGCCGACTCGTCGGCGAGATCCTGCACGGCGCAGGCAAGGCGCACGCCGTCCGGTCCCTTGCGATCCGCGAGGGCCTCAACCTGAGGCGCTGCACCGCGTATTCGGATAGCGTCAACGACGTGCCGATGCTGTCGCTGGTCGGCACCGCGGTTGCGATCAACCCCGACGCCGCCCTTCGCGACATCGCCCGCAAGCGCGGCTGGGAGATCCGGGACTTCCGCACCGCCCGCAAGGCCGCCCGCATCGGAGTCCCCTCCGCGCTGGCACTCGGCGCGGTCGGCGGCGCACTGGCAGCCGTGGTGTCCCGTCGCGGGAATGGCGGCTGACCCATCGCTGATAGGCTCGTCGCCGCTAGCCAGCGGCACCGGGACGCCACGGCACCGAGACGAGCCTTGCGGAGCGGGGAAGGAAGCCGAAAATGAGTATCGCCGAAGACATCATCGGTACCCACTACCGGTATCCAGACTACTTCGAGGTCAACCGCGAGAAGGTTCGCGAGTTCGCCAGGGCGGTCAAGGACGACCACCCGGCACACTTCTCCGAGGACGCCGCTGCCGAGTGCGGCCAGGGCGCCCTGATCGCGTCACTGACGTTCGTCGCGGTCGCGGGGCGCCGTGTTCAGGCCGAGATCTTCAATCAGTTCGACGTACCGATCAACATGGAACGCGTGCTGCACCGCGACCAGAAGTTGACCTTCCACCGCCCGATCCTGGTCGGTGACAAACTGTGGTTCGACTCTTACCTGGACTCGGTGATCGAGTCACATGGCGCCATCATCACCGAGGTACGCGGCGAGGTGACCGACGACGACGGCAACCCCGTCCTCACCAGCATCGTCACGCTCTTCGGTGAGTCGACCAGTTCGGAGGAGAACGAAGAAGTCACTGCCCAGATCGCAGCGGGCCGCGACGCCGCGATGAAGCGCATGATTGCCGGGCAAACCAAAACCGGCGCCTGAGGCAGGTCAGCCCAGGAACGGATTGCCGCGGTTCGCGAGCAACTGGTACAGCGTCTGCTGGATGGTTTCGCGCACCTGATCGGTGAGCTCGAAGGTAACCATCGGATCGTCGGCGGCCGACTCGTCGTAGTCCTGCGTGGGGATGGGCTCGCCGAACTGGATGTGCCACTTCGAGGGCAACGGCACCAAACCCAGCGGCCCCGCCAGCGGGAACAGTGGCGTCACGGGGAAGTACGGCAGACCGAACAGCCTCGCCAGCAGCTTGACGTCGGCGATCATCGGATAGATCTCCTCCGACCCGACGATCGAGCACGGGATGATGGGCGCCCCGGCCCGAAGCGCTGCCGATACGAAGCCGCCGCGACCGAATCGCTGCAGCTTGTAGCGGTCGCGGAAGTGCTTGCCGAGCCCCTTGTAGCCCTCGGGAAACACGGCGGTGAGCTCACCGGCGGCGAGCAGACGATGTGCGTCCGCGGTGCACGCCATGGTGTGCCCGGCCTTGCGGGCGGCCTGTCCCATGACGGGCAGGTCGAACACCATGTCGGCAGCCAGCAGTCTCAGGTCGCGTTGCCCGGGGTGGTTGTCGTGCACGGCGACCGACGCCATCAGACCGTCCATCGGCAGTACGCCCGCGTGGTTGGCGACCACCAGCGCCGCGCCGGTCTCCGGCAGGTTTTCGATACCGCTCACCTCGACGCGGAACCAGTTGCGGAAGAGGCCTCTCAGCAAAGGAAGGAAGATTGCTTCGTTGAGGTCCTTGTCGAAGCCGAACTCGTCGACGACGTAGTCTCCGGTCACCCGCTTGCGGACGAACTCCGCCACCGCGGCGACCCGCTGAGCGAGTTCGTTCGGGCCCTCGTCGACGACGGGCGGGCCTGCAGCCGAGACCCGACGGTGATCGATCTCGCGGACGACGGCAGCGATCTGCTCCGCCGAGGCGCGGGTCCCCGGATCGTCGAGAAGCGACGGGTGCCTGCGTGTGCTCTCGGCGCGCGCCGCCGCCCTTCTCTGAGCCGTACGGCCCGAATTAGAGTGCAGCGGAATAACTTTGGCCTTCGATTCGCCCGGCACGTCGCTACCTTCTCCCCACCCTGTTGGTCAAAGCCTAGCGCCCCCAGCGCTGCGCCGCTGAAATGGCGCGAGTCTCCAGCGAGAGTACCCATCGCGGATCGAGAATCGGCGTCAAGCCGCGTCCGCGGACATAATCGTCGAAAGCCTCCGCCGTCGTCCACTTCGGGTTATAGCCTAGGTCGTTCCGCATCCTCGCGGTGTCCATGACCCGGCCGTAGCTCAGGTAGTTCAGCTGCTCGCGATCGAGTTCGGTGTACCGGGTCGCCCGCCTCAGCGAATCAACGGCAGACAATGCCGACTTGAACACCGGAAACGGTACCCGCCCGGACCGGCGGATGGCTTGCGACATCATGATGATGCCGGGGGCACCGATGTTGAAGGTGCCCGCCCGGCCCGCGATGGTGGCCCGCTCCAGCGCCCCAAGGGCGTCCTGTTCATGCAGCAGTTGCAGCCGCGCGTCGTGGCCGAGCACCGACGGCACTACGGGGCCTGCCAGGTACCGCGACAGCGCCGTGTCCATCGCGGGGCCGATCATGTTGGCCAGCCGCAGGATCGTCACCGCGATGTCGGGGCGTCTGCGGGCCAGCCCACGCGCGTAACCCTCGATGTCGATGCTGTCCTGCGCGAACCCGCCCGCCGGCGGTCGGCGCGAGCTGCCGTCCTCGGTGAACAGCACGGGATCGCGGGCGCTGGACCCGTACACCTCGGAGGTCGACTTGAGGATCACCCGGCGCACCGAGGGAGCCTTCTGACAGGCCGCGAACAGCTGCATCGCGCCCATCACGTTGAGTTCCTTGAGCGCTGCCCTGCCACCCGCCCTCGGGGCGTAGGACGCCGCAGCCGCATGGACCACGGTGTCGACGTCGCCATTGCGAATCACCTTCGCAATGAACGGATTTCGGATGTCGGCACGCACGAACTCGGCACGCCCCATCCGCCGCAACAAATCCTTGCTCGGCGTAATGGCGTCCACCGCGATGACGTGGTTGATCAACGGGTTCTGGGCAAGCCTGGCCGTCAGGTACCCGCCGAGGAACCGGCATGCCCCGGTGACCAACACCACCTTGGGGTAGTGCACCGGGTCCTGCGGATCGGCGTCCCCTGAGCCCTGTCCCGGGTTCGCGGTCGGACCGCTGCGAGGCCGTCCGTCCGAATCCATCGGGTCAGCCTAGCCGGAGAACCTGAGGGCTACTTGCCAAGTTTTCTGCGCTGCACCCGGGTACGACGAAGCAACTTGCGGTGCTTCTTCTTCGACATGCGCTTGCGCCGCTTCTTGATTACTGAACCCATGAACTCCGCTACCTAAGACATCACCGGGCATTTGCGCCCAGTGAACCGACTCGTCACCTTACCCGGCCCGCCCGGAGGGACGAAAACGGCTAGTCCGAGAGCTGCCATGCGGGGCCCGGTGGCAATCCCGGATCGCTACCCAGCGTCGAAGTACGACGTCTCCAGAAGATCGTGAACGGCCTTGGCGTGCACCCGGAACGACCGGCCCACCCGGACCGCGGGCAGCTCGCCGTTGTGGACGAGCCGGTAGACCGTCATCTTGCTCACCCGCATGAGGCTCGCTACTTCGGCGACGGTGAGGAATTGCGCTCGGGCCGGTTGGCCATCGCCCCCGCCCGCGGAGGCGTCGCGCGCCGCCTTGCCGCTGGCGGAATCCCGCGAAGATGGCCCGTTCATAGACGTCATCGCAACCCAATCAATCAGGCACGCCTTGTCCAACGGCTTCCCCACCGCTGGCGCAGGAGCGCGCATACCTCAGGGAGAATAGCGTGGCCATTGGGGTTATTGCGACGGGTGTGGGCTAATCAGTTGGAATTTCTTGAACTACTCTGATGTAATTCCTAGCTGCTCAGAGCGTGTTTTTGCCGCAGCGACGGCATCGGCGACCGCGGCCCGCAGGCCCCCTCGCTCGAGTTCCCGCAGCCCAGCGGCAGTAGTCCCGCCCGGAGACGTCACGGTGGCGCGCAGCTGCGCCGGGCTGGTGTCCATCGCGGTCCCCATCGCGCCGTCGCCCGACGGGTTGGCGGCATCGAGACTTTCGAGCAACATCGCGGCCGACCCGGCCATGGTCTGGACCGTCAACTCCGTCGCCACCCCCCGCGAGAGCCCAGCGGCGACACCCGCGTCGACGAGCGCCTCGACCATCAGGAAGAAGTACGCCGGTCCCGAGCCCGACACCGCGGTGACCGCGTCGATCTGCGACTCCGGCACGGTCAGCACACCGCCGACCGCGTCGAAGATCGCCGAGACCTCCTTGAGTTGCTCGGCTGTCGCGAAGCGGCCCGGTGCCAGCGCGCTGACACCTCCGCCGACGACGACCGGCGCGTTCGGCATCACCCGCACGACGGGCGACCCCGCGGGCAGGTTGGCTTCGAAGAAGGCGGTGCTGACGCCCGCGGCCACGGATACGAACACCTGCTCTGCGCTGTTGTTCTCCGCACGCGCGGCCGCATCCGAGATGTCTCCGATCACCTTCTCCACGTCCGACGGCTTGACCGCAACGACGACGTACGCCGCGTTCTCGGCGGCATCGGCGACCGTCGTCACCAACACCGAATACGTCTCGGACAGGTACTTGGCCCGGTCGGGGTGCTTTTCGGCAATGACCATGTCCTTGGTCTGCCTGCCCGAGCGCAGAAGCCCGGAAAGCAGTGCCTCGCCGATGCTTCCGCCACCGATGATCGCAATTCTCGCCACGGACGCAAGCATTGCACGACCGGGGCGGGTAGCCACGACCGTGGCTACGACAGCCGCCAAGGCACCCGCACGGCAGCCCGAGGCGGGGGCCTGCGGCACTGGTTAGGACGGGGCCTGCGGCACCAGGGCCAGCTGCCGGGACTGCACGATGATGCGACCCGTGCAGTCCACCACCACGTGGTCCTCGTCGAACCACTCCTGACCGATCTGCATCGTCGTGCACATCACCCGCAGCCAGCCGTCGGCGGGCCGAGCGCGGAGATAAGCGGTGAGTTGAACCGTTGGCGCCCAACCGAATCGGTTCACCCCGAACGTGACGGGCGCCGAGACGTCACCGCACAGCAGGGCGAATAGCACGTCCGGCGCGCCGTCCTTCGGCCGTACCCAGTACTCGATGACGGGCGCGCGATCCGCCCCCTCCGTCGACGCCGGTCCGCCGTCGGTGCGCGGTCCCATCGTGGTGAGCGACGGCCGGATGTCGCAGCCGTGAGCCAAATGCACGACGTCGGCCATCGGATGTCCCGGACCGATGGGCTCCACGCCCGGTGGGGGCTCCGGCGCCATCAGCGGCACCACCGGGTTGACCGACAACAGCGGTGCCACGTCATGCTCGGGCTCAGCCAGGGTGATGGTCGCGCGCACGGCAATTCTCCGCTCTTCGCGCACGCGCTCATCACCAGTCTTCTGCTCTTCGCGCAAGCGCTCATCACCAGTCTTCTGCTCTTCGCGCAAGCGCTCATCACCAGTCTTCTGGACCTGACTCAGCTCGACGTCGACCAGACTCACGCGGCGACCCCGCTTGCGGATCGTGGTCACCACGCGCAGCGCACCGGGATCCGGCGCCCACAGGAAGCTGCCCGCCACCGCAACCGGCTCGAGCCCTCCCTCCCCGCGCGGATCGGACTCGTCCCCCTGGTCGCCTCGCGCCCGCCCCCTGACAGCCATCCGGGCCGCGTTCGCGCACAGCGCCAGCATCGCCCCACCATGCACCTTGGACCCGATGGTCCAATGCTCGTTGAGCTCACCTTCGAAGACGCGCACCGTCTCGTCGGCCGAAACCTCGGTCAGCACCATCGCATCGGCGAACGACGTCGAACCAGTCACGCGACACCCCAATCCCCTACCGCAGCAGGTGTTCTCGCGCGAATCCCAACGACTCGATCAACAACTCCTCGCGCTCCGCAGCAGTCCTCGCCCTCGACGTGGTGACCTCGAGGATGACGTGACCCGCAAAGTTGCTCGCCGCCAACGCCTCGCAGATCTCGACAGTGGGCTGGGTGCCGCGTCCGGGCACCAGATGCTCGTCAGTGGACGCGCCACTCCCGTCGCACAGATGCAGATGCACCAGACCCTCGCCCATTCGCGCCGCCATCTCCATGGCGTCGGTCCCCGCCGTCGCCGAATGCGACAAGTCCAACGTGTAGTGCGCATGGTTGCCGTCCAACGGGTCGTAGGACGGCGCAAACGCGGACACCGCGACACCCGGCGTGCCACCACGCTTGCGCATCCGTGAGATCGACGACTGGCCCGTCCCGAAGAACCGGTCGGCGCGGAACGGAAACATGTTCTCCACCGCGACCATGACGTCGCTGGAGGCCTCGAGGGCAGCGACCTGGTCGGAGAAACCCTCGGCGTAGCGGCGCTGCCATCGAAACGGTGGGTGCACGACCACCGTCTGCGCGCCGAGCTGCTCGGCGGCGCGCACGCTGCGATCGAGCTTGGTGATGGGATTGGCACCCCAGACGCGTTGCGAGATCAGCAGACACGGTGCGTGCACGCTGAGCACCGGCACGTCGTAGGCACGTGACATCTTCTCGACCGCCGCCACGTCCTGGCTGGCGGTCTCGGCCCACACCATGAGCTCAACGCCGTCATAACCGAGGCGGGCGGCGTACTCGAAGGCTGCCTCGGTCCTCAACGGATAGACCGAGGCGGTCGAAAGACCAACCTTGATGGCGGGGCGCACAGAGGGACTATTTTTACGGGTCAGTGCGACTGGAGAAGCGCCAGGGGTCCCAACGTGACCAGTGCGCCGACCGCCACCGCGATCAGCGTGCTGCCGATGTCCTCGGTCTTGCGGACCACTCGTACGCCGACCACCAAGCCGATGATGACGAGGACCGACAGGACCAGCGCCACGATGGGGTTCCAGGCCCACAGCTGATCGAACGCCATGAACAGGCCTGCGCCGAAGGCGACCGCCAGGATGCACTGCGCGACGACCGCCAAGCCCCGTAGGAAGGCCGAGCCGGTCCGCTGCTCACGGCGCTCCTCCGTGCCCTGATGCTCGTCGTCGCCGAGGTCGATGTCCTCGGGACCGGGTTGTACGCCGCGACGGGCGATGTCGTCGGCCACCGACTGTCCGCCGAACAGCGTGTCCGAGCCCGACCGGAGGTAGGACGGCAGCTCACGGTCCTCGGCGGACCCGTCGTCGGCATCGGTGGCGTGCTTGTCGAGCACGACGCGGAAGTCGACGTCCTGGCCGAGGTCCGTCAGCTCGTCGTCGTCGTCGACCACGGGGTCGGGGCTCATCTGCTCGGCCCCACCCGTGGAGTCGAAGCTGGTGGGGACGGGCTTGCGCGGACGCCGTGGTGGCGGCGCGAAGTCCAGCGGGCTGGGGTCGACCTCGCGTTGATTCAGGTGGGCCTGGTAGTCCGCCTCGACCTCGGTGAGGGCGGCCTCGGACTCCAGCGCGTCCTCGTCGTCATCCTCGTCGTCATCCTCG
>NZ_JBEVLO010000353.1:0-5421 GCF_040509115.1 Mycobacterium sp. | reverse complement strand
GGATGAGTCGACGGCAACTGGTCCTGCCGGTACGCCCACGACTTCTCGACGTTGGCGAAGGTGGTCCACGCCGTGGTGTACTCCGTCGCCTCGGCTTGGCACAGCACCGAGGCGAACGTGGCGAAGGACTCGTTGAGCCACAGGTCGTCCCACCACTGCATCGTGACGAGGTCGCCGAACCACATGTGCGCCATCTCGTGCAGCACCGTCTCGGCGCGCCGCTCGTAGGACGCCCGCGTCACCTTGCTGCGAAAGACGTAGTCCTCCAGGAAGGTCACGGCGCCTGCGTTCTCCATCGCGCCCGCGTTGAACTCGGGGACGAACAGCTGGTCGTACTTGCCGAAGGCATACGGCACGCCGAAGTTGCGGTGGTAGAAGCCGAACCCCTGCTTGGTCTCGGTGAAGAGCCGCTCGTCGTCCATGTACTCCGCGAGCGAGCCGCGGCAGAAGATCCCGAGCGGGATGTCACCGTGCTCGTCGGTGTAGACGTCGTCCCACCGTGCGTACGGCCCGGCGATCAGGGCGGCGAGGTAGGTGCTCATCCGCGGGGTGGTCGCGAACGTGTGCTGCTTCCCGGCGGCGACGAGGTCGACGCTCTCGACGGCCCCGTTGGAGATCACCTGCCAGTGGGCAGGCGCGGTCACCACGACGTCGAACGTGGCCTTCAGGTCGGGCTGATCGAAGCAGGCGAACATCCGCTTGGCGTCCGCGGTCTCGAACTGCGAGTACAGATACACCTCGTCATCGACGGGATCGACGAAGCGGTGCAGGCCCTCGCCGGTGTTGGAGTACCGGCAGTCGGCCTCCACGACGACCACGTTGTGCTCGGCGAGCCCGACCAGCGGCACGCCGGTGGCCTCGTCGTAGCCCGACACGTCGATCGCCACGCCGTTGAGGGTCGCGCTGAGCACGGCTTCAGCGGCCACGTCGATGACGGAGTCGGAGCCGGCCAATGCATCGAACTCGACCGTCGTCGTCGATCGGAAGGTCCGCTCGCTTGGACCTCCGGCGCCGTCGGTCAGGTCGAGCACGACCCGATAGGTGTCGACGGTGATGAGCGCGGCGCGCTCGGCCGCTTGGTCGCGAGTGAGGTTGGGAAGTGCCACGCCGGTCAACACTAGACGGAGGCCGGGAACATTGGCCCGGCGTGCGTAGTTGAGCTGAACGGAGCTCTGACCGTTGTCTGCCGAGAGGATTGTGGAACGTGGCCAAGAAAGACGAAGCCGGTTTCTGGTTCGACCCGCTGTGCCCGTGGTGCTGGATCACCTCGCGCTGGATTCTCGAAGTCGAGAAGGTCCGTGACATCGACGTGAACTTCCACGTCATGAGCCTTGCGGTGCTCAACGAGGGGCGTGATCTTCCCGAGGAGTATCAGGACATGATGAAGAAGGCGTGGGGTCCGGTCCGCGTCGCCGTCGCCGCCGAGCAGGCCAAGGGCAGCGAGATCCTGAGCCCCCTCTACACCGCCATGGGCACCGAGATTCACAACAAGGGCAACAAGGACTTCGACGACGTCATTCGCAAGGCGCTCGACGAGGTGGGGCTGCCCGCCGAGCTCGCCGAGGCGGCCACCACCGACAAGTACGACGAGATCCTGCGCAAGAGTCACCACGAAGGCATGGACGCCGTCGGCGACGACGTCGGAACCCCGACCATTCACGTCAACGGCGTCGCATTCTTCGGGCCGGTGCTGTCACGCATCCCGCGCGGCGAGGAGGCGGGCAAGCTGTGGGACGCGTCGGTGATCTTCGCCGGCTATCCCCACTTCTTCGAGTTGAAGCGCACTCGACACGAGTCGCCAGAGTTCGACTGACCGCAGGCCGCCCGCAAGGCCCCGTTCGGTGGGTTGACCCGCTGGGCGACAATCTGCGTTGTGACCGACGATCGGGGTGGCCGGGCCCGCCGCATGTGGCAGTCGGTCCGCAAGGACGCGCCAGAGGGCCTCGCGGGTCCCGGCTCGCACGATGACGCCGAGGTAGCGGCGATGCTGCGGGAACTGGGGATCGCGCTTCTCGAAGTGGAGCAGCCGACTCACGTGGTGGCTGGTCGGCTGATCGGGATCGCGGCGAACTACACCGACGAGAAGGTCAGGGTGGTGACCCTGCCTGCGGCGCTGGTCGTGCAGGTCGGGTCCGTCGGGTACGAAGTCGAGGTCTCGGACCGCGCGACCATCCAACTCGACCTCGCCGGTCGCATCGACGACATCGCGGACCGCGCGGCGGTCGGCGCCATCACCCCTGCGGATGCGATAACCGCGGTCGCCGCGGCTCGCGTGATGCGACCACGATTCGGCGCATTCGTCACCGTGCTCGGATACGCGTTGACCACGATCGGTTTCGGCATGGTCATCAACCCCACCTGGGCGGCTCTGCCCGGTTACCTGTTCTTGGGGTTGGTGGTTGGCGCCGTCGTCCTGCTGGGCCGACCGTTTCCCGCACTCAACCCGGTCCTGCCGACGCTGTCGGCGGCCATCGTGACCGTGCTGGCCACGTGGTTCGTCGCCGACGCGGCGAATGACGGGCTGCTGCGGGTGATCAGCCCGCCCCTGGTCGCGGTGCTCCCCGGCATGGCGCTGACGATCGGTGCCATGGAGTTGGCGAGTTCCGAGATCGTCGCGGGAGCGAGCAGGCTGATTTACGGAGTGACGCAACTGATGCTTCTGGTGTTCGGCGTCGCGCTGGGCATCCACGTCGCGGGCAAGGTGGCTCCCCAGGAACCGTCGACGCGGATGGGGGACTGGGCGCTGTACGCGGCGATCGTCGTCGTCGCGGCGGGGCTCTACGTCTATCTTTCGGCGCCGAAGGGGTCGCTGCCGTGGTTGGCCGCGGCCGTCGGCGTGGCACTGATCGGCCAGCAGGTCGGCGGACTGGCCCTGCCCGCCTCGTACAGCGGGGCGGTCGGCGCCTTCCTCGTCGTGCCCTTCGCGATGCTGGCGTCGCGGATCAAGAGCGCACCCCCGGCGATCGTGTTGATGCTGGCGTCATTCTGGGCGCTGGTCCCCGGCGCCCTGAGCTTCGTGTCCTTGAGCGAGGCAGCCACCGGCGGCCACGCGAGCGTCGAGACCCTCGGCTCGACGGTGGCCGCGGTGTTCTCGATCGCCCTCGGTACGTTGGCTGGCTACAGCGTCTTCTACGCGTTCAGCAGACCCCGGCGCGGTTGAGCGTCGTCGACCGCCGGCGTCGGGTGCGCCACTCCGGTTGCGGGCCGGCGCCGTAGGTAGAACGGTGTACCAATGACAGTCGCCGAGCCCACCACCGACGGTTCCTACCGCAACAAGATCGTCGCGGTCGAACCTGGTGGAAACGAGTTCATCGCCGAGGAAGACCGACACGGAAAACCGAGTCAGTTGTTCTGGACGTGGACCTCGCCCAACCTGGAGTTCGCGACGATCTTCGTCGGCATGCTCTCGGTGCTGGCGTTCGGCATGAGCTTCTGGCAGGCCGTCGCAGGCATCGTCATCGGCACCGGCCTCGGTGCGCTCGCACACTATGTCCTGTCGGCGCGGGGGCCGCTGCACGGCGTCCCACAGATGGTGTTGGGCCGCATGGCATTCGGCTTCAAGGGCAACGCCGTGCCAGCGGTGTTCATGTCGATCACCGCGGGTGTCGGCTGGTTCGCCACCAACAGCGTGAGCGGCGCCTTCGCGCTGAGCACGTTGTTCGGATTCGGACCGTTGGTCGGGCTCATCATCATCGTGCTGCTGCAGACCGGCTTCGCGTTCTTCGGGCACAACCTCGTGCAGGCGTTCGAGAAGTACTCGTTCCCCGTCCTCGCGGTGATCTTCGTGGCCGCGTCGGTGGCGATCTTCGCCCACGCCGACGTGGGTGCGGCCGCCCCGGCGGGTGGCGTCGGCGGCCTTGGTGGGTTCCTGCTGACCGTCGGCACGGCCTTCGGGTACGCCGCGGGGTGGACGCCGTACGCCGCCGACTACACCCGCTATCTTCCGTCGACGGTGTCGACCGCGCGCACTGGCTTGTTCGCCTCATTGGGGCTGTTTCTGTCGTGCGCGATCCTGGAGACGGTGGGCGCCGCGTCGGCGACTGTCGGCGAGGCCTCGCTGGCCGATCCCACCGGCTCGTTCACCAGTGAGCTCGCCTCGCCGCTGGCCAAGGCGACGCTGTTGGCCATCGCGATCGGCGCGATCGCCGCGAACTCGATCAACATCTATTCGGGCGCAATGGCATTCGTCACCATCGGCGTCAAGCTTCCCGCCAACGTGGCTCGCGCACTCGTCACCGTGTTCTTCGGCGTCGCGGGCTTCCTGGTGGCGTGGTGGGCGCTTCCTGACGCCGCGCACAGCTACGAGGCGTTCCTGCTGATCATCGCTTATTGGATCGGGCCGTGGCTCGGCGTCGTCTTCGCCGACCAGTATCTGCGTCGTGGTCAGAAGATCGCCGGCTTCCTGTACGACCGGTCCTACGTCAACTGGGGTGGATTGGCGGCGTTCGTGATCGGTCTGGTCGTCTCGGTGCTGTTGTTCTCCAACCAGGAGAAGTTCGTCGGGCTCGTCGCCAAGGCGCTGCCCCAGCTCGGCGACATCACGTTCTTCGTTGGTTTCGTACTCGCAGGCGGGAGCTATCTGCTGCTGTGCAGGTCGAAGATAGCCGCGGAGCGGCTGGTCCCGTGACACCGGAGGGGATGCTCGACGTCGCCGTCGACGAGGCCAGGAAGGGCTTGTCGGAGGGCGGAATTCCGATCGGTGCGGCCCTGTTCAGCGCCGACGGCGTATTGCTGGGCAGCGGGCACAACCGACGCGTGCAGGACGACGATCCGTCGGTGCACGGCGAGACCGACGCGTTCCGGGCGGCGGGTCGACAGCGCGACTATCGGTCGACGATCATGGTGACCACCCTGTCGCCGTGTTGGTACTGCAGCGGTCTGGTGCGCCAGTTCAACATCGGCGCGGTCGTCATCGGCGAGGCGAAGACGTTCAGCGGCGGACACGACTGGCTCGCCGAGCATGGGGTGGCGATCACGATTCTCGACGACGAGCGTTGCGTACAGATGATGACCGAGTTCATCGCGGATCGCCCCGAGCTGTGGTTGGAGGACATCGGAGAATGATCGAGCGGGCGAAGCTGGGTGGGCAAGCATGAGTGTCATTGCGAAGGTGGACATCTCGAGGTGGCGCGCCGGGGGAGCGGCGGCCGACGCCGTCGCCGCCGAGGTCGACGAGAGCCTTCAGCGGGCGGGCTTCATCCTGGTCACCGGGCACGGCGTCGACCCAGAGTTGGCAGCCGCAGTGCGCAAGGCCAGCCGCGAGTTCTTCGCCAAGCCCGACGCCATCAAGCAGCGCTACTCGGTGCCCGTCGGTGGTCACGGGTGGATCGGACCGGGTGCCGAGGCCAACGGCTACGCGGAGGGCACCGAGACGCCGCCGGACCTGAAGGAGAGTTACAGTCTGGGCGCCGAGACGGCGAC
>NZ_JBEVLO010000352.1:0-18235 GCF_040509115.1 Mycobacterium sp. | reverse complement strand
GCAGCCTCGACCCACTTCGTCACCACACTGATTCCCGCTCATTTCGACCCCGCCGTCTGCAGCGTGCGCCTGCACGGGGATCGGACTCTGCTCCCGGAGCGATACGTCGCGGCGGCGCACGACTTGGAAACTGCGATGACAGGTCGAGCCTTTCGGATCAACATCCTTGCGGCGTATGACGCACGCGACGAACTGCGTGCCGCCCATTCGAGAGCGCAGGCGGAGGGCAGCGATATCAACTCTGCGTTCGACATCGGCGACGTCGACATGGTCATCAGAACCAGCCCCGAGCCGCTCCTCAGTGGATTTCTGCCGATGCAGTGCCAGTACGCCCAGTTGATTTTCCTGACGACGCCGCTGAACGAGCTCGCGGGATGTCACATCGACCAGCTCATCGCTGATTATCGACGCTTTCCGCAGCGTCGTGGTCAGTAGTGCTGTGACGGAGTCGAAGAGAACACCGTTGATCATCGGCGCTGGCCCCGCCGGGCTCACCGCCGCTCTCAGGCTGGCTGAGAGAGGTGTCACGCCGCGCGTGTACGAGGCGACGGGGTGCGTCGGAGGTCTGGCCCGGACCCCGCGGAACGGCGATTGGCGCGTTGATCCCGGTGGTCACCGATTCTTCACCAAAAGCGAAGAAGTCCTGGACCTCTGGAACTCTCTCCTTCCTGTCGACCAGTGGATCTCGGTGCCTCGGCGCTCGGCCATGCTGGTGAACGGAGAGTACGTGCGGTACCCGCTGGTCGGCCGCGATCTGTTGACACAGCTGGGGTTTGGGCGCGGGCTCTACGGACTTGGCAGCCTGACGTGGTTCAGAATGCGGCGGGGGATCGGCTTCGTCGACCAGTCCGCCAGCTTCCGCGAATGGGGCACGCACGAATTCGGTCGCTACTGGTACAACCTGTTCTTCGACGGCTACGTCCGCAAGACCTGGCAAGCGAATCCTGATGACATAGCCAGTGATTGGGCGAACCAGCGAATAAAGCCGATCACTTGGCGCCGGCGAAGACCGTTGGATGGCGCAGACCAGGATGTCTTTCGGTACCCCAGACTCGGGCCGGGGCAACTCTGGGAAGCAGCGGCGGCGGCATTGGCCGACGTCGGCGCCGCACCGAGCCTCGACGTACGTGTCGTCGGGGCCCACTTCGACGGCCGAGACTGGACGGTGAAGCTGCACAACGGCGACACGGCCTCAGGAGATGCCTTGTTCTCGAGCATGCCGCTGCAGTCGCTGGTGGAGTGCTTGCAGCCCAAACCGCCGAGATCCATTCGGGCGGCGGCCGCAACTCTGAAACACCGTGGCTTGATCACGGTCGCCGTCGCCATCAGAAAGCACCTTGACATTCCCTACCACTGGGTCTACACACCAGGTAAAGCCTTCCAGGCCGGGCGGATTCAGAATTACGGCCTCTGGTCGAGCGGGCTCACTCCAGACGGTTGGGACGGCACCTTCCTGGGATTCGAGTATTTCGTCGGTCCGAACGCGGAATTGCTTGCAGCGGATGACGAGCGGTTGAGAGCGGTCGTCGAAGACGACCTTCGTGCGCTCGGCGTAGACGACACCGACGTCGAGCACGTCATGATCGTGCGCTCACGATTCGCCTACCCGATCTACGATCCGGTTCGGGATAGAAGCGTTGGTCGAATCCGGGACTTTCTGCGGCGGAACTACCCATCGCTTCACCCGATCGGGCGCAACGGGATGCATCGCTACGACAATCAAGACCATGCGATGTTGAGTGCCATGCACAGCGTCGACCGATATTTCGGTGGGAACGTGGATCCGTGGCAGGTGAACACGGATCGGGGTTATCACGAAGCCGGACTGCGGAAGGACTAGGCAACCGCGCGGCCGCGCGGTGTGACCAACGACACCGCTAGCTATAGCAAGCACTTCGTTTGCAGCAGCTAGCGACGGGTATTTCGGAAACCGATGATTCGAGGAGGACCCGTGACGAATGCGATGTTCACTGAGTTGGCCGACGCCTTGCGAAAC
The DNA here is from genome assembly GCF_040509115.1 of Mycobacterium sp. Taxonomy (GTDB): domain Bacteria; phylum Actinomycetota; class Actinomycetes; order Mycobacteriales; family Mycobacteriaceae; genus Mycobacterium. The sequence goes on along the minus strand of NZ_JBEVLO010000352.1, from coordinate 16,239 downwards.
CCGGGCGCGGCGCGTCCGCGTGTAGGACGTGGCTCCCTTCCGTCGACGGCCAACCTCCTCGGGGCGATCACGACCGCGCTTGGCACCGTACTGTCGAGCGTGCTCGAGCCCAGGGCGACCCCGTCGCGCTCTCCACACGGCTTCACCATCGTCGACCGATCTCTGACCCGCTGCTGATCGCTCGGCGGCTGCGATTGGACGATCACCACCAACGGTCAATCGGGATGTGCCGAAGCGGAATGCGCAACGGTCCTCGGCTAAGGCTGATCCGACTGCGCAACCTGCCGCGTGACCAACTTCGGTGGCAGCGCCGCGGCGCCCAGAAGCGCGAGTTTGTCGGCGTCCGCGGATCCGGCCTGGGCGTGATAGACGACCACGTGGAGATCCTGGGCCCCGCTGACGGCGAGACGTTCGCGGTAGAGCTGCATCTCGCCGACCTGAGGGTGATCAAACACGGTGGCTGCGCCTCGCTGGGCGCCCACGTCGTGACGCGACCACATCGTGCGGAACCGCGGACTGGCCAAGGACAGTTCGCCGACGAGTTCGATGAACCGGGGGTCGTCGACGTCGGTGCCAACGGAACGGCGCAGGCTGGAGATCAGGCACTCGGTCGTGCCGTCCCAGTCTGGGTGCAGGGCAATCTCCTCGGGGTCGAGGAACATGTCGCGCAACTGGTTTCGTCCCACGGTCAGGCGTGGTGACAGTGCGTAGGCGATGGTGTTGGCGGCCAGGACGTCGAAGTACCGGCCTTCGACGAACGCAGGTTGGGTCAGGCCTTCCAGCAGCATGACGATGCTCGCCGGCACGGACTCGGGACGCGGTCTGCGTCGTGTCCTGCGCGGCTGATGCGTCGCCAGGCCCAGCAGGTATGACAAGTTCTCGTCGTCGAGCTGGAGCACTCGCGCGATGGATTCGAGGACCTGCACCGATGGATGGCGGTCGCGTCCACGCTCCAGGCGCAGGTAGTACTCGGCGCTGATACCGGCCAGCATGGCCACCTCTTCACGCCGCAGACCGGGCACCTGGCGTCGGCCCTGGTCGCTGATGCCCGCGCGATCCGGGGTCACGAGCCCGCGCCGAGCACGCAGGTACTCACCCAACGGATTCGGCTTGTCGGTCATCCCTCACACGGTAGGCGCCCCGTCGAGGGCACGAGGGGGCCCTGTCACTACCAGGGCGCCCGGGGGCTCTGGCCCGCCATCGGGGCCGCACGGAGCATTGGTGGCGACCAGACACTGCTGTGAAAGGAAGCTTCATGAGCGATCGGCTCAATCGTCAGATCCTGCTAGCGGCGAGGCCACACGGAGACCCGAAGCCCAGCGACTTCGACATCGTGGACGGGTCGGTGCCGACCCCCGGCGACCGCGAGGTCCTGATCCGAAACCTGCTGGTCTCGATGGATCCCTACAACCGCATCATCATGGGCAACGCGAACAGCGATCAACCGCCGATCGACGTTGGCGACCCCATGTTCGGCTTCACCATCGCGGTCGTCGAACTAAGCAACAACCCCGCCTTCTCGGTGGGCGATTACGTCGGCAGCATGTCCGGATGGCAGGAGTACGCACTGTCCGACGGATCAGACCTCAGGCCGATCGATCCGGAGGCGGCCCCGCTGTCGGCGAATCTCGGAGTGCTGGGCATGACGGGTCTCACGGCGTGGGTGGGACTGACCAAGATCATCGACCCGAAGCCGGGCGGCACGCTCGTCGTGACCGCCGCTGCAGGCGCCGTTGGCTCCGCGGCATCCCAGATCGGCAAGCTACGGGGACATCGAGTCGTGGGTGTCGCCGGCGGTCCCGAAAAGTCACGTCACCTCCTGGAGGATCTCGGCCTGGACGCCGCCGTCGACTACAAGGCACCCGACTTCGCCGACCAGCTCGCTCGCGCAGTGCCCGAAGGAATCGACACGGTCTACGAGAACGTGGGTGCCTCGATGGTCGCCGCGCTGCTGCCGCATCTAAACCTGAAGGCCCAGATCGTGGTGGGAGGCGTGATGTCGGCAATAACGGCGACGGAAGCCTTCGAGGGGCCGGATCGGTTGCCAGATCTGATGAGGGCGGTGCTGTACAAGGACCTCACCGTCCGGGGTTTCTCGGTCCCCGACTACTTCGACAGCTACGCGGATCTCCTGGCCGAACTGGCGCCTGCGGTGGCGGGCGGCAAGGTGCGCTATGCCGAGCACTTCATCGAGGGGCTCGAGGCCATTCCCACGGCCTTTCCGGACATGTTCCACGGCCGCGTGACAGGCAAGATGATCGCGAAGATCGGCTAGATCGGAGGCCGGCGTGACCCGGCCATGCGCTTGGTTGCCGAACATCTTCCCGCTCAAGCGTTTTGGTCGCCCTGACGAAGTGGCCCAGCTGGCTGGCGTCCTTCCTCGCGCCACACCGGAAGAGATTTCATCATCGCCGACGTCGTGTTCCAGCGACTCCGATCGGGTCGACACGGCTAGCGTTGAATATTCAACGCTGGAAGCCGGTCGGGGTACGCTCGGCGCTGCGGCCCTGGTGGGCCCCGAGCGATGAGGAGAGCCACATGGGCAAGGCGAGGGCCGAGCCTGCCGAGGACTTGCCGTCGAACTCCACTCGGCGGCAGCTCATGGAGAACGAAGTGCTCGAACACGCCACCCGGTTGTTCGCCGAACGCGGCTTCTCGGGTACCAGTCTGCAGGACGTCGCTGAATCCATGGGACTCAAGCGGCCTGCCCTGTATTACTACTTCAAGAGCAAGGAGGCCCTGCTCGACCGATTGGTGTTCGAGGCGACGGTCGCGCCGGCGAAGGAGTTACGGGCGATCGGTGCGAAGAAGGGCCTCGACCCTGCCACCCGCCTGCACGCGATGGCGACGTGGATCGTGAGGTACATCGAGGCCAACACGGACCGCTTCCTGCTGCTGGTCAGATCCGAATCGGACCTGTCGCCAGCCAGCGCCAAGAAGTTCAACGAAGGTCGCAGGGCGACCCTCGCTGCCGTGCAATCGGTGATCGAAGAAGGCATCAAGGCCGGACAGTTCAGACCCGTCGACCCGCGCGTCGCGGCGCTGGGCGTCTGGGGGATGTGCAACTGGATTGCCTTCTGGTACAAGCCCGATCGATCCAGTTCCAGTATCGACGGCATCGCAAGTCAGCTCGCTGACATGGCAGTCGGCGGCTTGCAACGAGCAGAACGCCGAGAGAGCGACATCCTCAGCCCACGGCACGCGTTGGCGACGATCCGCGACAATCTCGATCGCCTCGAGCAGGCGATCGACCGCGACCAGGCGCGGTAACTCCACGGCGGCGGGGCAGGGCGCGGAAAACCGGCATCTTCTTGACTTCTTGACGCATACGTCCGAGGATCTACACCTAGGATGAATTGGTGACGTCGGCCACGTGGCCCGACGGCGTGAGGTGCCGGTGTCTCTGGTCATCCACCCTCATCACCACGCCGATTTGGAGGGCCTCCGATGATGATCAGGCGCGATTCCCGTCTCGCCCGACACGGCGAGGCTCTAGTGGCGCGCTACCTGAAAACCGGTTCGTGGAGCCGTCAACCGACGATCGCCCGGTTTCGTGCCGTCGTCGAGGAGCACGGTAAGCGAGACGCCGTGATCGGGCGTGACGGGTCGATGACCTACGACGACCTCGACGAGCGGTCCGACCAGATCGCCGCCTGGCTGATCGGCAACGGGCTGCCCGTGGGTGGGCCCGTCGTCGTCCAGGCAAGCAACTCCGCCGAGACCGTGCTTGCGTTCTACGCCCTTCTCAAGTCCGGTGCCGTCCCGGTGGCGGCGCTTCCTGCGCACCGCTCACACGAGATCGGCCACATCAGCGAAATCGTGCAACCCGTGGCGCATCTCGTAGACACCGGCGTTTCCGACGGTGTGCTGACCGGCATCGCCCTGGCCAACGCTGCAGCCCACCCGTCGATCCAGCACCTCTTGGCCATTGGCGCTGCGTCAGAAGACTTCCCCAGGTTGACCGACGTCGGCTACGACATTCCGCCGGCCACCGCGCGCACGCGCGTCGATGCCGTGCAAGAGTCCATCCACTACGAAGACGTCGTGGTGTTCCAGCTATCCGGTGGCACGACGGGTACGCCGAAGGTGATTCCTCGCCTACATGCCGAGTACTGGAACAATGCGCTCTTCAACTCGCGCGCCCTGCGTCGTGACTGGAGATCCCGAACGGCGCACGTCATGCCGATCCTGCACAACGCCGGTGTCGTCAACGCGCTGTTCGGCGCGCACTCCGTCGGCGGGTGCGTCGTACCGCTACCGTTCGGCAACCACGACGACACGATTGCCGCGCTCGTCCACGCCGGCGTCTCGGACATGATGGTGATCAGCCCGATGGAGCCGTGGTTCGATCATCCACGGTGGAACGAGGTCGCCGCCACTCTGCAGTTCCTGATCTACTCGGGCTCCAAGCCACCGTCGGCATTGGTCGAACGCATTGCCGCGCAGAACATCTGGATGGGTCAAACGTGGGGCATGGCCGAAGGCCCCTACACGACGACTCGCTTTGCGGCCCCACCGGATCTTCGAGCTGCCTCGGTTGGCACGCCGACATTCGACTCTGACGATGAGACGCTAGTCGTCGACCCGACCACGTTTGGTCCACTGCCCAATGGTCAGACCGGCCTTCTGGCCTATCGCGGGCCGAGCACGATCGCGGGCTACTTCGATGCCGCCGATCACAACGCGACTGCGTTCGATGACGGATTCCTGCTTACCGGTGACATGGCAAGGGTGATCGACCATGCGGGGCTGCCGTACCTGGCGCTCGAGGGCCGAATCAAGGACGTCATCAGCCGCGGGGCGGAGAAGATCAGCACCGAGGAGGTGGAGAAGCTCCTTCGCCAGCATCCGGAGATCGTGGACGCAGCCGTCGTGGCCATGCCTGACGCGCGCCTCGGCGAACGCGCCTGTGCCTACGTGACTCTCGCCGGTGGGGTCGCCACCATCCGGCTGGCGGATGTACGAGATCACTTCGCTGCGCTGGGGGTGGCGAAGTTCAAGTGGCCGGAGAGGCTCGAGATCGTCGACGCGCTGCCCCGGACGCCGACGTTGAAGACCGACAAGGTGAAGCTGCGCCAACGGATAGCCGCACGGCTCGTTGCGGAGGAAGGGCGCGAGCGCGCGCAGGTCTGAGACCGCGTAAACGCTTCAGCGTCGGCATGTGGAGGACGGAATCATGATCAAGGTAGTGACGCTCTTCAAACGCAAGGATGGGATCTCCCACCAGGAGTTCCGCGACTACTACGAGAACCACCACTGCAAACTCTTCGACGAGTATCTGAAGAGGCCAGGGGTCAAGCGTTACGTGCGCCGGTATCTGGCGCCGTCGCTGGATGCAATATCTGGCGAGGTCCATTCCTCGGGGTTCGACGCCTTGATGGAGCTCTGGGTCGAAGACGACTGGTTCGATTCCTACTACGGCGGGGCACTGGATCCCGAGTTTCGTGCGCTCATCGCGGCCGACGAGGAGAAGCTCTTCGATCGCGCCCACATCTACAAGCACACGGTCGAGGAGGAGTGCGAGACCGAGTTTCCACGACCGGGAGCTGCTGGTTAGTGGTGTCAGTTGCCCACGACGGGGAACGGTAGGACCCGCGGAGAATCGAGGCAAGGCATGGACGAGTTGGTCGAGTCGGCGGTGTCGCGACCGAGCGCAGTACCGAAGAAGAGTCGGTCGATGGAACGGCGCGCAGCTTTCGCCGCGTCGATGGGCACGCTTCTCGAGTACTTCGACTTCGCGATCTTCGGGCTGTTGTCGGCCATCGTCTTCCCTGAGTTGTTCTTCAAGGAACTGGACGGTCCAGCCGCGCTCCTTGCTTCCTTCGCCACCTTCGGTGTGGGGTTCCTGGCGCGGCCGTTGGGCGCGTTCATCTTCGCTGTGATCGGTGATCGCTTCGGGCGTCGCAGGGCACTCAACGGCACTCTGTGGCTCATGGGGTTGTCCTCGGTGCTGGTGGGGTTGCTGCCCAGTCACGCCACGATCGGCATCCTGGCTCCCGTCCTGCTCGTCGCTCTGCGGTTCGCGCAGGGGATTGCGGCGGGCGGTGAGATTTGCGGCGCCCAGTTGCTCGCACTCGAGCACGCCCCGAAGGATCGCCGCGGCCGTGCCGGATCCTTCGTGGCGGTGGCCTCGCCCATCGCGCAACTGGTGGCGAATCTGGGGCTGGCCGGCCTGACCGCCGTGATGAGCGACGAGGCCTTCGTCGCATGGGGCTGGCGGATACCACTCGTCGCTGCGTTCATCCTGCTCGCCGTCGCTGGGTGGGTTCGCTCACGGGTCGATGAGACGCCGGAATTCGAAGCGGCGCAATCGAAGTCGGAGGAACGGCCCAGCACGTTCCACGTGTTTCGGGTACAGCCCAAGACGACTCTTCTTCTGCTGTTCTCCTGGGCCGGGCCGCACGCGATCTTCCCGATGGTCACCGTGTTCGGGATCTCCTACATGACGTCCGAGGCCGACTTCCCGCGGAGCACCACCCTTTCCATCATGGTGTTCGCGCAGCTGGTCGCCATCGCGGGTGCACTGGCCGGTGGGCGGGTGGCCGACCGGATCGGCGCCAGGAACACCATGCTGATCGCGATGGTGGGTGTCGGCCTGTTCTTCATCCCGTTGTTCCCCTTGGTGAGTACCAGAAACGTGGTACTCATCGCGATCTTCATGGCAGGCTCGGTCGCGTCGGTGATCTTCGGTCAGGCAGCCCAGGCGTCATTCTTCGCCGACGCGTTCCCAGTTCGACTGCGCTACATGGGCTCAGCGATGTCATACGCCGTGTCGGGGGTCATCTTCGGGGGCACCGCGCCCTTTGCGGCCGCCAGTCTCCTCGAGGTGTCAGGCGGCAACGTCTTCGCGGTCACTGCTTACGGATCGGCCGTGGTCGTTGCCTCGTTCATCGCCGTCCTCGCGCGACCAGCCCATCCGGACCTTGCGCCCGAGGTGACCGAGACGACCTGACGGACGCCGGGTGGTCCTCGCCACTCGTGAGTCCCGTCAGCGTCGGATCATCGACGGTGCAGTCAAAAGACCGGTAGGCTGAGCCGATGGTGGACGACAGGTTGTTGAGGGCGGAGGACTTGCCGGTCGGCAGATTGTTGGAACTCGGCGAGTACACGGTCGCGCGCGAGGAGATCGTTGCGTTCGCGACGCAGTGGGATCCGCAACCGTTTCACATCGACGAGGAATTCGCGCGGCACACCCGATTCGGCGACCTGATCGGCAGTGGCCTGCACACGATCGCCATCTTTCAACGCCTCTGCGTCCTGCGCCTGTACCGCGACTGGGCCGTGATTGCGGGCCGAGCCGTCAGGGACGTGGAACTCACTCGCCCGTTGCGCCCGGACACCACGGTGCAGGCGACCGTCCAGATCGAATCCGTGACGCCCGACTCGCCGACGCGCTCCCTGGTGAGGAAGAAGGGCGCCGTGTTGCATGGCGATGTCGTGCTCATGACGATCGACGTGGAGTCCTACGTCCTTCGGCGACAATGACATTCCGCCGCGTTCGACGGCTCGCGGATTTGCGAGCGGACCGGCACTCAGCGCCGCCGGCCGTACCGGTCGGAGAGCTTGTCCGCGGTGGTGGGGGGAGCCGGACTCGCGGCGCGGGAATCGTCGTAGGACTTCTCGCGGCGTCGTTGCTTGACCTCGGCGACCACGAAGTAGCCGACGCCGATCGGCGCAATGATGCCAAACGCGATCCACTGGATGCCGTACGAGAGGAAAGGTCCTGCGTCCAGGTGCGGCAGCGGGACGACGCCGAGACCGCCCGGCTGGTCCTCGACGAGCTGAAGGTATGAGCCCGCCAGCGGAACACCGGTCACCCGTGAGATCTGCGCGGTGCTGATCGAGTACACCTGCTGAATGCCGTCCTCGCGGAACGGGTCCTTGCCGACCGGGACCTCCTCTGGATCCCTCAGTCGCGCGGTGATGGTCACCGTGCCCGTTGGCGGCGGATCGAACTCGGGGACCGCGGTGCCCTTGTCGGGTTTGACGTAGCCGCGGTCGACCAGGACGGTGGGGCCGCCGTCGACGTGGAACGGGACCAGCACCTCGTACGCGGGCTCACCGTTGACGACCCGCAGTCGGGCCAGTACCTGCGCGTCGGCCTGGTAGGTGCCGGTGGCCGTCACCTGCCGCCACTGCTGAGCAGGGGCGGCCGAATCCTGTTGTGGTAGAAGGGTGGTGACCGGCACCGGGTCCTGCGACAGCGAATCGGCGACCTGCTGATTCTCGCGGGACGTCGTGGTGTTCTTGCCGAGCTGCCACGGCGCCAGCACGGTGAAGCACAGGTAGGCGAACGCGATCACGACGACGTACAGCGCAAGCCACTGCGGCTTGAAGAGGAACGCCCACCTACGCGTCGCACGCATCAGCCTGCGGCCCTCCGCCCGGCGAGCTGTTCGTCGACCCAGTCGTGCAACCCCGGCAGCGAGGCATCGATGACTGCGAAGGTCTCCTGATAGTCCGCAGACGAGCCGTAGTACGGATCCTCGACGTCCAGCGGATGCGCGGCGGACCGGGGATCGAACGAACGCATCATGCGGATCCGCGCCTGCGGTACCCCGAGATCGTTCAGGATGCGGACGTGGTTGCGCCCCATCGCGATCACCAGGTCGGCGCCGAGGTGGTCGTCGTCGAGTACGGCGGCGCGGTGCAGGGTGGGATAGCCGTTCTCGGCCAGCACCTGCGCGGTGAGGTCGTGGACGGGGTCGCCGGCATGCCAGTTGCCGGTGCCAGCACTGGTCACGCGCACCGCGTCCGACAGCCCCCGCTGCTCGATCTGGTGGGCGAACATCTTCTCGGCCATCGGCGAGCGGCAGATGTTTCCCGAGCAGACGAACGTCACGTGCAGAGGGTCAGACACCCAGCACCTCCCGAAGCCCGTCGACCGAGGACACGTGCTTGAACGGAAGCACCGAATCTTCGGCCCCGAAGTCGTCCGCGCCGTACCCCCATTCGACGATCACGGTGTCGATGCCGTGCGCCGCGGCGCCGATCACGTCGTGCGAGCGGTCGCCGACCATGAGTACGCGTTCCGGCAGTGGTCCCAGCTGGCCCAGCGCGTGCGCGACGACGTCGGCCTTCGACGACCGGACACCGTCCGTGCTCGCGCCCGCGATCACCTCGAAGAAGTCCCCGATGCCGAAGTGTTCGATGATCCGCCGCGCCGTCACCTCGTTCTTGGACGTGGCGACCGCCAACCGCACTCCCGCGGCACGGAGATCGGTCAACAGGTCGGCGATGCCTTCGAACAGGGCGTTCATCGACCAGCCCCTGGTCGTGTAGTCCGCCCGATACGCGGTGAACGCCTCCTCGGCGCGGTCACCGAGCCCCATGGACCTCAGGGTGACGAGCATCGGAGGCCCGACGATGCGGCCCGCGAGGTCACCGTCGGGCACTTCTGCGCCGATTTCGGCGAGGGCGTGGCGAAAGCTGGCGACGATCCCTTCCGCGGAATCGGTGAGGGTGCCGTCGAGGTCGAATAGGACTAGCTGGGGACTCACGCGTCCATTGTCTACTGTCTTGTTGTGGACAGTCCCTTCCGGTCGGCGGTGAGCGTTCGGTCGGGTCCCCTGTTGGGCGACGTCATCGACCTGCTCGATGCCGCCTATCCACCGGGTTTGGCCGCGTCGTGGGATTCCGTCGGGCTGGTCTGCGGCGACCGCGCCGAGGTGGTCGAATCCGTGACGATCGCCGTCGACGCCACCCCCGACGTGGTGTCCGAGGTGCCCGACGGCGGCCTGCTGCTGGCTCACCACCCGCTGCTGCTGCGCGGGGTGGACACCGTGGCCGCCGACACCGCAAAGGGAGCGCTGCTGCACCGCCTGATCCGCAGCGGTGCGGCGCTGTTCACCGCGCACACCAACGCGGACGCGGCATCGCCCGGGGTCTCGGATGCCCTCGCCGACACATTGGGAGTGACCGTCGAGGGCGTGCTCTCGCCCGTCGCCGACGGGGTGCGGCGCGACAAGTGGGTGGTCTACGTGCCCACCGCGAACCCAGAGCACGCCGATGCCGTCCGCGAGGCGATGTTCGGTGCGGGTGCCGGTCACATCGGCGACTACTCGCACTGCAGCTGGACCGTCGCGGGAACCGGTCAGTTCCTCCCACTCGACGGGGCATCTCCGGCCGTTGGCGCCGTCGGTGCACTCGAACGGCTGCCAGAGGCCCGCATCGAGATGATCGCGCCCGCCAAGGTGCGGGCCGCGGTGCTGACTGCGATCCGCGGCGCGCACCCGTACGAGGAGCCCGCGTTCGACGTGCTCGAGCTCGCGGCACTGCCCACGGACGTCGGCATCGGCCGCATTTGTGCCCTGCCCGAACCGGAATCGTTGGCGGCCTTCGTTGCTCGTGTCGCCGACCGGCTGCCCGCGGCGTCATGGGGCGTGCGGGCCGCGGGTGATCCCGACGCGATGGTGTCCAGGGTCGCGGTGTGTGGGGGAGCGGGGGACTCGCTGCTCGACGAGGTGGCAGGGGCTGGCGTACAGGCCTACCTGACGGCGGATCTGCGCCACCACCCCGCCGACGAGCATCTGCGGGTGTCCGACGTGGCGCTGGTGGACGTCGCACACTGGGCGAGTGAACGGCCGTGGTGCGATCAAGCCGCAGAAGTGCTGCGCAGCCACTTCGGTGAGGCGCTTGCGGTGCGGGTCAGTCAGGTCCGGACGGATCCATGGAACATAGAGAAGGACGCGTAGAACAAATGAAAGCCGATCAGCTACAACAACGTTCGATCATCGAACTCGCCGCAGTCGACGCCGATCTGAGCCGTCTGACGTACCGCGCAGGCCATCTCGACGAGCAGAAGGCCTTCGATGCGGTCCAGGCCGAACATCGCGAGGCGAACGACAAGCTCGCCGCCGTCGGCATCGCCCTCGACGACCTCGACGGGCAGATCGCCAAGTTCGAGAGCGAGATCGAGTCCGTTCGCAAACGCGAGGACCGCGACCGCGGCCTGCTGGACGGTGGCACGGTGGACGTCAAGCACATTGCCGAGTTGCAACACGAACTGGACACGCTGCAGCGTCGCCAAGGCAGCCTTGAGGATTCGCTGTTGGAGATCATGGAGCACCGCGAGTCGCTGCAGACCGACCAGGCCGCGCAGTTGGCCCGCATCGACGATCTGCAGGACCGGCTCGCGACCGCGCAGGCAGCCCGCGACGAAGCGCTGGTGGTCATCGATGACGCCCGCCATCAGGCCCAGGCCCGGCGCGACGAACTGGTCGCGTCACTCGACGCCGGGTTGGTGGCGCTCTACGAGCGACAGCGGGCAGGCGGCGGTGTCGGCGCAGGACGATTGCAGGGCAAGCGGTGTGGGGCATGCCGCATCGAGATCGACAGAGGAGAGCTGGCCCGGATCTCCGCGGCCCCCGAGGACGACGTGCAGCGGTGCCCCGAATGTTCGGCAATCCTGGTGCGGGTCAGGGACTTCAGCGAATGAGGGTGATCGTCGAGGCCGACGGTGGGTCGCGCGGCAACCCCGGGCCCGCCGGATACGGCGCCGTGGTCTGGTCGGCCGACCACGAGCGGGTGCTCGCCGAGAGCAAGGACAGCATCGGCCACGCCACCAACAACGTCGCCGAGTACCGCGGTCTGATCGCGGGCCTGGAGGCAGCCGCCGAGATGGGTGCGACCGACGTTGCGGCCCAACTGGACTCCAAACTGGTGGTCGAACAGATGTCGGGTCGTTGGCGCGTCAAGCATCCCGACCTGGTGCCGCTGCGGCAACGGGCCGACGACCTGGCCAGGGCGTTCGACTCCATCACGTTCAGCTGGATCCCGCGGGCCCGCAACGCGCACGCCGACCGGTTGGCCAACGAGGCCATGGACGCGGCGGCCGAGTCGTCGGCAGCGCCCGCAGCCGAGGCGGCCTCACCGGCGGGCTGGACCGGAGCGCGCGGAGCGCCAACCCGGTTCCTCCTGTTGCGTCACGGTCAGACCGAGCTGTCGATCCAGCGGCGATACTCGGGCCGCGGCAACCCGGCGCTCACCGACCTGGGCCGTCAGCAGGCCGCCGCCGCGGCCCGGTATCTGGGGGAGCGCGGCGGGATCACGGCGGTCGTGTCGTCACCTCTGCAGCGCGCCTATGACACCGCGACGGCGGCAGCCAAGACGCTCGGCCTGGACGTCGTTGTCGACGACGACCTGATCGAGACCGACTTCGGTGAGTGGGAGGGCCTGACGTTCGGCGAAGCGGCGCAACGGGATCCGGCAGTGCACGGTAAGTGGTTGCGCGATACCAGCATCGCCCCGCCCGGCGGCGAAAGCTTCGATGCCGTCGCGCAACGGGTCCGCCGCGCGCGCACCAGGATCATCTCGGAGTACGGCGACGCGACCGTGCTCGTCGTGTCGCACGTGACGCCGATCAAGACGGTGTTGCGGCTGGCGCTGGACGCGGGGGAGGGCATCCTCTACCGCCTGCACCTCGATCTCGCCTCGCTGTCGGTCGCCGAGTTCTATCCCGACGGCGTCGCATCGGTGCGGCTGGTCAATCAGACGGCATATCTGGAGTGAGCTTTCTGGTCCGGGTCAGGCTGGGCAGCAAGACCTCGTCGACCAGCGCGCGGACCGTTTCGTCCGTCGGTGGGCGCCCGGGCATCAGGAAGCGGAACGCCAGGTAGCCCGGCAACACGTCCCAGATCTCGTCGCTGATGACCTCGGCATCGATCTCGCCACGGTCGACCGCATCGGTCAGCACCTTGGTCATCAGCACCTTGCGCTGATGGACGAACTCTTGCTGCAGAACGTCACTGAGCTCGGGGATGCGCGACAACTCGGTCAGGACGCCGCGCATGATGCTGGCGTGTTCGGGCGCCTTGTTGCTGATCAGCCTGCCGATCTCCAGCAGGTCGCCACGCAGCGAGCCGGTGCGTGGCGGGTCCGTCGGTGCCTGCGTCCCCTCGATGAACGCCGCGATCACCAGGTCGGCCTTCGACGGCCACCGGCGATACATGGTGGCCTTGCTCGCCTTGGCCTCCGTAGCCACCGCCTCCAACGTCAAACCGTCGTAGCCGTGTTGCTGCAGCAGTCGCAGCGTCACCGCCAACAACTCCGACTCGCGCGCAGTCCAACGCGACGACGACGCCGAGCCGCCACGAGCCGAGATCAAGGACACGCGACCCACTTTAGTGTCAGGTGTGCAGGTGCAGGCGCTCGCCGTGCGGCCCGAAGATCGCCACGGCCTCGACCGGACCGTCCACGGTGCCGAACCAGTGCGGCGTCCACGTCGAGAACTCAACGGCCTCACCCGGTTTGATGATGAAGTCGCGCTCGCCGAGAATCAGTCGCATGCGGCCGGAGAGGACGTAAACCCAGTCCTGACCGTCGTGCACGGGTAGTTCGTCGGGCGGGGTACGGCGCCGTGCGCTCACGCGGATCTTGAATGCGTGCAGGCCGCCTGCGGGTCCGCTGTGGGTGAGCGGCCAGTACGTCACGCCGTGCCGGGTCTTCGCGGCGCCCTTCACCCGCGGGTCCTCGGCGTCGGGGGCGCGCAGCAGGTCGTCGGTGCTGACCGAGAGTGCCGACGCCAGGCGCGGCAGGTGATCCAGCGCCAGCCGCCGCTTGCCCGATTCCAGCCGGCTCAACGTCGACACGTCGATGTCGGCGCTCGTCGCTACCTCCTCGAGGGTGAGGCCGCGCTGGGTGCGCAGCTCGCGGAGCCGTCGCCGCACCCGGAGGTCGACGTCATCGGTGCCCTTTGCCTGCATGGCAAACGATGTTGGCAGATCGTGCATCTGTCGGCAAGGTGGACGTCATGACATTCACGGACGCCTCGAACGCCGACTGGGACTGCGTGGTGGTCGGAGGCGGTGCCGCCGGACTGAGCGCCGCGCTGGTGCTCGGCCGGGCCCGCCGCCGCACCCTGGTGGTCGACGCAGGCGAGCAGAGCAATTTGGCCGCGCATGGCATCGGCGGCCTGCTCGGCCAGGACGGTCGTCCACCCGCACAGCTCTACGAGACGGGCCGGGCCGAACTGGCCAAGTACCCCAGCGTTCGGTTTCGCGCCGGCGAGGTGACGTCGGCCGTGGCCGACGGCGCTGGCTTCGCGATCGAGCTGGCCGACGGTGGCCGCGAGCGGACGAGACGACTGTTGCTCGCCACCGGAATGGACTACCGCACGCCGTCGATTCCTGGGCTCGCCGAACTGTGGGGCAGTTCGGCGTTCCACTGCCCGTTCTGCCACGGCTGGGAGCTCCGAGACCAACCGCTGGCCGTCCTCGCCGATGGCGACCGCGCCATGCACTCGGCGCTGATGTTGCGCGGCTGGACCGACGACGTCGTGGTCCTCACCGACGGCGCGGCCGAGCTCGACGCCGGTCAGCGCGAGCAGCTGGCTGCCGCCGGCGTCGCCATCGACGAGCGGGAGGTTGCGGAAATGCGCTCCGAGGCAGGGGAATTGACAGCCGTGGTGTTCGCGGGCGGGGAGAGCCTCGCGCGCCGCGGCGTCCTGGTCGCCACCTCGTTGCACCAACGCTCGCCGCTCGCCGCCCAACTCGGGGTTGCGACGGCGCCGCCGAACCCCATCACCGCGGACGCCATCGAGGTCGATGCCTTCCAACGCACCTCGGTCGCCGGGGTGTTCGCCGCAGGCGACGTCGGCGCCGGTATGCCGCAGGTCGCCGCTGCCGTGGCGGGTGGCTCACTGGCCGCGGCCGCGGTGGTGCAGAGCCTGCTCGCCGACGAGGTCGGACTCCCCGTCCCGCCATGGCCCAACTCCAACCAGTCCAACCAGTCCAACCAGTCCAACCAGGAGGAGAGCACTCATGTCCCCGCATGACCACCACACCCAGGACGACACACCTGCCAGGGAGTACTGGGAAGCGCACTACGGTGAGCGCGAACGGATCTGGAGCGGGCGTGTCAACAAGCACTTCGCCGAGGTGGTCGCGGAGCTGGCCCCCGGCCGCGTGCTCGACCTTGGCTGCGGCGAGGGCGGCGACGCCGTTTGGCTGGCCGAGCGGGGCTGGCGGGTCACCGCCGTCGACATCGCCGAGACGGCGCTCGCCAGAGCCGCCGAGCTGGCGCGCGAACGGGGCGTGGCAGACCGCGTGGAGTTCCAGCGCCACGACCTGTCCGACAGCTTCCCCGACGGGACCTACGATCTGGTCTCGGCGCAATTCCTGCACTCGACGGTGCGGCTCGAGCGCCCACAGATCCTTCGCAAGGCCGCGAGCGCTCTGGCGCCCGGTGGCGTACTCATCGTCGTCGACCACGCCGAAGCGCCACCGTTTGCGAAGAAGATGGTCCACGATCATCCATTCCCCAGTGCCGAGGAAGTGCTCGCCGAGCTTGCTCTGCCCGCATCGGAATGGGAGCGGGTGCGCGTCGAGAAGCTGGGCAGGGACGGCGTCGACCCGGATGGTGCACCGTTCACCTGGTGGGACAACATCATGGTGCTGCGTCGGAGTTGACCACCCAATTGAGCTTTGGACCTGTCAGAGGGTCGAGGTACAGTCGAACGCATGTTCGATTCGATGGCGTCGGTCGGCCGGATCGCCGAGGAGGCGAGACTGGTCGAGCGCATCGCCGAGCTAGAGCGTCTGAAGTCGTCGGCCGCGGCCGAGCAGGCGGTGTTGACCGCGGAGTTCGATGCGCTTCGTCGGGCTCGGGAGGCCCGACAAGGGGTCCCGGCGGCCAAGCGGGGCAAGGGCCTGGCGTCTGAGGTGGCGTTGGCGCGGCGGGACTCGCCGAATAGGGGTGGCAGGCACGTCGGGTTCGCCCTCGCCCTGGTCCACGAGATGCCGCACACCTTGGCGGCGTTGGCGGCCGGGGTGCTCTCGGAGTGGCGGGCCACCCTGATCGTTCGGGAATCGGCGTGTCTGGACGTCGAGGATCGCCGCACCCTGGATGCCCGAATGTGCGCCGACCAAGCCGTGTTGGAGGGCAAGGGAGACAGGCGCATCGAGGCCGACGCCAAGTCGATCGCCTACGAATTGGACCCGCAGGCCATCGTCGACCGCGCGGTGCGAGCAGAGCGCGAGCGCACGGTCACGATCCGACCGGCCCCGGACGCCATGACGTACGTGACCGCATTGCTACCGATGCCCCAGGGCGTGGCCGTCTACGCCTCGCTCAAGCGCATGGCCGACAGCTGCGGCGACGGCCGCGGCCGCGGACAGGTCATGGCCGACACCCTGGTGGAGAGGGTGACTGGGCGACCCGCCGAGGTGCCGGTGCCCGTCGCGGTCAACGTGGTCCTGACCGACGAGAGTCTCGTCGGCGGCAGCACCGATTCCGCTCGCA
>NZ_JBEVLO010000351.1:0-7966 GCF_040509115.1 Mycobacterium sp. | reverse complement strand
TACGGCGCATAGGACTTGGCGCGGGCAATGCAGGGCTCGAGACCGTTCTTGACCCGGTAGAAGCCTTCCTTGGTCCGCTCACCGGTGATGAACGGCTGATCGCGCTCGTCGACGTCGGAGGTGATCAGCGTGGCTGCCTCGGCGTCGGTGCGGGCGATGACGACCGTCGGGACGTCGGCGACGTCGGCCGCGAGACGGGCCGAGGTCAGGGTGCGGATGTGCTGCTGGGTCGGGATCAGCACCTTGCCGCCGAGGTGGCCGCACTTCTTCTCCGAGGCCAGCTGGTCCTCCCAGTGCGACCCGGCGACACCGGCGGCGATCATGGCCTTCTGCAGTTCGTAGACGTTGAGCGCGCCACCGAAGCCGGCCTCACCGTCGGCGACGATCGGGGCCAGCCAGTTCTCCACCGACCGGTCGCCCTCGACCTTGGCGATCTGGTCGGCGCGCAGCAGTGCGTTGTTGATCCGGCGGATGACCTGCGGCACCGAGTTGGCCGGGTAGAGGCTCTGATCGGGGTAGGTGTGGCCGGACAGATTGGCGTCGCCTGCGACCTGCCACCCGGACAGGTAGATGGCCTTGAGACCGGCGCGGACCTGCTGCACCGCCTGGTTGCCGGTCAGGGCACCCAGGGAATTGACGTAGTCCATGTCATGGAGCTGCTCCCAGAGCACCTCGGCGCCGCGGCGGGCGAGGGTCGACTCCTCGACGACGTGTCCCTGCAGGGCGACGACGTCCTGCGGGGTGTAGGTGCGCTCGATGCCGTTCCAGCGGGGGTTGTGGTCCCAGTCGTGCTGGATCTGTTCCGGGCTCTTCGGTGTGCCAACGGTGGACATTCGGGCTCCTTCGACTCATCTGAGGCTCATCGCTACGGTTTGGCTAAATGGAGTGAAGTTGTTAACTCCGCCGCAGCGTGACGGTTGTACTCCTTCGAGCATGCCTCACGACATATCCGCAGGTCCACCCGTTTCCATTGCCATCTTTTGCCAACACCCCGCGCCAAGTTGCAAATTTTGTGAATGCAGGTGTGGCTTGACCGGTTCAGAAGTTACCGTTCAGTAGGCCAGTCGGCGCAGGTCAGTACGCCCGTACTGTTAAACCGAATCGGTTCAGAGCGAGAAGATGCAGGCGACCGCTTTGGTCTCGTCGCCGACGGCATATGTGAGCGTCGTTACAGTGCGATCGGTCAGTTCCTCGCCGAACTCGTCGGTCGAACCCGCCGGGTACACGTGCTTGACGATCTCCAATTGGTCCCCGAGCGCGACCGGAAGATCGTGCTCGATGGTGACGCGCAGCGGCCAGGCCATCAGTCCGGGCTGCGTGTGCAGGTAGTCCTCGACGACACTCCAGTACACCGAGTTGTTCATGTGATCGAAGATGTCGATGTCGCTGACCCGGACGGGGTACGGACGAACCTCCACGGCGTCCTCGCGCTTGCCTGGCTTGAGATATGCCTTCCACCGCAACCGATTCACGTTGGTGGTGCGCTGCAGTCCCGAGATGAAGTCGTCCGAGATGCGCGACGGCCCCTGAGTCTCGCGATTGATGTTGATCCAAAATGCTTCCGACTCGATCAGGCCGCCCTTGCGACCGTCGATCCGCACCCGCATGTCACACCACCGGTTGGACGTTCCCGAACAGAAGCGCCGCAATCGCAGCATGTCCTTGAACTCGATGGGCCTGATCATGTCGATCATCGTGCGGCGCACGATCCACAGCGGATGGGTCTCCTCGTAGCCCATCTCGCGCAGTTGATCAGAGCCGATGTCCTGAATGTGCCGGGTCGCGGCGTCGAACTTGAGCCGCCCCTCGCGGTCGACGTCGGCGACCCGCAGCGGCCACTCGACGTCGAAGACGTCGGGATGCGGATCGGGCACCGGCATCATGGTCTTCAGCAGGCCGCTGGCCCCGGTCTTCCGCTGCTCAACAGTGGGATCCGACGCGGCTCCCCCGGTGCTAGTCACGGATTCCGATACTGCCACAACGTTCATCGTGCCAATCCTGCGAAGGCCCTTAACAGTGTTGCTACCCTCGTTGGGGTGGCCAAGACCTTCGTCGGATCACGGGTACGTCAGCTCCGCAGCGAACGAGGCTTCAGCCAAGCCGCGCTCGCCCAGATGCTCGACATCTCCCCGAGCTACCTCAACCAGATCGAACACGACGTCCGGCCGCTGACCGTGTCCGTCCTGCTGCGGATCACGGAGCTCTTCGGCGTCGACGCCACGTTCTTCGCCTCCCAGGACGACACCCGCCTGATCGCCGAGCTGCGCGAGATCACGCTGGACCGCGACCTCGGCATCGACGTCGACCAGACCGAGCTCGCCGACGTCGTCAGCGCGCACCCGGCCCTCGCCCGGGCTCTGGTGAACCTGCATCAGCGCTACCGGCTCACCGCCACCCAATTGGCGGCGGTCAGCGAGGGCAGGCACTCCGACGGCCGCGGCGTCAGCTCGGGGTCGGGGGCGATCACCATGCCGCACGAAGAGGTCCGCGACTTCTTCTACCAACGGCAGAACTACCTGCACGAGCTCGACACCGCCGCCGAGGAACTGACCATCCGGATGCGGATGCATCGCGCCGACCTGGCCCGTGACCTCGCCGAGCGGCTCAGCGCCGTGCACGACGTCCGTATCGTGCGACGCACCGATCGGGGCGACAACGTGCTGCACCGCTTCGACCCCGCGACCAAGACACTGGAGATCAGCGGGCACCTGGCGTCGGGTCAGGTCGTCTTCAAACTCGCCGCCGAACTGGCCTTCCTCGAATTCGGCTCGCTGATCGACGCGTTGGTCGGCGAGGGCAACTTCACCAGCGACGAGTCGACGACGTTGGCGCGGCTGGGACTGGCCAATTACTTTGCGGCGGCGACCGTGCTGCCCTACCGCCAGTTCCACGACGTCGCCGAGAACTTCCGATACGACGTCGAACGACTGTCGGCGTTGTACTCGGTCAGCTACGAGACAATCGCCCACCGGCTCTCCACCCTCCAGCGCCCGACCATGCGCGGCGTCCCACTGTCCTTCGTCAGGGTGGACCGCGCGGGCAACATGTCGAAACGCCAGTCCGCCACCGGTTTTCACTTCTCCTCGTCCGGCGGCACCTGCCCGCTGTGGAACGTCTACGAGACGTTCGCGAACCCCGGCAAGATCCTGGTGCAGATCGCGCAGATGCCCGACGGCAGGCACTACATGTGGGTGGCGCGCACCGTCGAGAGACGTGCGTCGCGCTACGGGCAGCCGGGCAAGACGTTCGCGATCGGGCTCGGCTGCGAGCTCCGCCACGCCAACCGGCTCGTCTACTCCGAGGGCCTCGACCTGTCCAGCGAAGTCGGCACCCCGATCGGTGCGGGCTGCCGCGTGTGCGAACGCGACAACTGCCCGCAGCGCGCCTTCCCGGCGCTGGGCCGCGCCCTCGACCTCGACGAACACCGCAGCACGGTGTCTCCGTACCTGGTCAAGCAGCCATGATCACCACACCCGAAGATGGGTGCAGATGCGGGTCTGGCTGAGCCCATAGGCTGAACTGACGCGAGAAAGGGCGAGAGAGGAGTTGAACCGTGGATTTCTTCGGCATCGCCAAGGACACGGTGGACGGCTTCCTGAAGGCCAATGTGCCGATGCTGAACTTCATTCCGGACCCCGACAAGGTGGTGAAGGACCCGCTCGGCGCCTTGGGTGATCAAGGCAACGCCCTCCTCAACTTCGTCGTCCCCGCCGTCCCCCTTGGCAAGGCGGCTCTCAGCGCGTTCAGCGACGAGCCGAACGTCGAGGGCGCAGGCGGAGCACCGATCATCGCCGCAGCCCTGGCAACGCTGCGGGACATGCTCACACAGTGTGGGGCCGACCGGATACCGGACGAGGGCGCCGCATTTCAGGCCGGTGCGGATGCATTCCGCGGCATCACCGATGGGCTCAGCACGATGGACGCGCCGGACAGCTGGGAGGGCGCAGCGGCAGAGGCGTACACGTTCGCCAACGAACTGCAGCGCAACCGAACGCGTGACATGGCGGAACTCGATCGCCGCATTCGCGAGGCGCTGAACACCGAGGCGACCGACAACATGGACACCCGCTCCGTACTCAAGGACTGCGCGCAGGAACTCAACGCCCACATCGCCCCTGCGCTGGCCCTGGGGGCCCATCCGGTCGCCGGTGATGCGGCCTCGCTGTCCTATCAGGCGCACGTGGTGCTCAGGATCATGCCGCGCGCGATCTGGCGGTTTCAGCAACTCACTGGGCAAGCGGCCGCCCACGCCGAAGAAGTCCATGCCGCAGGCAGCTCCTACCATCCGATCCGCGGCGAATACGACGGCAGGGCACAGCAGTCCAGCGGCGCCGGACTCCGGGTCTCGCCCGAGGACGTGCGGACCCTCTCACGACAGCAGCAACGCGCCGCTACGACCATCGACTCGACCAAGAACCTCACCGTCGGCGTCGTCGCGAACGTGAAACAGACCCACGGGATCGTCTGCGAGGCAACCGGAGACGCCCTCGCCACGGCCGTAGAGGCGCGCAACGCGACGATCGAATGGGTGAGCGGTGAGTCCGAACAGATGTCCGAGGGCCTCGCCGCTGCCGCGGAGTTCTACGAGCGCGTCGACGAGCAGCAAGGGCACCGGCTGGACGGGGAGATGCCGCCGCGCTGACCACTGGTCCCCACGGCCTTTCCCTACACTCGCAAGGGTGAGCGCACCCGAGGCAGCCCCCGCCCGCATCGAGCCAGGCGGGTTTCGCGAGCTCGGCCCCCTGAACTGGATCATCGCCAAGCTGGGCGCGCGGGCCATCCGGGCACCACGGTTCGCCCTGCTCAACGTCATCGGTCAGCACCGCCTGCTGTTCCTGGCGTGGCTGCCGTATTCCGGAATCCTCCTTGGTCTCGGCAAGCTACCCAAGAAGGACGCCGAACTGGTGATCCTGCGCGTCGGGCATCTGCGCAACTGCGAGTACGAGTTGCAGCAGCATCGCAGGCTGGCGCGCAGCCGAGGCGTCGACGTCGAGACGCAAGGGCGCATCTTCGAGGGACCCGACGCCGATGGGCTGACCGACCGCCAGCGCGTGTTGGTCACCGCGACGGACGAATTCGTCATCACCCGGTCGATGTCGACGGAGACGTGGACGGCCCTGTCGGCATACCTGAACAAGAAACAGCTCATCGAGTTCTGCATGCTGGCGGCCAACTACGACGGTCTGGCCGCCACGATGGCGACGCTGAGGATCCCGCTCGACTTCCCGGACTAGCTACAGCCAGGTCACGCCGAGCACGCACAGTGACAACACCACCGGCGAGATCGGCAGACACCACAGAAATGCTGCCCTGGCAAACGCCTTGCGCCGGTGGAACATCCAGCCCAGCAGGCCCCCGGCGACCCCGAGCAGTCCACACGCAGCGCCGATCACCAGCACCCACGCGTTGACGGTCGTCGTCTTGGTGGCCAGCGAGATCGCCACCAGCCAGAGGACGTGGCCGATGATCAGGCCGCCGATACCGGCGACGACCGTCGCTCTCACCCGTTGGACAGACTCAGAAGTTGATCATGTGGCCGGCGAGCCCGTGGAAGCACTCCTGCAGCGCCTCCGACAGCGTCGGGTGCGTGTGCACGTTGCGGGTGAGCTCGTTGACCGTGAGGTCCCACTTCTGGGCCAGCGTCAACTCGGGTAGCAACTCGGACACGTCGTGCCCGATGAGGTGTCCGCCCAGCAGCTCGCCGTACTTCGCGTCGGCGATGATCTTGACGAAGCCGCCGGGCTCGCCAAGCCCGTGCGCCTTGCCGTTGGCAGTGAAGGGGAACTTGGCGACCTTGACGTCATAACCCTCGTCGCGGGCCTGCTGTTCGGTCAGGCCGAAACTGGCCACCTGCGGCTGGCAGAACGTGGCGCGCGGCAGCATCCGGTAGTCACCGAGCGGCAACGTCTCGGCACCCGCGATGGTCTCGGCGGCCACCACGCCCTGCGCCTCGGCGACGTGGGCCAGCTGCAGCTTCATGGTGACGTCGCCGATGGCGTAGATGTGGGGCACCGACGTGTGCATGTACTCGTCGATCTCGATGGCCTTGCGTTCGTTGAGCTTCACGCCTGCCTTGTCGAGCCCGATGGTCTCGACGTTGGGGACGAAGCCGATCGACTGCATGACCTTGTCGGCCTTGAGCTCCTCGGTCTTGCCATCCTTGCTGACGACGACCTTTACCGATGAACCCTCATCGGTGATCGACTCCACCTTGGTGCCGGTGAGGATCTTCACGCCGAGCTTCTTGAACTGCTTCTCGATCTCCTTGGAGACCTCGGCGTCCTCGTTGGGCAGCGCCCGCGGCAGGAACTCCACGATGGTGACGTCGACGCCGTAGTTGCTCATCACGTAGCCGAACTCCATGCCGATGGCACCCGCCCCGGCGATGACGATCGAGGAGGGCAGCTCGCGCTCCATGATCTGCTCTTCATAGGTGACGACGTTCTCCGACAGCTCGGTACCGGGGACCAGGCGCGTGCGGCTGCCGGTGGCGATGATGGCGTTGTCGAAGGTGAGCGTCTCGGTGCCACCGTCGTTGAGTTCGACGGCGAGGGTGTTGGCGTCGGTGAACGACCCGCGGCCCTGAACCTCGGTGATCTTGTTCTTCTTCATCAGGAAGTGCACGCCGGCGACGCGGCCGTCGGCGACCTTGCGGCTGCGGTCGAACGCCGAGCCGTAGTCGAACGACGCGTCACCGCTGATGCCGAACGTCTTGGCTTCCTTGGTGAAGATGTGGGCCAGCTCCGCGTTGCGCAGCAACGACTTGGAGGGAATGCAGCCGACGTTGAGGCACACTCCGCCCCAGTACTTCGGCTCGACGATGGCGGTGTTCAGGCCGAGTTGGGCCGCGCGGATCGCCGCAACGTAACCGCCGGGGCCTGCACCAAGTACGACGACGTCATAGTGAGTCACCCCTCCAGCCTAGTAGGCGGCGTCCACCTGCTTGATGGCGATCCGTCAGGTCTGCGCGCTGACCGTGCGTGCCGCAGGGATCGGGCAGGCATCGGACGCTTCGGCGACGATGTGCGTGCCACCGTCGCGCGGCCGCTCACCGCGCTCGTAGGCGGATCCGGTGACCGGTGGCTCACCGTCGAGCCGCCGGTTCTCTTCCTCGGTGTAGGCGCGGCCGCGGCTGAGGAACCGCATCCCCTCCGGGGTCTCGAGGCTGAAGCCGCCGCCGCGGCCGGGCACCACGTCGATCACCAGCTGGGTGTGCTTCCACGCCTCGAACTGACTGCCGGAGATCCACACCGGGACCCCCGTGCCGACGTCGAGGATCGACAGCAGGATGTCGCGGTCACCGACGAGGAATTCGCCCTCGGGGTAACACATCGGCGACGACCCGTCGCAGCAGCCGCCCGACTGGTGAAACATCAAGCCGCCGTGGCGATCCTGCAGCTTCCTCAGCAACGTGGCCGCTGCCTCGGTGATCAACGCCCTTGACGGTGTCGCTTCCATCGCTACTTCTCTCTCGAACGTGACGCCACTGCGCGGTTTCAGCCGAACCGTCGCAGTGGCGGCACGTTCGACGGCTCGTCTAGAAGAAGCCCTGGGCCTTGTTGCTGTAGGACACCATCAGGTTCTTGGTCTGCTGATAGTGGTCGAGCATCATCTTATGGTTCTCGCGGCCGATGCCGGACTGCTTGTACCCACCGAACGCGGCATGTGCCGGATACACGTGATAGCAGTTGGTCCACACCCGGCCCGCCTTGATGTCGCGGCCCGCGCGGTAGGCGGTGTTGCCATCGCGGCTCCACACGCCCGCACCCAGCCCGTACAGCGTGTCGTTCGCCATCGCCATCGCGTCGTCGTAGTCCTTGAAGGACGTGACCGCGACGACGGGCCCGAAGATCTCCTCCTGGAAGATCCGCATCTTGTTGTTGCCCTCGAAGATCGTCGGCTGCACGTAGTAGCCGCCGGACAGGTCGCCGCCCAACTCGGCACGCTCACCGCCGGTGACGACCCG
>NZ_JBEVLO010000350.1:0-22663 GCF_040509115.1 Mycobacterium sp. | reverse complement strand
GCCGACCTCCGACGGAAGATTCTCTTCACCCTCGGCATCGTCATCCTCTACCGGGTCGGCGCCACGCTGCCGTCCCCCGGCGTCGACTACCCCAACGTGCAGAAGTGCATCGCGCAGGTCAGCGCCGGTGACTCCGCGCAGATCTACTCCCTCATCAACCTGTTCTCGGGCGGCGCACTGCTGCAGCTGTCGGTGTTCGCCGTCGGCGTAATGCCCTACATCACCGCGAGCATCATCGTTCAGCTGCTCACCGTCGTCATCCCGCGCTTCGAACAGTTGCGCAAGGAAGGCCAAGCCGGCCAGGCCAAGATGACGCAGTACACGCGTTACCTCGCGATCGCACTGGCGCTGCTGCAGGGCACCTCGATCGTCGCACTGGCCGCCAACGGTCAGCTGCTGCAGGGCTGCACCGAGCCCATCCTCGCCAGCACGTCGATCTTTTCGTTGGTCGTCATCGTCCTCGTGCTGACCGCGGGCGCCGGCCTGGTGATGTGGATGGGCGAGCTGGTCACCGAGCGTGGCATCGGCAACGGCATGTCCCTACTGATCTTCGCAGGCATCGCCGCCCGCATCCCGTCCGAGGGCAAGACCATCCTCGACAGCCGCGGCGGCCAGGTGTTCGCCCTGGTGTGCGTCGCCGCGCTGATCATCATCGTCGGCGTCGTCTTCGTCGAGCAGGGCCAGCGCCGCATCCCCGTGCAGTACGCCAAGCGCATGGTGGGTCGACGCATGTACGGCGGCACGTCCACCTACCTGCCGCTCAAGGTCAACCAGGCCGGCGTCATCCCCGTCATCTTCGCGTCGTCGCTGATCTACATCCCGCACCTGATCACCCAGCTGATCCAGAGCGGCAGCGCCAACCCGGGCACCGGCTGGTGGGACAAGTTCGTCGCCAACTACCTGACCAACCCGGCCAGCCCCGTCTACATCGCCATCTACTTCGGCCTGATCGTCTTCTTCACGTACTTCTACGTGTCGATCACGTTCAATCCCGACGAACGAGCCGATGAGATGAAGAAGTTCGGCGGGTTCATCCCCGGCATCCGTCCTGGTCGCCCGACAGCGGACTATCTGCGCTACGTTTTGAGCCGAATCACCCTGCCCGGTTCGATCTACCTCGGTGTGATCGCGGTGCTGCCGAACCTCTTCCTGGAGATCGGCAACACCGGCTCGGTGCAGAACCTGCCGTTCGGTGGCACCGCAGTACTGATCATGATCGGCGTCGGCTTGGACACCGTGAAGCAGATCGAAAGCCAGCTCATGCAGCGCAACTATGAAGGGTTCCTCAAGTGAGAATCGTTTTGCTTGGACCGCCGGGTGCGGGCAAGGGCACTCAGGCGCAGAAGCTGGCCGAGAAACTCGACATCCCGCACATCTCCACGGGTGACCTCTTCCGCTACAACATCAGCAACGAGACCGAGCTGGGCCTCGAAGCCAAGAAGTACCTCGACGCGGGCGACCTCGTCCCCGCCACGCTCACCAACGCGCTCGTCGACAGCAGGCTCGACGACGCCGACGCGGCCGCCGGATTCATCCTCGACGGCTACCCGCGCTCCGTCGAGCAGGCCGAGGCGCTGCGCGAGATGCTGGCCAAGCGCGACCTGGCGCTCGACGCGGTGGTGGAGTTCCGGGTCTCCGAGAACGAGCTGCTGACGCGGCTGAAGGCCCGCGGCCGGGCCGACGACACCGAGGACGTCATCCTCAACCGCATGAAGGTCTACCGCGACGAGACCGCGCCGCTGCTGGACTACTACGCAAGCGAGCTCAAGACCGTCGACGCCGTCGGCGGTCTCGACGAGGTGTTCGCGCGCGCACTGCAGGCCCTCGGCAAGTAATCGTGATCGGCCTGCCAGGCCTGCGCGGGCGCAAGGTGGTTCCGCAACGCAGCGCCGACGAACTGGACGCCATGGCGGCCGCGGGCGCACTGGTCGCCGCCGCGCTGCGCGCCGTGCGCCAAGGCGCCGTCCCCGGTGTCTCCACGCTCGAGCTCGACGCCATCGCCGAAGCGGTGATCCGCGACGGTCGGGGCATCCCCTCGTTCCTCGGCTACCACGGCTTCCCCGGAAGCATCTGCTCGTCGGTGAACGATCGCGTCGTACACGGCATCCCATCCTCAGACGACGTCCTGGTCGCCGGTGACCTGGTATCCATCGACTGCGGCGCGATCCTCGACGGTTGGCACGGTGACTCGGCCGTCACGTTCGGCGTCGGTCCGCTGATCCCCGCCGACGAAGCCCTCTCGGAGGCCACCCGGTCGGCCATGGAGGCGGGCATCGCCGCGATGGTGCCCGGCAATCGGCTCACCGACGTCTCCCACGCCATCGAGGTCGAGACCCACGCCGCCGAGCGACGCCACGACCGCAAGTACGGCATCGTCTCCGGCTACGGCGGCCACGGCATCGGGACCAGCATGCACATGGACCCATTCCTGCCCAACGAGGGAGCACCGGGACGCGGACCGTACCTGGCGGCTGGTTCGGTGCTGGCGATCGAGCCGATGCTGACCCTCGGCACCACGAAGACGATCGTGCTGGAAGACGAGTGGACCGTGATCACGGCCGACGGAACTCGCGCCGCGCATTGGGAACACACCGTCGCCGCCACCGACGACGGGCCACGGATCCTCACGCTGTGAGCCATCGGCTTCGGGCGAAACACCGCCGCTGACCAGGCGCGCGACGAAGATGTTCGTGAACCGGATGGCCGTCCGCGTCGTATCACCTATGGAGGTGACGAATGGACGATCCGGAGGCCGCGATGATGCGGGTGTTGTACGACGAGCACGCCGCCGCGCTGTGGCGTTACGCGCTGCGGCTCACCGGCGATCCGGCGCGCGCCGAGGACGTCGTTCAGGAGACGCTGCTGCGCGCTTGGCGACACCCAGTCACGGACGACGCCGACCGCTCCGCCCGCGCCTGGCTGTTCACCGTCGCCCGCAACCTGATCATCGACGACAGACGTAGCGCCCGCTATCGCCGCGAGTCCGGCACCGCCGACGTCGAGGCGGTCGCCGATCGAGCGGGACCCGACGAGGTCGACCAGGCGCTGGACAAGCTGCTGCTCGGCACGGCGTTGAGCCAGCTGTCGCCCGACCACCGCGCCGTGATCCTGCGCGCGTACTACCAAGGATGGAGCGTGGCGCAGGTCGCCGCGGATCTGCAGATCGCCGAAGGCACCGTGAAGTCCCGACTGCACTACGCAGTGCGGGCACTGCGGCTCAGCCTGCAGGAAATGGGGGTGACACGATGACGCACACCGGGGGACCGCACAGCGTCGACCAGTCAGAGGGCGACCGCTATGCGACGTGGGACGCGGCCTACGTGCTCGGGTCACTGTCAAGCACCGAACGCCGGGAGTACGAGGCGCACCTGACCGCCTGCGATCGGTGCCGCGGCGCCGTCGCCGAACTGAGCGGCATGCCTGCCCTGCTCGGCCTCCTCGACCCCGACGACGTTCGCGACCTCGAGCAGGAGCCACCGGAGCCCCCGCCGCTACGACCCGAGGTCCTGACGTCGGTCCTGAATGGGGTGCGCTGGCGCAGACGCCGGGCCCGCAGGCTGACGGCCGCCGCGGTCGGCCTCGCCGCCGCCCTCCTCGCGGTCGGCCTGGTGGTGGCGATCAGGCCCGGAGTCGTGGGATTGCAGAGCGGCACCACCGAGACCGTCGCGCAACTGGAAATGACCAAGCGCGCGCCGACGCCGTTCAACGCCACCGTCGCCATGAGCAGCTACGCCTGGGGCACCCGCATCGACATGGCCTGCACCTACGGTGATTGGGGCGGTGGAGCCAATCCTCCGCCCAGCAATCTCGGCATGGTGGTGGTCGGTCGTGACGGCAGCCGCACGCAGGTTGCCACGTGGCTGGGTCTGTCGGGTGCGACGGCCCTGCCCAGCGGCAACACTCCCATGCCACGAGACCAAATCGCCTCCGTCCAACTGGTTTCCGTGGAGTCCGGGGAAGTCCTGCTCGAACGGCAGGTGTGATCCGGCGCGAACCGGCCCGGTTGCGACGCCGGGTGGTGCTGCGTGCGGTAAGAAGAGGCGTGTCCTCTGAGCCCGCGGAGCGCGACCCCATCGAACTGGCACGCGCCAACTGGGACCGTGCCGGCTGGGGTGACGTCGCCGACGGCATGGTGGCCGTCACGTCCGTGATGCGGGCCCACCAGATCCTGCTGGCGCGCGTCGAGACCGCTTTGCGCCCCTACGATCTGAGCTTCTCCCGATACGAATTGCTACGCCTGCTGGCCTTCAGCAGCAACGGCGCCTTGCCGATCACGAAGGCCTCCGACCGGCTGCAGGTTCACGTCACCAGCGTCACGCACGCGATCCGCCGCCTCGAGAGCGACGGTCTCGTCGAACGCACGCCGCACCCGACGGACGGGCGCACCACGCTGGTGCGACTGACCGACCTCGGCCGTTCGACGGTCGAAGACGCGACGGTGACGCTCAACCACGAGGTGTTCGCCGACATCGGAATCTCCGCCGAGGAGTCGGCGGCACTCGCGGCGTCGATCGAGACGCTGCGTCGCCAGGCGGGCGACTTCCAGCGCTAGGGGCCCTCCCTCTCGATCGGCTGCGACGACAGCGGAATGGTCGCGGTCACCGCCGTGCCCGCACCAGGCCGCGATCGGATGTGCAACCGGCCCCCAACGATTTCGGCCCGCTCCGCCATCGACAGCAGACCGTAGCCGCCCATCTCGTCGCCGCCGAGTGGATGCTCGAACGTGTCGAAACCGACTCCGTTGTCGACGATTTCGAGCCGCGCGGTCTGCTCTCCGGTCGAGAACGTGAGGCTAGCGTTGGTCGCGTTCGCGTGTTTGACGACGTTCTGCAAGCACTCCTGCGCAATGCGGTAAAGCGCGATCTCGATGTGGTCGGGTAGCCGGACGTCGGCCAGGTCCGTGTCGATGACGACCTGCGGGATCGATCGCGCCAAGCTGGCCAACCCGCCGGCCAGCCCGAGGTCGTCGAGCACCGGCGGCCGCAATCCGCCGATCGCGGCACGCGCCTCCTGCAAGGTGAGGTCAACCAGCTCGCGGGCCATCGCCAGCTGCTCGGCCGCCGCCTCCGCGTCACCGCCGAGCGCACGGGTGGCCGCGTCGAGCCGGTAGGACAGCGTGACCAGGCGTTGCGAAATCCCGTCGTGGATGTCGCCTGCGAGCCTGCGGCGCTCGATCTCCTGCGCCTCGATCACCTGCTCGACGAAGTTCTCGTGGGCCCGCTCCCTGGCCACCAGCCTGCGATGCAACCGGGCCTGGTGCATGGCCCCGGCGATCAGTCTGCCGATGACCAGCAGCAACTCGACGTCGCGTCCGGTGAACTCGCGACGCTCCACGGTGTGCACGTTGAGCACGCCGACCAGGCCGCCGGGATCGGTCTCCATCGGTACCGACACCATCGAGGTGAAGTCCGAACCGCGCAGGGACTCGAACGGGAGGTACCGGGGATCGTCCTCCTTGTCGTGGATGATCACGACGGGTTCGCGGTGGCTGGCCACCCAGCCCGACACCCCATGTCCCAACGGCAGCCGGATCTTGCCGACCTCGCTGTCGAAAGGCGGCGTGGCGCCCGTCAACGTCAGCGACCGTTCGGCGTCGTCGAGCACGTGTACGAAGCACACGTCCGTGGCGGTGGCTGCCGTGATCATCCTGGCGGCCGCCGCGGCGAGCGGCTCGACTCCGGGCCCCGACGACGCCGCCTGGATCAGCTCGCGGAGCAGCGCGAGCTCGCGGTCGGCGTCGACCAGATCGCGGACCGCGTTGGAGCGTCGGGGAATCCGTGCCGATGCCCCGGCCGTCTCGCTCCTGCTGCTCACTGATAGATCCCCTCCCGCAGCGCCGTCGCGACCGCGCCCGTGCGATCGGCGACGCCCAGCTTGCGGTAGATCGCCCGCAGGTGCGTCTTGACGGTCTCGTCGCCGATCACCAGCTTGGTGGCGATGCCCCGGTTGGACAGTCCGCTGACGACGTAGGAGAGGATCTCGCTCTCCCGCTGCGTGAGGCCCTGCCTGGCACCGGGCCAGAACTCGTCGCGCTGCAACCTGGCCGCGGTGTCCACGGCGCGCGCGGCCATGCCGGGATCGATCGCGGTCTCACCACCGCGGGCGAACTCCAACTGTCGGACCAACTCGTCGCTGCTGATGCTCTTCAACAGATATCCGCAGGCGCCGACCCGCAGTGCCTGGAAGAGATACTGCTCGTCGTCGTAGACCGAGAGCATGACGACCTTGCGGTCCGGATCGCGTTGGCGCAGCGCCGCGCACAGGTCGAGTCCGCTGGAGCCCTGCATGCGCACGTCGCAGAGGACGATGTCGGGATCGAGCGCGGCGACCACGCCGAGTGCCCGTTCGGCGCCGACCGCCTGACCCACCACCTCGACGCGGTCACTGAAGGCGGCCAGCATCGCCTTGAGTCCCTCGATGACCATCTCGTGGTCGTCGACCAGGACGAGCCGCACCGGGGGACCGATGGCGGCAGGCATGGCCCGAGCATAGGACCGGCGTTCGAGCCGGTCGCCCATGTTGGCCGGTTCAATCCCCCGGATGGGGGAGGCGCCCCACTGTGACGTGCGCCACTCTGTGTGCATGGTGGACATTCAGGCGAGGGCGTGGCGGGCAGGCCGGTTCTGGTGGGACGCCTCCCGCCCCGGCGAGAGCAGTGCTCATCAGCTGCGCGCGATGGTCTTCGACCTCGACGCACTCACGGACGCCGAATGCGGTGGGCATCGGCTCGCGTTCAACGCAGCCTTCGCTGCGCACGGGCTGAGCCTGAGGTGGTCCGTGTCGCGGTACCGCAGGCTGCTGGACCTGCACGACGAGCGGCAGCGCGTCGCTGCAGAGCTGCGGGCACGCGGCGTCTGTACGGAGTGCGACGTCCTGCTCAAGGTTCTCGTCGAAGAGATCTGTCGGACGAAGGCGACGATGCTCGACGAGATGATGCTCGGCGCGGATCTCGATCCGCGGACCGGCCTGGTGGACCTGATCACCGACGGGTTCACCGCTGGGGTGGCGGTGGGCGTCGTGGCCGCCGGTCGCCGTCAATGGGTGCAACCCCTGATTCGTCAGCTGGTCGGCGACGGGTTGGTGCAGACGATCGTCACCGCCGACGACGTCGGCACACCCATCCCGAGCAGCGACGCCTACCGGATGGCGCTGGCCGAACTGGGCGTCTCCGCCCACGATGCGCTGGCCTTCGCGGGTTCGCCGAGCAGCCTGCGCGCCGCGTTCGGCGGCGGCCTGGCCGGCGTGCTCGTCGACCCCAACGCGCCAGGGGCGCACGCCGACTACGACGGTCTGCGCGTCGCGGACTGTCAGCGGCTGCATGCTCGACTGGGGTCGGGCATGCAGCGGTCAGCTGCCGCGTAGCAGTTCGATGATGGCGCTGAAGTCCTTGCCGGCGTGGGACGGGTCCGAATCGATGAACCCCGCGTAGATCTCCGCGGCGTGGGACCCCAACGGAGCCGACGAGCCCGACGACGACACGGCGTCCATCGCCAGCCCCAGATCCTTGTGCATCAGCGCCGTCGCGAACCCCGGCTTGAAGTCGTTGTTGGCCGGTGACGTCGGGACCGGGCCCGGCACCGGGCAATTCGTGTGCACGGACCAGCAGTTGCCCGTTGCGCCGGTGATCACGTCGAACAGCGACTGCGCTGAGAGGCCGAGTTTCTCGGCGAGTACGAAAGCCTCGCCGACGGCGATCTGCTGGACGGCCAGCACCATGTTGTTGCACAACTTGGCGCTCTGCCCGTTGCCCGAGCCGCCACAGTGAATGATCTTGCCCGCCATGGGTTCCAACACGGGTCGGGCTCGCTCGACGTCAGCATCGTCGCCGCCGACCATGAACGCGAGCGTGCCCGCGGTCGCACCCTTGACGC
Organism: Mycobacterium sp.; assembly: GCF_040509115.1. GTDB lineage: Bacteria > Actinomycetota > Actinomycetes > Mycobacteriales > Mycobacteriaceae > Mycobacterium. Next base: position 14,792 of record NZ_JBEVLO010000350.1, on the reverse strand, counting down.
CGCCGGATACGGGTGCGTCGATCTGTGCGTGACCGTGTTCGATTGCCTGGGCATTGATCGCCCGCGCATCGTCGACCGAGATGGTCGAGGTGTCGATGAACAGCGTGCCCGGCTTGGCGGCGGGCAGCACCTCGGCGTAGCAGGCCTTCACGATGGCGCCGCTGGGCAGCGAGGTGATCACCACGTCGGCTTCGGCCACCGCCTCGGCCCCGCTGTCGAAGGCCTTGGCGCCCTTGCTCTCTGCGGTGTCCTTCAAGGCGGTCACCAGGTCGAAGGCGTGTACCGCGTGGCCAGCCTCCACCAGATTGGCCGCCATCGGGCCACCCATGTTGCCAAGTCCCAAGAATGCGATCGTCGTCATCTGTTCTCCCGTCGCTTCGCTCGTCTCACTGAGGTTTCATTCGTTTACGACGCGCGGGCACGGACCGCTTCAGCCCGCCCGATGACCACGCGCATGATTTCGTTGGTGCCCTCGAGGATGCGGTGCACGCGCAGGTCGCGGACGATCTTCTCCAGCCCGTACTCCCGCAGGTAGCCGTAGCCGCCGTGCAACTGCAGAGCCTGGTCGGCCACCTCGAAACAAGCGTCGGTGACGTAGCGCTTGGCCATGGCGCACAGTTCGACCTTGTCGGGATGGTTGTCGTCGAGTGCAGTGGCGGCGCGCCACAACAGGTTTCGCGACGCTTCCAATGCCGTGGCCATGTCGGCGATGGTGAACCGGATGGTTGGCTCATCGAGCAGGCGGATGCCGAATGCCTCGCGGTCGGCGAGGTAGGCGACGGCCTTGTCGTAGGCGGCCTGCGCCCCGCCGAGCGAGCAGGCCGCGATGTTGATGCGCCCACCGTTGAGTCCGGTCATCGCGATCGCGAACCCGGTACCCTCGCCGTCGGCGCCGCCGAGCATCGCATCGAGTGGCACCCGAACTCCCTCGAACACCACCTGCGCGGTGGGTTGCGCGTTCCACCCCATCTTGTATTCGTCGGGGCCGAAACTGACTCCAGGCGTGTCCTTCTCGACGACGAAGGCCGAAATTCCGCGTGGTCCCTCGCCACCCGTCCGTGCCATCACGACGTACACGTCCGAGGTACCCGCCCCGGAGATGAATTGCTTGACACCGTCCAACACCCAATGCTCACCGTCTCGAACGGCCTTGGTGCGTAACGCACTTGCATCCGACCCGGCACCCGGCTCGGTAAGGCAGTAACTGGCGATCAGCTCCATGGAGGCCAGTCGCGGCACCAGGCTCTTGCGCTGTTCGTCGGTGCCGTAGGTGTCGACCATCCACGTGCACATGTTGTGGATCGACAGGAAGGCGGCCGTCGTCGGGTCGGCGACCGCAAGGTGCTCGAAGATGCGCACCCCGTCGAGGCGGCGCAGGCCGCTGCCGCCTGCGTCCTCTTGACAGTAGATCGCCGCCATGCCCAGCTCGGCGGCCGCACGCAGCACGTCGGTCGGGAACTTCTTCTCGGCGTCCCAATCCAATGCGAAGGGCGCAATGCGCTTCGCGGCGAACTCGGCCGCCGTCTCGGCGATCACGCGCTCGTCGTCGTCGAGACCGAAATAGTCCATAGCGATGCGTCAGCCCTACTTCATTGTGGGGATGGAGAACTCGGCCCCATCCTTGATGCCCGATGGCCAACGCTGGGTGACTGTCTTCACCTTGGTGTAGAAGATGATCGAGGAGGGCCCGTGTTGATTGAGGTCGCCGAAGCCGGACCGCTTCCAGCCGCCAAAGGTGTGATACGCCACGGGAACCGGGATCGGCACGTTGACGCCGACCATGCCGACCTGCACGCGGGACACGAAGTCGCGGGCAGTGTCGCCGTCGCGGGTGAAGATCGCGACGCCGTTGCCGTATTCGTGCTCCGAGGGCAGCGCCAGCGCGTCTTCGTAGGTCTCGGCCCTGACGATGCACAGCACCGGTCCGAAGATCTCGTCCTTGTAGATCGACATGTCGGGGGTGACGTGGTCGAAGAGGGTCGGCCCGATGAAGAAGCCGCCCTCGAGGCTGGCGTCACCGAAGGTGAGGTCGTCGCTCGCGCGTTCGCGGCCGTCGACGACGGCGTCCGCGCCGGCTTCGATGCCCTGGGCGATGTAGTCCTTGACCCGCGCCAGTGCCGCCGAGGTGACCAGTGGGCCGTAGTCGGCCTTGGGGTCCAGGCTGTGGCCGACGCGCAGCTGATTGACGCGCTCGACGAGCCTGGCGCGCAGGCGGTTCGCCGTCTCCTCGCCTACCGGGACCGCGACGCTGATCGCCATGCAGCGCTCGCCCGCACTGCCGTAGCCTGCGCCGATGAGCGCATCGACGGCCTGGTCGAGGTCGGCGTCGGGCATGACGATCATGTGGTTCTTGGCGCCACCGAAGCACTGGGCGCGTTTCCCGTTGGCGGCCGCCGTCGAGTAGATGTACTGCGCGATGTCGGAGCTGCCGACGAACCCGACGGCCTGGATGTCGGGATGGTGCAGGATGGCGTCGACGGCTTCCTTGTCCCCGTGCACCACCTGGAAGACGCCCTTGGGCAACCCGGCCTCGAGGAAGAGTTCGGCGAGACGGACCGGCACCGACGGATCGCGCTCGCTGGGCTTGAGGATGAAGGCGTTGCCGGAGGCCAGTGCGGGGCCCGCCTTCCAGAGCGGGATCATCGCGGGGAAGTTGAACGGGGTGATGCCCGCGACGACGCCGAGGGGTTGGCGCAGGGAGTAGACGTCGATGCCGCCGCCCGCGCCCTCGGTGTACTCACCCTTCAACAGGTGGGGGATGCCGATCGCGAACTCGATGACCTCGACACCGCGCTGAATGTCGCCGAGCGAGTCGGCGACGGTCTTGCCGTGCTCCAGTGAGAGGAGTTCGGCGAGTTCGTTGGCGTTCTTGTTCACCAGCTCGACGAACTTCATCATCACCCGGGCGCGGCGCTGCGGGTTCCAGGCGGCCCATTCCTTCTGGGCCTTGACGGCGATGGCGACGGCCGCGTCGACCTCGGCCGACGAGGCCATCGGGGCCTGGGCCTGAACCTCGCCGGTGCTGGGATTCAAGACGTCAGCAGTGCGGCCAGACGTGCCGTCCGTGCGCTTGCCGTCGATGAAGTGCGGAATCTGTGTGGTCATGGCGCGTCCTTCGGCAGGAATCGGAATTACTAGGACATCCTAGTAACCCCGCAGGCGCTGCACAAGGGTTTGCAACGGCTGGTCTGACCCGGCGACGGGGCCACACGCTTTCAGCAACACATCGTCGAATCGCTGGCAGACAGACTTTCGAACGTTGGCGGGCGACGTTGACAGGGGGTGCGCGGTCGAAACACTAGGGAAATCCCCGATGCACGTCGCTCCGGCCGCAGCTTAGATTCAGCGAACACTCAGGCGGGTGCGCGGTGGCGAGATAACGGGGGAGCTTCGTGGTAAACGAGCATGTCAAGGCTGCCAAGGGTCGGCATCGGCTAGGGCGAGTTCCTGCGTCCGATCAGTGGCTGCCCGTGGTGCTGGATCCGCGCACGGTTCGGGTCGGGCATGGCGGGCGCGGTTACTCGCGATACGTCGGCAGAGTGGGGGCTCTGGCGGTTGCGCTGGGCGTCGGTTTTGCCGTGAGCAGCTCACCCGGAGTGGCGTGGGCCGGGCCGGACACGGAGGCGAACACCGCGCCCGATCCCGGACCTGAATCGCCGGGGCCTCAGGAGTCGGGGGACCCAGGGACATTGGATCCCTCGCCCACCCTCTCGGATGAGCCCGCCGCCGGCGCAGATGCCGATGCACCGGCCGGCCAGACGACGTCGACGTCCCCGGTCGACGAAGCCTCGTCAGAGTCAGAGCTGACTATCGGTGGTGATCAGGGGCCGACGGTGATCATCCGTCACCAAGGCGCAGAGCACGACGACCATCCGGACGACGATCCCGACGTCGAGTCTTCTTCGCAGGCGTCCGACCTTGCGCCGACGGGCAGTGGCTCTACGTCCGCCGCGCAGATCGAGGCTCCCGCGACGCCATCTCCGAAGCCGTCGAATGAATTACCGCCGCAGCAGCTGCCCGCCCCAGCTACCACCACCCCATCGACGGTTGCGGGCGGGCGCACGGAGCAACCCAATTCGGTCAGTGCGTCGTTGCGCCTCGCGGCGATCGCGCCGGACGGCGACGAACGGCAGTCAGGTGCAGTCCCTGCGGCGTCCTTGAATACGCGCACGTTCGCAGGGGCGGATTCCCCAATCGAAGAGATGAGTGCGACGCCGGCGACGGTGCTGCATGCCGCCGCGGGCTGGTTGGCCGGGGTCTTTCATGCGCTGACCGCTCCGGCGCCGGGGGCACCCGTGGATTCGCCACTGATGTGGGCGGTGCTGGGCTTGGCGCGTCGGCAGTTCGGCCGTCCGGAGGAGGAGCAGAACCTGCGGCATGTTGCCGCCGAACCGACGACCGGCGAACCGGAACCTCAGGCGCTCAATGCGTTCTCGACCTTCAGTCTGATGGCCGTGCCGCTCGGTGTTGCGGCTCCGGTGGCGGGTTCTCCGTCGGTGGGGGTGCCTGATGCGGTGACGGGTGTGGTGAGTGGGACGTTGAACGTCTCGGATGCCGACGGTGATGTGTTGACGTACACGGTGACTGGTGCGCCTGCCCGTGGTGTGGTGGCGGTGTCTTCGGTGGGTGGGTTCGTCTATACCCCGAGTCAGGCGGCTCGGTTGGTGGCGAATACCACTGCTGGTCCTGATGGGGATTCGTTCGTGGTGACGGTGTCGGATGGGCAGACGGCGATTACCACCACGGTGGCGGTGCCGGTGACTGCGGCGGAGGTGAGTGTGTCGCCGTCGTCGGTGGTCTTGGGGGGCTACCCGGGTGGGGCGGTGGTGGTGGGCAACCGGGTCTATGTCGCCAACGCCTACGCCGGGACGGTGTCGGTGATCGATGCCACGACCAATGCGGTGCTCGGATCGCCGATTGCGGTGGTGGGTCAGCCGGCGGTGGTCGCTGCCAGTGTGGATGGGTCGCGGGTGTACGTGGCGGGCAATGGGGCGGTGTCGGTGATCAATACCGTCACCAACACGGTGGTCGGATCGTCGATCAGTGTCGGGGGTGGGCAGTCCTATGGCATCGCGGTGTCCCCGGATGGTTCCAAGGTGTATGTCACTACCGTCGGGTCGAGCACTCTCAAGGTGATCAACACGGCTACCAACGCGGTGACTCAGATCAGCGGGTTGGGTGCCACTCCGGCCGGGGTGACGGTCAATGCCAACGGGACTCGGGCCTATGTCGCGAATTTCGGCTCGAACACGGTGACGGTGGTCAACTTGGCCACCAACGCGGTGATTGGTTCGCCGATCGCGGTGGGTGTCAATCCGGTCGGGGTCGCGGTCAGTCCGGACGGTGCTCGTGTGTATGTGGCCAACAGTGGTGCGGGGACGGTGTCGGTGCTCAACGCCGCCACCAACGCGGTGGTGGGTTCTGCGATCACCGTTGGTGTTCAACCGTGGTCGGTGGTGGTGTCGCGGGATTCCAGTTTGGTCTACGTCGCCAACGGCAACGACACCGTCTCGGTGATCAACGCCAGTACCAACGCGGTGGTGCGCACCCTGGCCATCGACACTGCCCCCGAAGCCGGGATTCATTACTTCGCGCTCTCCGGTGATGGCACCAAGCTGTTCATCTCCGACACCGCCGACAACAACCTCCGCACCATCACCCTGGCTTCCGCCGCGACCGGCCAGGCGCCGACCGTCACCGTCTCGGCGGGCAGTACGGGTTATCTCGAGCAGGGCAGTCCGGTGGTCGTCGATGGTGGGTTGACGGTGTCGGACGCTGATTCGGCGACGTTGACGGGTGCCACCGTCACGCTGGGTGGGGCGAGTGCGACTGAGGCGCTGGGCTTTACGGCCGGTGGTGGTATCACGGGTAGCTACAACGGTGGCACCGGGGTGCTGACCTTGTCGGGGTCGTCGAGTGTGGCGAATTACCAGGCCGTGTTGCGGTCGGTGACGTATGTCAACGCCAGTGATGTGCCGGTAATCAGTCGGGTCGTCAGCTTCGCCGTGACGGACGGGACGACGCCCAGCGCCGTGGCGACGAAGAACCTCACCGTGACGGCAGTCAACGACGCGCCCGTGCTGGGCAGCACCGGCGGCAACGTCACAGCTGCGCCAGGAGTGCCGGTGGCCCTGGATCCGACCATCACGGTGGCCGATCCGGATAACGCGACGCTGTCGGGCGCGACGGTGACCATCACGTCCGGGCTGCAGTCGGGTCAGGACGTCCTGGCCCTGGGCACCTCCGTCAGCGGCATTCTGGCCAACTACAACAGCGCCACCGGGACACTCAACTTGACCGGGACCACGAGTGTCGCCAACTACCAAACCGCATTGCGTGCAGTGACTTACACCAACACCAGTGCCACACCGAGCATCGCGCCGCGCACGTTCACGGTCGTAGTCACGGACGGCACGTTGACGAGCAACGTCCTCACCCGCCAGATCACTGTCGCCACGGCAGGGAATCAACCCCCGACGGCCACACCGACGTTCGGTACTCCGAATGTCGGCGGTGCGGTCGCGGGCGCTCTGAATGCCACCGATCCGAACGGCGACACCCTGACCTACGCGGTCACGTCACAAGGGTCCCAAGGCACGGTGACGCTCGGAACCGGTGGCACGTTCACCTATCAGCCCACCGTCGCCGCGCGCTTCGATGCCTTCACCGGTGGCCCCGCCACCGACTCCTTCACCGTCACGGTCAGCGACGGCGTCAACCCCGCTGTAACTGTCACCGTCGCTGCGGTTCCGGTCTCGCCGCTGCAGCTGAACATCGGACCGCGCTTCAGCCCCGCTGACGAGGGCGAGCCGTTCTCTCCGGCGAACGTCATCGCTGGCCCAGACGGCCGCGGATACGTCTACGACAGGGCCTCGGAATCGGTGTTCGTCATCACCCCCGCCGGCCAGAGCATCGCCATCCCCGTCGGCGCGGCCGGCGGCAACCAGGTCATCGCCCTCAGCCCCGACGGCAACACGTTGTACTTCGCTGCAGGCGATCTGTCGAATACGAGTGGCGCCGTCGGCGTGTACAACACGAACACGGGTGCGAAGATCACCGATGTTCCGCTGACTGGACCCCCGTTGTCGATCGCCGCCGCGGACAACGGCGACGTCTACGTCGCCAGCTTGACGGTGCAATTCGATGGCACGAACGTCATGTTCACTTCGACCATCTCCCGCATCGTGAACAACGTCGTCGCGTACGAGGTCGCAGCGCTGCCATCGGCGTTCGCCTACACGACGACGCCAGCCCCGGGCGGCGACCGGCTGTACGTCACCTCGTCGGACCCGCTTTCACCGTCGACGCCGCCGCGGATCTCCGTCATCAACACGGCGACGGGCAACGTCACCCCCGTCGACCTCGCCAGTCAGATCCCGAACTTGGTCAATTCGGATGCGTCGGCGGTATCGCCCGACGGAAAGACGTTGTACGCGTTTGCAGTGAGCGGAGTCAACGCATCAGATTTCACGCTCCAACTCGCGATCATCGACGTCGATCCTGGCAGCGCGAGCTACCTCGACGTCGTCGACCTGATCGGCGAGGACGAGCTCGGAGGCCTCACCCCGATCGGCAGTAGCGTGAGCTTCAGCCCGGATGGCAGCGCGGTGTACCTGCCGGTGGGCCAGGTCGACGAGAGCGGACAGCAGTCGGTGGTCGGTATCGCCGTGCTCGATGTCCGCGATCTCGGCCTCATCACCGTCACCCCGTTTACGTCCGCCGCCCAGGGATTCGCGCTGAGTTCGGACGGTGTCCACGGCTACCTCGTCAGCGTGGAAATGGACGAGTACGGCACGCCCGTGACCGGCACCGAAGCCGTCTCCGTGATCACCATCTCGACGCCGAACGCCACCCTGGTGGTGACTGCTTCGCCGGGATCCACCGCCTTCCAAGGAGGCGGCGCATCGGTGGTCGTCGACGGAGGCATCACCGTCGCCGATTCGAACTCGGCGAACCTGACCGGCGCGACCGTGACGATCACGGGCGCAAAGACCACCGAATTGCTGAGCTTCACCGCCGGCAACGGCATCACCGGCGGCTACAACGCCACTACCGGGGTGCTCACCCTCACCGGCACCTCGAGCGTCGCCAATTATCAAGCGGCACTGCGGTCGGTCGTCTACGGCAACACAGGCGTGACCTCGGCGACCATTCGCACGATCACATTCGTCGTCGACGATGGCACCGGGGTCGGAGCGCCAGCGGTCAAGACCATCAGCGTCGCTGCGTCCCCCGGACAAGCTCCAGTGATCACCAGTTCTCCCGGTGCCACCGAGTTCCCCGAGCGGAGCTACGACGTGCAGGTGGACGGCGGGCTGACGCTCACCGACCCGGATTCGGTCGTCCTGACCGGTGCAACCATCACGATTTCCGGTGTGCAGTCCACTGAGGTGCTGTCCGCGTACGGGCTCGCCGGCAACCTCAGCCAGAGCTATAACGCGGCAACCGGAACGCTAACCCTGACTGGCACGGCCTCGGTCGCGCAGTACCAGACGGCCCTGCGCTCGGTGTACTACTACAATTCCAGCGCCAATCCTCCAGCGACGCGCACGATCTCGATTATCGTCACCGACGGTGTTGGCACGGGCGCCGCGACGAAGACCATCGCCACCATCCTGTACAACGACCCGCCCCAAATCGCTGGCACTACAGCAAGTGTCACGATAGCTCCCAACGTCGCCTTCCTGGTTCAGCCGTCGATCCTCGTCGCCGATTTGGACAACGCGACTTTGGCCAGTGCGACCGTCTCGATCGATCAGGGACAGGGATCCGGCGATGTGCTGGCCCTGTCTGGCACCCATCCGGGGATCACCGCCGTCTACGATTCTGAAACCGGCGTGCTGACGTTGACCGGAACTCGCCCAGTCGCCGATTACCAAAGCGCGCTGCGTGCAGTCACTTTCACCAACAGCGCGGTCATCGCAGACGGAACGGGCCGCATCATCGTCGTCGCAGTCTCCGACGGATTGGCCGACAGCAACCTGGTGACCCGACAGCTCACCGTCGTCAGTCCCAACTTTGCTGCTCCCGTCGTGACCACGTCGCCTGGGGCCACGACCTTCACCGAGGACCTCGGCGACGCCATCATCGATGCGGGACTGACGCTCAGCGATGTGGACTCGGTGGTGCTCGCCGGAGCCACGATCACCATCGTCGATGCGACGTCGGATGATCAGCTGTACATCTACGTACCTTCGGAGACCGGTATCTATGCTGGCAACTACGACCAGGACACCGGAACTCTGACGCTGACGGGCTCCGCGAGCCTGGAGACCTACGAATCCGTCTTGCGCTCGGTCGTCTACTACAACTTCGCCGACAATCTGCCCGCCTCGCGCACCATCACTTTCGTCGTCACCGACGGGGTCTACGCGAGTGCCCCTGCATCCAAACAGATTTCGATCACGGCGATCAACGACCTACCAGTGGTGGACACCTCGTCGGGTCCCACCGCCTACGCCGAGCAGGGTAATCCCGTCGTCGTCGACGACAGCGTCACCGTCACCGACATCGATGCGACGAACCTGGCCGGCGCGACGGTCTCGCTGGGAGGCGCCACCGCTAGCGAGTTCCTTGCCTTCACGGCGGGCAATGGCATCGCCGGCACTTACAACACTGCTACCGGGGTACTCACTCTGTCCGGTGCGTCGAGTGTGGCCAACTACGAGGCCGCGCTGCGCTCGGTCACCTACCAGAACTCGAGCGACACGCCCGCCGCAACGCGCACGGTCACGTTCGTCGTCAGCGATGGCATCGATGCCAGCGCCCCTGTGACCAAACAGCTTTCGGTCACCGCCGTCGACGATCCCGTTCAGCTCACCACCACGGCCGGGTCCTCGGCCTACTTCGAGCAGGGCGCTCCCGTGGTCGTCGACGGCGCTCTGACGCTTACCGACCCCGATTCCGTGGTGACCGGCGCCACCGTCACGATCACCACCCCACATCCTCTCGACACGCTGGACTTCGCCGTGCCCGAAGGAAGTGGGATCACCGGGGAGTACGACCTCAGCACCGGGAAACTGACCTTCACAGGGACGTCCAGCGTCGCCAACTACCAATCCGTGCTGCGCTCGGTCACGTTCGCCAACCTGAGTGAGACGCCAGGAACGACGCGCACCATCACGTTTACCGTCCAAACCGATCTCTACGTGGCGCCGAGCGCCACGGCCGCCAAGACAGTGACGCTCACGACCGTCAACGACGCGCCCGCACTGCAGAGTTGCAGCTGCACCGTCACCACCAACCCAGGAGCCGCCGTCGCGCTGAACCCGGCGATCCTCGTCGACGATCCCGACAACACGACGCTGACCGGGGCGACCATCGCCATCACCGGTGGCTTCTCCGCCATGACCGACGTGCTGGCCCTCAACCCCAGCCCGTTCAACGGAATCACCGCCACGTACAACACCACAACCGGGGTGCTTTCCCTGGCGGGCACAGCCAGCATCACCGACTACCGCGCCGCGCTTCGCTCGGTGACCTTCACGAGCAGTGCCGCCGCGGGCGCCACCCGCACGATCGCGTTCACCGTGACCGACGGCACGCTTGCCAGCAATACCGTCGTCAAGTCGCTCACCATCGCGGTAACCAACCAGGCCCCCATCGCGGGAACGCCCAGTTACACGACGAATTCGACCACCGGTGTGGTGACCGGTTCGGTGTCGTTCACCGATCCGAATGGCGGCACGCTCACCTACTCGGCGGCGCCGCCCATCCGCGGCAGCATCACCATCGACCCGGTGACGGGTGCCTTCGTCTACACCCCGTCGGCTGCGGCCCGACAACTGGCCGCAACGACGACAGCCACCGCGTCGCAGAAGCAAGACATCCTCGTCGTGCTGGCCGATGACGGTCAAGGCGGCGTCACTGCGGTCGGCATTACCGTGAACGTCGTTCCGGCGGCGGCCGCGACGAACGACGGCCCCATCGCCGGTTCGCCCGTCATCGGTACGCCGAGGACGAGCGACGGCGCCGTCACGGGCGCTGTCGTGTTCACCGACGCGAACAACGACCCGCTTCGCTACTCCGTGGTCGGGTCCGTGCCGAAGGGCACCGTGTCGCTCGATGCGACGACCGGTGAATTCACCTTTACGCCACACGACTTTCCGGCGTTCAACAACGTGCCCCGGCACGTCGCGGCGGCCGACAATGCCACCCCGGCGGACCAGGTCACCAGCTTCACCATCCGGGCGAGCGATCAGCGCGGCGGGACCGCGGACGTCGTCGTCACCGTGCCGATCAGCCCGGAGAACATCGCGCCGACCTTCTTCAGTTTCCAGCCCAGCACGACGAACGCTTCCGGTGTCGTTACGGGCGCAGTGTTGTTCAGCGCCGGGGATGCCGACGTACCCACCTTCACGGTGAGCACGCCAGCGAAGGGCACCGTCACCATCTCCCCGTCCGGCACGCAAACCTTCAACTACACCTACACACCCAGCGCTACGGGCCGGCAGGCCGCGGCGTCACCGTCGGCCACGGCCGCCGACAAGGTGGACGCCTTCGTGCTCACCCTCAACGACGGGCACGGTGGCGTGGTATCGGTGGCGGTCACCGTCGCGGTCTTGCCCACTGGCGTCACGCCGAACTCCGCACCTTCGCGTTCTGGCACTGGCTACGCGTTGATCAGCAGGAGCGCGGAAACCGGCGTCACCACGGGAACCGCGAGCTTCTCCGCATATGACGGGGACACGCTGGCCTACGTCGTGACCCAGCCGACCAATGGCACGGTCGTCGTCGATGAGACGACCGGAGCGTTCACCTTTACGCCGTCGGCCACGGCGCGGCACGCCGCGGGCGCGGCGGGCGCCACCGAAGCGGATCGGTATGCGACGTTCACGATCGTGGCCGTCGACGGTCACGGCAACGCGACCCCGGCGGTCGTCCAGTTGCCGGTCGGCACGCAGAACGCGACCCCGACACTGGTCAACTCGACGGTCGGAACGCCGAACGCCACCACCGGCGTCGTTACGGGCCAGGTCACCGCCACCGATTCCGATGGCGACACGATGGTCTACGTCGGCTCCGCCTACACCGCGAAGGGCGAGGTCGTCGTCGACCGTGCGACCGGAGCATTCACCTTCACGCCTGCCGCCGCCGCCCGGGCATATGCGGCTGCCGCAGATGCCAACGACGTCGACAAGTTCGACAGCTTCACCGTCACGGCGTACGACAACCACGGCAAGTACGTCAGCACGGTGATCACCGTCGCGATCCAACCCTCGACCGCGCCCAACAGCGCGCTCACGCAGACCGCGCCCACGACCGTTGGCGAGCCCGATCCCACTACGGGAGAAGTCAAGGGCAGCTTCAACCTCCTCGACCTCGACCGCGATGGAATCACCTACAGCATCGAGGCGATCGCCGGAAGCCGAGGCGACGACGGCTTCTTCCTGGTCGACGATGCGACGACCACCGGGGCTTGGACGTTCACCCCGGGTGAGGACCGGCGTCACGAAGCGGCGCTCGACGTCGGAGGCCGCCCCGACGTCTTCTCCTTCCGGTGGACGGCGACGGACACTCGAGGCGCGACGGTCAGCGGTGAGGTGTCGGTCCTCATCTCGCCGGCCAACCAGCAACCCGTGTTGGTGAGCGGGATCCAGACGAAGAACTCCACCACCGGGGCGATTTCCGAACGGTTCACCGCGACCGACCCCGACGGTGACTTCCTCACCGTGTCGATCGCAACCATTCCGACGTATGGCTCATTCAAGACCGAGTGGGTCGGCGGCGACACCTACCAATGGACCTACACCCCGGCCGCCGGCCAACCTGCCGGTTACGCACCCAACTTCACCCTGAGGATCAGCGACGGGCATGGCGGGCTGAGGGCCGACACGCGGTCGGTGAACCTGAATGCGCCACTTTCAGCCGCCACACCGGTGCACACGGGGCTGAGCACCAACCAGCCCACCGACCCCGTCAGTGGGGCGATCGGTGGGACGGCGGCGGTGGCGAATCCGGCAGGCCGGACGCTGACCTACTCCATTCAGGGAGCACCGAGCAGGGGATCGGTGGCGATCGATTCTGCCACCGGCGCTTACACTTTCGTCCCCAGCGCCACCGCCCGTGAGGATGCTGCCGGCAACGGCTCGGCCACGAATCTGCTCACCGATCAGTTCACCGTCAAGGTCCTCGACGAGAACGGCGACCTCGTGGAGGTCGTGCCGATCACCGTCCCCATCAGTCCACTCAACCGTCGGCCCGCGACTGAAGTCGTCATCGGGTCCTTGAGCGACATGGGCACGATTTCGGGCCGCGTCGTCGCCACCGACCCCGACGGAGACCAACTGACGATCACGGGCAATCAGTCGTCCCGGCTCCAAGGGCAGGTCGTAGTGCGCAACGACGGAACCTTCACGTATACAGCGAATCCGCTGTATCGCCAGCTCGCTGCCAGCGAACCCGTGGTCGACTACTTCTACGTCACGGTGGCCGAGGACCACGGCAGGAAGACCTTCGTGAAGGTCGTGATCAACGTCCCGCCGCTGACCGGTTCGCCGACACCGGCCGATCCGCCCCGTTATCCGCCTCCGCCGGGTGACACCCCCACGCCCGAACCGCCTGGGGTTCCGCTAGATGACTTCCTGAAGGACCCGCACCGCCTCACGGATCCGATAATGGGACTCGATGTCACTGTCAAGTTCGAGTACTCCGTGCGCACGATCATTGACTACGGGCTGGCCGAAAGCGTCGATGACTACTACTCGGTGAAGGTCACCTATCCCGAGTCGACACCACCATTGCTGAACGCGGACGTCTGGGTGCTCCAAGTCGTGGGTGGGCGTGTCACCGGATACGCGATGCTCTCACCCGGCGGAACGATCACGGGCTACAGAGATGTCGACCGTGCCTATGACGTCTACGGTTGTTGGCCGTGCACGAGCGTCGACGCCTACGTACTGGTGACGGCATACGAGCGGGGATTCTTCCCGGAGGACCTCCTTCCGGGCGGTGGTACGCCGCCGACCGGGCCGGGCGTCGACGACCTCTACGAGATCTACGGATTCAAGAACGAGGCCAAATACCGCGAGGAGCTCCAGCAGCTCAAGTGCCGGCTCGGCGTTGCCACGGTAGCCGTCAGCTTGGTGCCCCTTTCCGAGCCCAAGGTCAAGGGCGGGAAACTGGTTCAAGACGTCATACCCGGAGCCGGATACCAGCAAGCCGAAGATCTGAAGAAGGAAGCGCGAGAAACCGGAGTGGAGTCAGTGAGGCAAAATTGCCGCTCGGCGGATGACTGATTCGTTTCGTCGGCGGCGAGCAACCCGAGACCGTTTGGCGCGAGGCTACGAATCGGCGGTACCGACCTTCGCCGACGCTGGCACGCGTTGGTCTGCCGCAGAGGCACCCGGCCCGCTGTATGTTCGTGAACTCGCAGTCGCGGGCCCTTCATAGAACCGTCCACGGTCGTCGGTGTGCACGCCCCACACCAGACTGTCCGGATGAACTGGGCCGGCCGGACTCCGTGTAGCGCGGGTGCCGCACGCCGGGTAACCCGCCTCCCTATCTGTTCAGGAGATGTCCGCAATAGCGGCCTCGCCGCCAGACCGGGGAGGTAGTCGTCGTGTCCCGACGTACCCAACGCATCGACGTCGTGCTGTCCACTGCCGCGATGGCTGCGGTACTGCTCGACGCTTGCATCGAGGCGAACCAGCAAGTGAGTCAGCCGAACTCGAACGTCAGCACGTCTGTCGTGACGCCCGCACCGCACGGGCCGGTGTCGACCGCGGCCGTCAGGACCGCGCAGTCGCCGGCCTGGTTGCCAGGCCGATCCCCGGTCGGGGTGCCCTTCTCAG
>NZ_JBEVLO010000349.1:0-4337 GCF_040509115.1 Mycobacterium sp. | reverse complement strand
GGAAGTGGGTGTCGAGGAAGTGGTGGCAGGCCAGGGCGAAGGCGATGAGCAGGATGTCGTTGATTCCGGTGTGGAAGGCGGCGGGTACCTCGCCGAGCAGCCGCCGGGTGGTCTCGACGTCCAACGACACCGCCAGATGTCCTGCGGAGGCATAGGTGTCGATGCCGGGTTGCACCGCAGGCAGCACGGCGGATGCAGCGGCGGTGTCCCTCCAGCTGTCGGCGAAGCGGGCCACCGTGGCGGCCGTGGCGCGCTCGGTCAGCACCGACGCCCATCGGGCAAAGCTCGTGCCCGTCGCGGGAAGTACGACCGGCTCCCCGCTGCTGTGCAGCGCCCAGGCAATATTGATGTCCTCCAACAGGATTCGCCAGGACACCGCATCGACGGCCAGGTGGTGAACGATCAGCGCCACCTGGCGCGTGGAACGCACCCACAGAACGCTGAGCATCCTCCCTGCGCTGGGATCCATCTGGGACCTGGCCAGCCGCACTGCGTCGTCGGACAATGCGTGAACCCCGTACACGAGGTTCGCCGCGTCGACCTCGCCTGGCTCCAGTGCGTGCATCGACCAGTCGCCCGCCCCGTCGTCGTCGACCGAGAGGCGCAGCATGGGGTGCCGGTCGAGCAGCGCCTGCAGCACGACGACCACGTCGGCGTAGGTCACCCGCTCTGGCGCGTTGACGACCATGGTTTGGTTGAATTCGTCGGTCGGGCCGTCGACGTCGTGCAGCCAGTGCATGATCGGCGTGGCAGGCACCGGCCCGACGCCCTCGTCGACCGGGCCCTGGTGATCGGTGACGGTGGCGATGCGGGCCAGTCGGGCCACGGTCTGCTCGACGAAGACGTCGCGGGGGCGGCACGTCAGGCCTGCCGCCCGTGCGCGGGCCACTACCTGCATCGACAGGATGCTGTCCCCGCCGAGGTCGAAGAACGAGTCGTCGACGCCGACCCGCTCCAGGCCGAGGACGTCGGCGTAGATGCCTGCGAGGGTCTCCTCGACCGCATCCCCCGGTGCGCGGTACTGCCCGCCGTCCAGGTACTCCGGCGCGGGCAGCGCGCGGGTGTCGAGCTTGCCGTTGGCGGTCAAGGGCAAGGCCGGCAGGGGCACGATCGCGGTAGGAACCATGTACGAGGGCAGTCGTTCGGCGAGCGTGTTCCTGGCCGCGATCGCGTCGGCGGTTCCGGTGAGGTAGCCGACGAGGCGCTTGTCGCCGGGGCGGTCCTCACGGACGACCACCGCTGCCTGCTCCACCCCGTCGAGCGCGGCGAGCGCCGTCTGAACGTCACCGAGCTCGATGCGGTAGCCGCGGATCTTGACCTGCTCGTCGGCTCTACCCAGATACCGCAACTGGCCGTCGGGACCCCACGACACCAGGTCACCGGTGCGGTACATCCGCACCCCGGGGCCTCCGAACGGGCACGCCACGAAGCGCGAGGCCGTCAGGCCGCCACGGCCCACATAGCCGTACGCCACTCCGGCACCCGCAACGTACAACTCGCCGACCACCCCGGTCGGCACCGGCCGCAACCATGTGTCCAGGACGAACAGGGCGGCGCCGGGCACCGGTGAGCCGATCGGCACGACACCCGGCCCCGGGGTCAGCGGGGCACTGATCGCCACGCACATGGTCGTCTCGGTCGGACCGTAGGCGTTGATCATCACGCCTGCAGGCCGATCTGGTTCATCGGATCCGCGGGACGCCCATCGATCGACCACGTCGGCGGAGCACGCCTCGCCGACCACCACCAACGCCACCGACTCCAACCCCTGGGTCGACAACGCGTTTACCGCAGAGGGGGTTTGGGTGAGGACGTCGACCCGCTCGGCGACCAGAACGTCGTGGAACTCATCGGGCGAGCTCGCCACCGACTCGGGCACCACCACCAGGCGTCCGCCGCGCAACAGAGCGCCGAATATCTCCCAGACCGAGACGTCGAAGGCCAACGTGTGGCACAGGGGCCACACCCCGGCAGCGGGCAGCCCGGCGTCGAGCGACCCCAACAGCTGGGTGACGTTGTGATGACTGACGGCCACGCCCTTGGGCACCCCAGTGGTGCCCGACGTGTAGATGACGTAGGCGATGTCATCGGCGGCGGGCAACGGCAGTGGAGTGGTCGGCTGAGCGCCCACCGCGGGGTCGTCGACGTCGATGACGGGCAGCCCGCATCCGTCGAGCCGGCCCACCAAGTCGGCGGTGGCGACAACGGCGATCGGCGCCGCGTCGGTGAGCATGAACTGCAGTCGCGGGGCAGGCACCGCCGGATCGATGGGTAGGTAGGCAGCCCCGGTCTTGAGTACCGCCAGGATCGCGACGACGGCCTCGGTGGAGCGGTTGACCGTCAGCGCCACGCACCGTCCCGGTCGGGCGCCGTGATGGGACATCAGGTGCGCCAACCTATTCGACGCGTCATCGAGTTCGCGGTACGTGACCGACCGCGCACCGTCGGTGATCGCCACCGATTCGGGCGAGCGCGTCACGTGAGCGCCGAGCAGCTCAGGGATCGACACCGCCAGGTTGGCGGACGGGCTCGAAGCCGGCCGGTTGCCCAGCGTGTCGAGGTGGAGGTGTTCGTCGGCGTCGAGAACGTCCAGCGCCGACAGTCGCGCCGTCGGGTCCGCGGTCATGGCCACCAGTACTCGCCGGAGCCGCTCGGTCAGCGTCTCGATGCTGGAGGTGTCGAACACGTCGGTGCGGAACTCGACCGTCCCTGCGATTCCGGCCGGATCGCCGGTGGCAGTCCAACGCTCGGCCAGGGACCACGCCAGATCCATTCGAGCGGTATGGGTGTCGACCGACATTGGCGTGGCACGCAGATCGCCAAGGTCCAACCCCTCGGCGAGGTAATCATGCGCGATCCCACTCCGCTTCTCGCGCGCGTGATCATGCGCGATCCCGCTCCGCTTCTCGCTCGCGTGATCATGCGCGATCCCGCTCCGCTTCTCGCTCGCGTCGGCGAGTCCGGGCAGGTTCTGCCAGGCCAGCGCCACCTGGAACAGTGGGTGATGCGTCATGGATCGGGTGGGGTTGAGTCGCTCGACGAGCACCTCGAAGGGCACGTCCTGGTGTTCGTAGGCGGCTAGGCTGCGGCGGCGCACTTGATCGAGCAGGTCGGCGACGGTGGGGTCGGCGGCGAGGTCGACTCGCAAGACCAGGGTGTTGACGAAGAAGCCGACCAGCTCGTCGAGAGCGGGATCGCGGCGACCGGCGATCGGAAAACCCACTGCCACATCCGAACTGCCACTCATCCGCGACAGCAGGGTTGCCAGGGCGGCCTGAACCACCATGAAGCTCGTTGCGTGATGCGCGCGGGCGACCTCGTGCACCAGCTGCTGCAACTCGGCGGGCCACTCCACGGCCACGCTGGCGCCGCGTTGATCGGCGACCGCCGGGTAGGGCCGATCGGTGGGGAGCTCGAGACGTTCCGGCATTCCGGCCAAGGCATCCTGCCAGTAGGCCAGCTGCCCGGCGATGGGGCTGTTGCCGTCGGTGAGGTCGCCGAACAGTGCGCGCTGCCACAGCGTGTAGTCCGCGTACTGCACCGGAAGGGGCGCCCACTGCGGGGCGCGCTCGGCTCGGCGCGCCCGGTAGGCCTCGCCAAGGTCGCGCACCAGCGGGGTGATCGACCACCCGTCGGCGGCAATGTGGTGCACCACGGCTACCAGCACGTGCTCGTCGTTGGCGATGCGGAACAACCTCGCCCGCAAGGGAATCCGAGTCTCCAGGTCGAACCCTTCGCGTGCGGCCGCCTCGACGGCTTCGTCAAGCGCCGTGGCCGGCCACGCTGACGCATCGACGACCTCCCATCCGAATTCGGCTCGTTCGGCGGGGATTATCAACTGCTGGGGCACGCCGTCGGGTGCGACGAACAGCGTGCGCAGGCTTTCGTGGCGAGCCACCACGTCGGCCAACGCTGCGCCGAGCACGTCGGCGTCGAGTTCCCCGGCAAGCCGCAATGCGGACGCCATGTTGTACACCGCCGAAGGGCCCTGCATCTGCTCGATGAACCACAGCCGGCTCTGGGCGAACGACAATGGGATGACGTCGGGCCTCTCGCCGACCGTCAATGGTGCTCGCCGCGTAGCACTTTCAGTGAGGAGCGGCCTCAACTGCGCGATGGTGGGGGCGTCGAACAGGGTGCGCACCGACAGGTCGGTGTCCAACGCCGCGTTGATGGCGGTGGTCAAGCGCATCGCGGAGATGCTGTCGCCGCCGAGGTCGAAGAAGGAGTCGTCGATGCCGACGCGTTCGACGCCGAGTGTGTGGGTGTAGATGTTGGTGAGGATTTCTTGGACGGCGTCGGTGGGGGCGCGGTAGTGCTGGTGGTCGTGGTATTCG
>NZ_JBEVLO010000348.1:0-3152 GCF_040509115.1 Mycobacterium sp. | reverse complement strand
AGGCGTAGCCCGTTGCAGTGCTGGCAACGTCGACGGGGTGTCTCCGCAAACGACCTTGGCGCCGACTCCGGAGCGCTCGGCGCGGTGGGTGATGACGGACTCCGGTATCTTCGCCTTCATGCGATTGCGAGCGCGGGCACACATGACCGCGGTGGCCGTGCTGACGCTCGTGGTGATGTTGGCGAGCGTGCCGCCCGCCAATGCCGCGCCCGCCGTTCCCGCTGCGGGCTATGGATTCAGCGAAGGCTCCTCCATGCTCGACCTGAGCCCCGAGGACCTCAACCGAGAGTTGGACGCCGTCGCCGCCACGAGTGCGTCGTGGCTGCGGGTGCTCATCGACTGGAGCAAGATCGAAACCGCACCCGGCCAGTACAACTTCGACGCGGTCGACCGCATCGTCAGCGCCGCGGGCGCGCGCAACCTCAAGGTCCTCGGCAACATTGCGTTCACCCCATCGTGGGCGCGCCCGACACTCTCCTTCTTCACCGCGCCGCCCGACGATCCCCAGGACTTCGCCGACTTCTCCAAGGTGGTCGCGGCCCGCTACGGCTCGCAGATCAGGAACTGGGAGATCTGGAACGAGCCGAACCTGCCGCTCTTCTTTGGCTTTCGCGGCAACAACGCCCCCACGTACACCGGGCTCCTGAAGGCCGTCTACCCCGCGATCAAGAGCGTTCAGCCCAGCAGCACGGTCATCGCGGCAGGGCTCAGCCGCAACCTCGGGCCCGATTCGCCACCGGCGTTCCTCACCGCGATGTACGCCGCGGGCGCCAAGGGCGCGTTCGATGCCGCCGCCCTGCACCCCTACGTGTTTCCCGACGGCCTTGCGGTCGACCCCGAGAACGGGTGGTCCGACGTCGGAAGGTTCCACGACGTGATGGCGGCCAACGGTGACGGTGGCAAGAAGATCTGGATGACCGAGTTCGGGGCACCCACCAGCGCTCCTGGCGCCCAAGGCGTCAGCCAACAGGATCAGGCCCGGCAGATCACCGACATCCTGTGGGCAGCATCGCAACTCGACTACAGCGGACCGGCGTTCATCTACAGCATCCGTGATCTGGACAGTGGCGCCCAGGACAATCGCGAAGCCAATTTCGGCGCGCTGTTGACCTCGGACTGGCAGCCCAAGGTGGCGGCGTCGGCGTTGGCGCGCTGAGGCTGCCGGTCAGTTAGAAGCCGAGGCTGCCGGTCAGTTGGAACGGGAGCGTTGGGGCCCCAGGCGGCGTGCGGCGAACTGATAGGCCTCACCGAGGGATTCTGCCAACCGTTCCGACGAGTTGTACGCCGACAGATTCTTGGTTTGCATCCGGACGAGCTCACGGTAGCGGGTCTCGCCGAAGTACCGTTCGACGTGCGCCGCGACCAGAGCTGGTGACTCGCCACCGACGTGGTAGCCGAGCGACTCCATGCTCGCGATGGTGCGGGCGATGACGGGACACCCTGCGTCGGCGGCCTCCAAGGTGACCAGCGGACCGCCCTCCCATGCCGCGGAGTGGACGAAAAGGCTTGCTGAGGTGAGGATCTCGCGTGACTGCCTCGGGGTGACCCAGCCCGTGATCTCGACGCCGGCCCGTTCGAGATGGTCGCGTCCCTCGTCACCGTCGCCGATCCATACGAACCGGAATCGATCGGGCCCCAGTATCTCGCACACCTGCGCGAAGAACTCGGGACCCTTCTGCGCGCAGATCCGTCCCGCCATGGCGATGATCGGCCGATCCGATTCGGACGCCTCGGCGCCGACCACCGGCAGGGACGTCGCCGCGTTGCGGATCTCGCGGCTCGGCATCAGCGGATTGAGGCGGTGGCCGATCTGCACTTCGCGGGGGCTCACGGCCAGCAGCAACTGAGTGCGCTGCGCCAGCGTCCATTCGACGGTGGAGTAGGCGACGTGCCGAAGGATCGACTGACGCATCTCCATGGCATAACAGTGCGGCGAGTAGATGATCCGGGTGCCCTTCGGCAGGATGCCGCGAATCAGGCCTGCGAAGCTCGAGTGGACGTGGACCAGGTCGAAGTGGTTCGCGACGACGAATCCCCTTGCACTGAACAGGAAGCCAGCGATGCTGCCGTCGTAGTACTCGACGGTGGTGGTGTCGGGAATGTCGATGGTGTCGGCGCCCGGCCTGGTCCGCACGTACATGGTGTGATCGAACTGGGGGGTGGCCGTGATGTAGTTCACGATCGCGGTGCGCAGCCCGCCACCGAACGCCTCGGAGATGTGCACTATGCGCAAGGCCGCGATCTCCTCTTGCTCTCAATAGTTGGACCGATCCGGATCCGCCTCACGGGCTCCGGCTGTCGCGAACACGGTAGCAACAAACCCAGCCAGAGGCGTTCGGGTCGGCGGGTTCGTTCGCCGTGGCCTTTGTCGGGTTGCAGGATGGCGTCGATGGTGTCGTTGAGGGCGCGGACTGTGGGCGTCGTGGCGATGGGGAGATTCATCCCGGCGCACCCGCTAGTGACGAGAATCACCAAAACGATGGCGGCCCATCGCTTTAGTTTGCCGCCCCTCATCGAAATTCGAGGGTGCGACGGGTTTGAGGTGCGACGGGTCAAGGAGCCTGGCAGGTATCGGGTGCGGGGAACCCTTCTATTCGGGCCATGAGCCAACCGGCGAATTCGTCGACTTTGAGGTCCAAATGCCCACGATCAGGCTGAAAAACCGTTGCGATCTGTGTGCCCATTGCGCACGCCTGCGCAATGGCGTTACGCGTCCATTCGGTTCGCACGAAGCTGTCCGCGCCGCCATAGATAACGAGCATGGGGGCTGCGCCGCGTTGCTGCGGGAGTGCCATCGACTGGAAGATCTTCGTCAGTCGCTCGGTCGCCTCCGGGGTCGCGGGGATCAGATCGTCCGGTGTGAGCTCGTAGAGAACGCGGATGCGCTCCACCGAGGCATTTCCGAGGCACCCGCGTAGCGCATCCCATTTGGTCTTGGCGATGCCGCGGCGGTACTCGTCGATGGGGAAGTCCGGATGGGTGCCCTCGACACCCATCAGCATCCAGACGTAGACGCCGAGTTGGTCCGGGGTCAACGTCTTGGTCGCGGCGGCCTCGGCCATGCCCGTCATGTCTGCCATCGGGGCCAACGACACGGCCCCGACGAGTTTGAGATCGGTACCGTACGTGGTTGCCTGCTCGTTGGCCGACCA
>NZ_JBEVLO010000347.1:0-6795 GCF_040509115.1 Mycobacterium sp. | reverse complement strand
CCAGGACCGTCGCCGGCGGGCGGGACATCTCGATCGCGGGTGGAGCGGCTTGTGCCCGCCAGGCGATCCGAGCCGGGTTGGTCGACGAGATCGACCTGCAGGTCAACCCGCTGATCCTCGGTTCGGGTGAGCGGCTGTTCGACGGCTTCGAGGCAGGCAAGCCCAGACTCGAACTGGCCCGCGTGCTCGAAGCGCCTGGCGTCGTCCACCTGCGTTACCGCGTCATCGCCGCAGGAGACTAGGTTCGCCGGATCTGAGCTCGACTCCGACGGTCGGCTTCGGCTCTCAGGCGTCCGCCGCTGCGCCTCGCCGTCGACTCTTGGTGAGCAGCACCGGGTCGATCGCCGTGCTCGACCAGTCGGCGGCCATGGCCAGGCTGGCGTCGCGGCCGGAGTGCACGTGGTGGAAGGCGGAGGCCGCGGCGCGGTCGGCGTCGTGGTCGGCGATCGCGGCGAGCAACTCCTCGTGTTCACGGCACTGCACGCCGGGGTCGCGGTCCTTGGTGAGGTGGAAGAGCCACTGGGTCCTGGCCTCCAACGGTCGCAGGAGCGATTCCAGGAGTGGGTTGGCGGCCAGGTCGACGATGATCGTGTGGAAGCCGGCGTTGGCCGCCGCGATGGCGGGTTTGTCGTCGCGCCTCGTCGCGCGGCGTGCGGTATCGAGTTGCGCAGCAAGGGCTTTCAATCCCGCGTGATCGGCACGCTCGGCGGCGAGCCGCGCGGCGAGGACCTCCAGGCTCTCCCGCACGTCGAACAGGTCGCGGACGTCGTCTACCGTGAACGGCGACACGATGGCGCCCTGACGTGGCACGACCACCACCAGGCCATCCTGTTGCAGTCGCTGTATCGCCTCGCGCAGCGGAATGCGGGACACGGCGAGCTCCTCGGCCAGGTCACGCTCGACGAGCCGGGTTCCCGGCGCCAGGTCCAGCCCGACGATCCGCGACCTCAGCTCGTCGTAAGCCCTCTCGCGCAGCGACTTTCGGGCCGCTTCCGGCACCGCGGTTGTCATCATCGACCCCTTTCCATGGGCTCGACTACAGCATAGCCGCCGTCGACTTAGTGGTATACCATTAACACGATCCTTACTCCGGGGAAACCAAATCGAAATGGCTCGGTCGGAGGCTCTTCGTAACGGTATACCGCTAATTGGTAGCCCCAACGCAGGAGAATTCGATGAAGTGCACACTCCCCACCAAGGTCGTCGCCCTGGCGGCCGCAGGCCTCGTCGCACTGGGCACCAGTGCCTGCGGGTCCTCGGAAAGCAAGACCGGCACCGACGACGCCCTGTCCGTCGGCGTCTTCCTACCCGGTTCCATCAACGACACCGGCTTCATGCAGTCGGGATACCAGGGGTTTCAGCGGGTCCAAGCCGAATACGGAGACGGGGTCGACGCCAGCTACGTCGAACAGGTGGCGGCCGCTGACTACCAGCAGGCGTTGCAGCGCTTCGCATCTCAGAACGATCTGGTGATCTCCGTCGGCGGCCAGACCGACGCGGACGTTCGCAAGGTCGCCCCCCAGTTCCCCGACGTGATGTTCGTCGAGATCGGGGGTCCCTCAGACGCCGAGCCGATGCCCAACCTGGCCTACTACGACCCACAGCAGGCTGAGGCCGAGTTCATCGCAGGCGCCGCGGCCGCCACGTCTTCGAAGACCGGCACCGTCGGGTTCGTGGGCGGTGTCGAACTGCCGGCAATCGTCAACGCGGCGAACGCGTTCGGCAACGGTGCCCGATTCGCTCGACCCGACGTGCAGGTGCTCAACCCGCAGTACGTCGGCGACTTCAACGACCCGGCGAAGGCGAAGCAGGCCGCGGGCACCGCCTACGCCAGCGGCGCGGACGTGCTGAGCCAGATCGTCAACCTCGGGAAGCAAGGCATGGAACAGGCCGCCAAGGAGTCCGGGAACCGGATGAGCGGCGGACCGATCCCCGGCGACTGCGCAAACACCGTCTACGCCGGCTTCGTCCGCACCGACATCGGCACCGAGATCGAGTATGCCGTGTCCTCGATGATGGACGGAACGTGGAAGGCCGAGCAGGTGCCGTTCGGTGTCACCAGCGACAAGGGTGGCACCGACTACCTCGTCTGCTCGGGTGATCCCGCCGTCGCCGCCGCCGTGGAAAACGCCAAGTCGGCAATCGTCGCCGGCACCGTCCAGGCGTACTGAGAGTCCGTGCCATGACCATCACCGCAGACCACGTGGTGCCCGACACCACCACCGCCCTGCTCGCCATGGACGGCGTCGGCAAGACGTTCGGCACCGTTCGCGCGCTGGACGCCGTCACGCTGAGCGTCAAACCCGGGTCCGTGCACTGCATCCTCGGCGAGAACGGGGCAGACAAGTCGACGCTGTGCAACAGCATCTACGGCACCGTGTCCCCCGACACCGGCCGCATGAGGCTAGCTGGCGCCGAGTACCGGCCGCGCAATCCGTCCGACGCCCTGCGGGCCGGAGTAGCGATGGTGCACCAGCACTTCTCGCTCATCCCAACGATGACGGTGGCCGACAACCTGCTGCTCGGACGCGACGGCTTCCGGCCGCCGAGGCGCCGACTGTCCACCGACCTGGCCCGCATCGCCGACTCCTACGGCTTGACCGTGGACGCCAAGGCCACCGTCGGTGACCTGACCGTCGGCGCGCGCCAGCGCGTCGAGATCGTCAAGGCACTGCTCAGGGATCCCCAGCTGATCCTGCTCGACGAGCCGACGGCCGTTCTCGACCCCACCGAGATCGACGCGCTGATCGCGACGTGCGCCGCGCTCGTCGCCGACGGGAAGTCCGTCGTGCTCATCACGCACAAGCTGGGCGAGGTGGCCCGCGCCGCCGACGAGGCCACGGTCCTGCGCGCAGGCACCGTCGTGGGCGGCGGCAGGCTGGCCGACGTCCCGCTGTCGGCACTGCTCGAACTCATGCTCGGCGACACCGAACCACTCGAGCGTGCCCGCACGCCTCGGAGATCGACGAACGCCGACACCGGTGCGGCGCTGCGAGTGGACGGTATTGGCGTCACCAGATCCGACGGTAGCGTCGCGCTGGCTGACGTCGGCCTGAGCATCGCCGGTGGCGAGATCGTCGGCATCGCAGGCGTCGAGGGCAACGGACAGTCCGAACTGATCGAGGTGCTGTCCGGGGCCTTGCCGCCAACGAACGGGACGGTCAGCATCGACGGAGCGGACCTCACCGGCGCATCGCCTGCTCAGCGCACCGGCGCGGGGCTGGCCGTAATCCCGGAGGACCGCCACGCCGAAGGCATGATCGCCGAACTGTCGATCGCCGAGAACATCGCGATGCCCCGCCTGGCGGACTACCGACGGTGGGGCCTGCTCGACCGCGCCAGGATGCGGACCGACGCCGCAAAGGCGATCGCGGAGTACAAGATCCGCGCGTCGAGCCCGGACGCTCCCATCGGCTCCCTGTCCGGAGGCAACCAACAGAAGGTCGTTCTGGCCCGCGAGCTGTCCACCGCGGGCCTACGCGTCGTCGTCGCGGCGCAACCGACCCGCGGCCTCGACGCGGGCGCGGTCGGGTTCGTGCTCGACAGGCTGCGCGCCGCCGCCGACGACGGTGCCGCAGTACTCGTCACCTCCAGCGAGATCGACGAGCTGATCGCCGTGTGCGACCGGATCGTCGTGGCCTACCGCGGGACGTTGACCGGTTCGGTCATGACCGATTCACCAACCGCTGCAACCGATGTCGGAATCCTCATGACGGGAGTCTGCGCATGACCGGTCTCAAGCCCCGGATCCGCCACCCCCTGACGGTCGCGATCGGCGCGTTGATCGCCGCCGCCATCGTCGGCCTCGGCCTCGCGGCCACCGCGGGAGCCGGACCGGTCGAGGTGATCGACGCCCTCGTCGAGGGCACCCTGGGATCGCGCTTCGCGATCGGCACCTCGTTGAACACCGCTGCCGTTTTGATGCTGGTGGCAGCGGGCTTCACCGTCGCCTACCGAGCCGGGCTCGTCAACGTCGGCGGTGAGGGCCAACTGTGCCTCGGCGGCATCGCCGCCACGGCGGTGGGCGTCTCGCTGCCTGCCGGGCTGCCGTCGCCTCTGGCGCTGACCGCCATCCTGATCGCCGCCACCGTGGCGGGTGGCGCGTGGGCTTCGATCGCCGCGTGGCTGCGGGTGCATCGCGGCACCAGCGAGATCATCACCACTCTGCTGCTCAACTTCATCGGGCTCGCCCTCGTGGTGCTGATGGTCCAGGAGCCGTCGTTGCTGCGTCAGCCGATGACGTCATCGGAGACGCTCCCGCAATCCGAAGCCCTCCCTGCCGCAGCCCATCTTCCCCTGCTGGGGCTCCACAAGAATCCAGCGACGATCGCGATCGTGCTCGCGGTGATCCTGGTGGCGGCGATCGGAATCATGCTGCGCCACACCGCGGCCGGGCTTCGCCTTCGCGCCGTCGGCCTGTCCGGTAGTGCCTCCGCTCGCCTCGGAGTACCGGTCGACCGAACGGCGTTCGTCGGCCTCACCGCGGCCGGCGGCTTCTCCGGGCTCGCCGGCGGACTACTCGTCACCACCGCACCGTTCATCCTGGCCGACGGCTTCTCGTCGGGCTTCGGCTTCAGCGGACTGGTGGTAGGGCTACTGGCCCGCGGCTCCATGACCGCCGTGGCCGCCGTCTCGCTGCTTTTCGGCTTCCTGGTCTCCGGCGGGATCAATCTGCAACTCGCCGCAGGCGTACCCGCGTCGACGATCACGGTCGTCCAGAGCGTCCTCATCATCTTCATCGCAGGCGCAGCTTGGTGGACGACGACCAAACCCAAACGACCACAATCACTTTCGGCCGGCACCCAACTCGCCGACGATCACACGAAGGAGGTCTCGGCATGAGCACCAGCATGATCACCGAAATCGTCTCCAGCGGAGTCGCGTTCGCGATCCCCCTGCTCCTCGCCGCGACCGGAGAGTCGATCAGCGAACGCGCAGGCGTGCTCAACCTGAGCATGGAGGGCATGATGCTGGCCGGCGCCTTCGCCAGCGTGCTGGCCTCCGTCACGATCGGAAGCGCCATCTTCGGTGCCGTCGCCGGCGTCGTGGCCGGGCTGATCTTCGGCCTCGCCCAGGCGTTGCTCAGTGTTCGGTTCCGCGCCGATCAGATCGTCGTCGGAGTCGCCGCCAATGCGCTCGCGCTCGGATTGACGACCTTCGGTGCGCGCGTCCTTCTCGACGGAGGCCGGGGCCAGTCGGTCCCCGCCTTCGACGACGTCGACATCCCGGTACTCGGCGACGTGCCCGTCATCGGGCCTGCCCTGTTCGGTCAGACGCCGCTCGGGTACGCGTGCGTGGCCATCGTCCTCGTGCTGGCGGTGGTCTTCTCCAGCGGCACGATGGTGGGAATGCGGATCGACGCCGTCGGCGAGGACGCCACCTCCGCGGGATGGACCGGCCTCGCGGTCAACCGCACCCGTGTCATCGGGGTGCTCATCGCCTCCGGCGCGGGCGGTCTGGCAGGTGCCCAACTAGCCCTGTCGGAGGTCCGGTCCTTCAGCGAGAACATGACAGCGGGCATGGGCTACCTCGCCGTGGTCGCGGTGATCGCCGGCCGGTGGAGGGTCAGTGGAATCCTATGGGCGGCACTGTTCTTCGGCGTGGCCCGCGCCATGCAGTTCGCGCTACCCGCGCTGGGGGTCAACATTCCCTACGCCGTGCTGGTGATGCTGCCCTACCTCATCGCCATCGTGGCGATCAGCGGCTTCGTCGGCGGACGCAAGGCGCCCTCCTGTCTGACCGTCCCCTACGTCGGCCGCGTCTAATCACCACAACCCGAAAGGAACCCAGCCATGGCCATCGTGCTCACCCACTCGGACGTCGCCGCCATCATCGATCGGTCCGCCGTCTACGACGCGGTCGAACGCGCACACGCCGACCTGTCCATCGGGACCGCGACCAATCCGGCGCCCGCCGCCCTCTCCCTCGCCGGGGGCGGGACGGTGATTCCCATGACGGCCACCGCGGAACGCCAGCACTACAGCGCGGTGAAGATGTTGTCCGACATGCCGTTCAACCGCGCGGTCGGGTTGCCGACGCAGCGATCCACCATCCTGCTGACGTCCACCGACACCGGCGAGTGCGTCGCAGTCCTGGACGGGCGCATCATCACCGCGGTGCGCACCGCAGCGGCGAGCGCCGTCGCGACCGCGCACCTGTCGCGGGCGTCGAGCACGTCGCTCGGCCTGATCGGAGCAGGCAACCTGGCCGTCGAGCACACCCGCGCCATCGCACGCATCCGGCCGATCGACAAGGTGTTCGTGTGGTCTCGCAGCGCCGCCACCGTTGATGAGTTCCGCCAGCGAGTGGAGGATCTGGATCTCAGGGTGGAGCGCGCCGATTCCCCCCGGCACGTCCTCTCGGCCGCCGACGTGGTCTGCACGCTCACCCCGTCACGGGTGCCGATCGTCGAGGGCGCCTGGTTCCGGCCCGGCCTTCACCTCAACGCCGTCGGCGCCCCGCCGCGCAACGATCACCGCGAGATCGACGGCGCTGGAATGGCGTCGGCGCGACTGGTCGTCGACAGCCGCCCGACCGCGCTCACCAAGTCGGGAGAAGTGGTGATCGCCATCCGCGAAGGCCATCTGCGCGAGTCGGACGTCGCCGTCGAACTGGGCGACGTCATCGTCGACCCCCGCCGCGGACGGCAGAGCGACGACGACGTGACCCTGTTCAACTCGGTCGGCATCGGCCTGCAGGACCTCGTCACCGCCCACGCACTGGTCGAGACCGCCCGCAGGCGGGGCATCGGGACACGGGTGGACATGGGCGCGTGACGCTCGACGCGTCGACCGC